>NZ_BSEF01000010.1:0-264557 GCF_027925545.1 Sphingobium sp. BS19
GTGCTGCGCATGATCAGGACTCCCGTCCTGAAATCGCAAGGCTGGCCCTGCGATTTTGCGGCAACAGCAGGGCGCAAAGGCCATCGACGGCCCTCGAAACGAGGACACTTGCGATGTTACATACCTCATGTGCCAACGTCGAAGCGAAATACGCGCGGGTGGAAAACAACGCGACGGGCGGCATCGTGATGCTGTCGGCAACGCGGTCGTAGAAGGCGCGATCGCCGCGCTGGTGAACCCTCGCCGGAAGGGCATCGAGGAAGCGCTGCGCGCGATCCGGTAGCTCGTCGTCGGGGGCGACGACGCTGACGGGGCATGGATAAAACTTCTCCGGCAGCCCCTCAATCTGGTCGGCATTGAAGACGGCATAGGATCGCAGCACGCGGCGCATTTCGTCTGTGGCATCGCCGGTGACGGGCGACTCCACGGTCTTGCTGTAGCATTTGTAGAAAATGGCGATTTGCGACCGCTCGCCTTGGCGGACCTGGCCGCCCAACGCCTGTGACTGTTTATACGTCATCCAGGTCCGCGAATGGTAGCCGGCGCTTTCGGCGCAGAGCCACAGCCAGAAGCAATTGATGCCCTTATACGGGTCGCCGGTCGCGCGAAGGGGACGGCCGCCAAGGCCAGGTCGCCATGGCTTCACCCATGGGCGCACGCCGGATTCGAGTTTGTCGATGATTGCGTTTGTGATGGTGTCGGCGGGCGATGGTTTATCGGTGGTCTTTGCCACGGCAAGTTCTCCTGGTCTGATAGAGGCGAGCCCGGAGCAGCGCCCTCCCCTCTGAGAGGCCGCCGTCGGGGCACAAAAGAAGGGGCGACACTCCGCGAAGAGTGCCGCCCCCAGTCGCCTCGAACCGTGCAAACAGGCGTCAGGCCGCCTCGCTCAAATCCTCCTGACTGTCGTGCGTCGCGTCATCGGGGTCCGACTCATCATCACCATCATCGCCGGGATCGACGTCATCGCCCTCGTCGATGAAGGTCGAGCGCAGCGCGATGGTCTCGGGCTTTTCGATGGCATCGAAGCGCATCGCATCCGGCAGCCAGGCCGCCGCCTTTTCGCGGACCTCGGCCTCGACGATGCCCTGCCCGTTGCAAAGCGATGAGCAGGTTGCGGCAAGGTCGCCCTTCTTGGCGTCCTTGTAGCGGCCGCGCAGGATCGGCCCGCCGATGTCCTCAAGCGCGTCGAGCATGACATCCTTTTTGACGCGGCCGAAGAAGTTTTCGGCCGTGGGGCGCCACCAATGCTCGACCTGAATGTCGAGCGCGCGACCAAGATGGTCATGGAACCCGTTGGACCGTCCGCCTTCGGCAACATTCAGGCTCGGCTCCAGCGTGCGCGCGATCGAAAAGGCCACCCAACTGCCGCGTGCCTCGTCGTCGAGCGCACGAAAGGCGTCGAACCGCTCGGTCATGGTCTTGTGACCGGCCCAGCTCGTATCGAGACGCTGGCGTTGATCCTCGATGGTCTGCGACGCCATCGACCCTTCGTCGCGGAAGCCGAAGATCGGGAATTGCGCGCCGCTCGACTTGAGCGTCGAGTGATTGCGAACGTAGTTCTGCTCGAAGACGACATTCTGCGCCATCAGGAAGATGGTGAGATCCAGCGCCAACGCCGGATCACTGGCGATGTGAGCGACGAGAATCTGCCGGCGCTGGGTCGCCAGCTCGTCAATCAGCGTAGCGCTGAGTTTGGGTCCATGATCGATGTCGTCGGCGCCGTCGTCACCATTGGCACCGCCCATCACCTTGGGCGGAGCATTCGGATCGACAACCGGCTTCTCACTGAACATGCGGGTGTGAACGCGGGCTTCGCCATCGCCACCGATATAGACAAACGTCCCGATCTGCGCCCGGACCGCCGGATCGATCTCGCGACGGGAATCCTCAATGCCTTCAAGCTCCCGTTCGATTTCGTCGAGGCGATCGTTCGCCACCTCGGCCTCCGGCGTCCCATCGGTCAGTTCGCCTTCAAGCTGCTCGACGAGTTGGTCATTTTCGGCCGAAAGCGCTTCTACACGCGCACTTTCCGCTTCGCTGAGCGGCCGCGCGGGCGCGTGAAACTCATGAAGCTGACGCTCGAGATCGTAGGGAACGTGGGTGGCCGCGATCGGCGTCACGAAGGCAAGGCCCTCGGCCTGCGCGAGTTCGGCTGCAGCCGCCTCCAGCTTTTTGCCGGCAAGATCTTCGAGAAGATCGACGTCGATCCAGTTCTCGTCCCCCTCGGCGGCAAAGAGATCACCCTCGATGCGGCCGCCTGCGGCGACATAGGCATCGCGACCGATGAACCGTGCCTTGGCATCGTTCGCCTTGATCGTGCCGTTGAGGATCGCACGCCGGATGTTGTCGGGCTGATCGCCATAATAGGAGGTGCTCATCTGTGCGAAGACGCGAGCCTGACGATCGATGTCGCTCGTCACGGCATAGGCCTGGGCGACACCCAGGGTGATTTCGCCGGCGGCGAGAGCCTGGAACACGCTCGGTGCAAGCTCGGCAAGCCGCACCCGCTGCTCGACGAAGCGGGTGGTGACGCCCTGTCGCTTGGCAACGTCCTCGGCGGTCATCCCCTTCTGGATGAGGAAGTTAAACGCGGTGCTTTCATCCGCCGGGTTCATCGGAACGCGCTGAAAATTCTCAGTGAGGCTCGCCTCGACCGAGTTGTCGTCGTCGGTAAGGACGAGGACGGGCACGACATGGTCGACGGGCAAAGTGCCCTGTTCGATCAGGCTCTGGAGTGCGCGCAGCCGGCGCCCGCCCGCCTTGACGGTGAAATGGCCCGCTTTCTTGAGCGGGGTAACGATGAGATTCTGCAACAAGCCTTGCGTTGCGATGCTGGCGGCTAGGGCTTCGATACCGGCCTCCCGGCTCGATTTACGGACATTGTCTTTCGACAGCGAGAGGTTCTTGACCTTCACGGACTGGATCATCTTTTGTCTCCATCGGGAACTGGCGCGCCGCCTCGACGGTCACGCGAGCCTGCTCATCAGGCCCACAAAGCCGAAGGCCCCCTCCCCTCTCCTGCGCTGGGCGCGGAGAGAGGACCTCGGTCGTCAGGCGGCGATGCGCTCGATGACAGCAGCGGCATTCGCGACGGGAACGAACATCCGCGTCCTGTGCTGGATGATGTCGGTAAAACAGCCGGCCGCCTTGAGTTCGGCAAGCCGCGTGTGCGGCCAATCGAGCAGTTCGAGGCGCTGCTGGCCGGCGACCAAGCTGCGCTTGAGCCGGTAGGCTCCGACGGACGATATCTCGCCGCTGGTCATCACATGCTTTGCGGTATCGTCGCCTGACACGGTGATGGCGGCGTTGATCCCGAAGGCGTCCGCGAGCTTCGACACCAGCGGTGCAGGAACGATCCGGCCGAGGAAGGACTGGCCGTCATCGGTGTTCAGGCGCCAAACCTGAACATGATCGTCGGGCAAGCGATCCCAGACCGGCAGGAGCAGGCCCGCGACCAGATAGAGCGTGCTGGTGCGGGTCTTGTCCCGCATCTCCTCTACCTCGGCCTGCCACAGCGCCGAAAATTCCTCCTCGCTGGTCTCTTCCCACATCGTTTCCAGAAGCAAATCCTGCCGCATCCGCTCGGAACGGGTCGGCCGAACCAGCTCGTAGCGGCGAACGATCTCACCATCGTCATCGGTGAGCGAATAGGTGGTGCACCGGATCGCGGCCCTGCCGGACTTGCGATTGACGATCGGGCGCGAGTCGTCGCCGAGCATCCGCAATGCACGGTCGAGCGAGACCGGCTTGTAGCGCTCCTCCGTTTCGAGGCGCAGAATCTCGGTTTCTGCGCCACTGGTCTGGTCGCGCCGGATGACCGTGCGATCAAGGATCGTGATGCGTTCGGCATTGATGCTTTCAACGCCGAGATCGAGCGTGCCGGCTTCGCGCGCCGCTTCGATCCGGGCCTCAATCAGGCCGAGATATTCATCGAAGATCGCATTCTGCAACGCGATGCGCAGCGCGAGAATACGATTGAGCCAGCGCTGGATGGGCGGCAGCTCCTCCTTCAACCCGCCGCCTTCGCCCTCCAGCTCAAGTCCGGTCAGGGTCTGAAATTCGCCAAGCGTGGTCGAGCGCAGCTTGCCGTCGGCAAGCAGGCGGAACCATGTTTCGAGGGATTCTTTGGCATAGTCGCTTTCGAGATTGTCCCGCGGATCGAACAGACCCTGGCCGCCTGTCTGACGCTGGCCCCGCGTCAAGGCACCAAGGCTATCGAGGCGGCGGGCAATCGTCGAGATGAAGCGCCGCTCGCCGCGGCAGTCGGTCGATACCGGACGGAACAGCGGCGCGGTTGCCTGGTGCGTGCGATGGGTGCGGCCGAGACCCTGGATGGCCGCGTCAGCGCGCCAACCGGGTTCGAGCAGATAGTGGTTGCGGCGCGACTGGTTCTCGGCGGTGAGACTCGCGTGATAGCTGCGCCCGGTGCCGCCGGCATCGGAGAAGATCAGGATCTTCTTCTCGTTCCGCATGAAGGCATCGGTCTCGGCAAGGTTTGTTCGCGGCGAACGGCTCTCGATGCGCTGGCGACCGTGCGCGTCGATGACGATGCGTCGGCTGCGTCCCGTCACCTCGGCGACGGCATCGGTCCCGAAATGCCCGATGATATGATCAAGGGCGGACCCCACGATCGGCAGGGAGCAGAACCGCTCGACGAGATTGTCGCGCATCTCGAGCGCTTCCTGGCTGAAGATGGGACGCCCATCCTCGTCGGACATAGGCTCGGAGCGCGTCTTGCCGGTGTCGTCGACGAAGGTCTTCATCTGTCGGACGGGAAAGGCGGCGGTGAGATAGGACATGACGAACTCTTTGGGTGAAAGCTCGATGTCGAGATTCGCCCGGTCCTCGGCGTTCAGCGCGGCCAGTGCCCGGTTGAGCATCGCCTCGGACGTCGAGACGAGCTGGATCACGACGCTCTCGCCCCGGGCCAGATCGGCACGGATCGCCGGGATCAGCGAGGGCAGCTTCATGCCGATCAGGATCTGGCCGAAGAACCGCTGCTTGGTGGATTCGAAGATCGACAGCGCAGCGGCCTTCGCGCCGCTGTTGTAGGTGTCATTGGAGAAACTATCCGTCACTCGGGTGGCATTGAGCGCGGTGCGCAAATTGGCGTGGATGACCGCCCACGCATCGGCATAGGCGTCATAGACCTCGACCTGATCGGGCGTCAGGCGATGTTCGAGGATGTCATATTCGACACCGGCGAAACTGAGCGCCCTGGCGACATAGAGGCCCTGCATCTTCAGGTCGCGGGCGATCAATTCCATCGCCGCGATCCCGCCACGGCGCAAACTGTCGACGAATGCGCGGCGATCGGCGAAGGCGGTGGTCGGACCCCACAGGCCAAGCCGGGTGGCATAAGCGAGATTGTTGACGTCCGACGCGCCGGTTGCCGACACGTACAGGACGCGGGCGCGAGGCAGCAGGTTCTGCAGGCGCACGCCGGCGATGCCTTGATCGGAGCCGTCCTTGGTGCCGAAACGGCCTTCGCCGCCGGCGACACCCGCCATCTCGTGCGCCTCGTCGAACACCATCATGCCGTCGAAATCATCGCCGACCCAGTCGAGGATCTGCTGAAGGCGAGTACCCTTGTCCCCCCGGTTGGAGCGGAGCGTCGCATAGGTGAGGAAGAGCACACCCTCGGCCGCACCGATCGGCGTGCCCAGCTTCCACTGATTGAGATGCTGGATGTCGAGCGCGAGACCGCCGACCGCGGTCCAGTCGCGACGTGCGTCCTCCAGCAGTGTCTCGGTCTTAGATATCCAGATGTGCTTGCGGCGCCCGCGTAGCCACTGGTCGAGGATGATGGCGGCAACCTGACGGCCCTTGCCGGCACCCGTGCCGTCGCCAAGGAAGAATCCGGTCCGGTAAGGGCGACCGTTCTGGTCCGGCGTGAGCGACAACCCTTCCTCGGCCGCCTTGAACAGACCGGAGATGTCGCGCTCGAAAGCGTCACCGGCGTAGATCAGGGTTTCGAGCTGAGCGTCGGACAGCACCCGGGTGTCGACTACACTGGCCGGCAGCTTCGGAACGTAAGACGGCCGCGGTGCCGTAATCGAGCCCATGGCGATCGATTCCACCAGAGCGGTCGGATGCGCGGATGCACAGGGAATGGCGATCCGGCTTGGCCGATACGGCAGGTACACCCCCACCGCCTCACCGGTCGGTACGGGTGCAGCAAAGACGGTGTAGCCGATATCAAGCGCATTGAGAGATTGGGCGGTCGTCGCGATCGGGGCCGAAAGCCGGGGTCTGCTCGAGAGACCGCCGAGCAGGGATGCGCGCGCACGGGTTGGTGCAAGGCGCGCTGGGGAGAGTCTCGGGGTTTCCGTAACGCTGGCCGCGGAAGCGCTGATCGTCGCGAGCGCTTCGGCGAGCGAGTTGCACCGAACGATGGCGACGTCATCCTGGACGCCTTTTTCCAGAACGATGAGCTTCACGATCTGGCTGGTGCCGTGTTTGGCATAGGCATTGGCGGGCAGTTCGACGTGGAGCGTGATCGCACAGCCGTCGGTCGCCTTCGCCCAGGCGCGGCTCGATCTATCCACGCGATCGGGAAGGATAGCGGCGCAGCGCCCCCCGGCATCAAGCCGTTTCAGGGCGGCGCGCAAGTGGCGGAACGCGGCAAGCGGGTCGGCATGTCGACCGATGCTGCGAGAAAAGGGCGGGTTGATGAGCACTGCGGTCGGCCGGATCGACAGCGGCAGCAGATCGTGGATGAGTTCGCCATCGTGGCGACTGACCGGTGCGGTGGGGAATGCTGCCTGGAGCATGTCGGCACGCGCGGGATCGATCTCGTTGAGAACAAGCTTGGCGCCAGCGCGTGCGGCGAAAACGGCGAGGAGCCCGGTGCCGGCGGAGGGCTCCAGGACGGTATCGGCTGTGGTAATGCGAGCGGCGAGCGCGGCAAGATAGCCAATCGCGGCCGGTGTCGAAAATTGCTGGAGCGCGATCTGTTCTTCGCTGCGCACGGTATGCGTGGGCAGGGATACGGTGAGCGCGGTCAGGGCCGCAAGGCAATCTGCCGGCTGTTGCGGCAGGTCAAGCGTGGCGAGGTGCAGGACTTGGCCCAGCTCCAGGACATCATAGGCGTCGCGGAGTGACCAATGCCCATCGGCTGCGGTTGAACCATAAGCGGTTTCCATCGTCCGGAGCAGGCCAGGCCGGTCCATGCCATCGCCGTGGCGCAGCACGGCACAGATCGCCTTCGCAGCGGTGATGGATGGTTCGGTAAAATCGAGTTCGAGAGCAGCGGCTGAGGTGCGCATTGTAGGCCTCCATTGCATCATCCGGTGTCCATCACCGGATCAACAAGCCGGAGGCCTCCTCTCCTCTCTTCACTGGGAGTGCGTCTGGATCACGGTGTGAGGAACTGCGTTGCGGGCAAGCCGATCGCGCTGAGCATCGTTCCAATCATCATGCTCGGATGGGAGCCATTCCTCGACCCTTCGCCCGTTGGCGCTGAGGTGCTCCCCTGCCCTCTTCAGGCAGATCTTCGCCGCCGTATTCCGCTGGCCGAACACGATGACGCGCTTCACATGCGACGGTATGCCGACATGGGCGTAGCGCTCGGCACCAAGCACGGCCCAGACCGGCAATTGGAACCAGTCGATTGCGGACAAGGCATCTTCGATCCCCTCGGCGATGCCCAGAACGTCATCCGGCTCACCAAAGCGCACGCTGCCCGAGCCGAGCAGACCGAGCGCCAGCTTGGGTTTGCGGAAGGGGCGCCGCAAAATGTCTGTGGGATCGAGGAAGGTCCGGTGGACCGCGACCAGGCCCAGCTCGTTTCTCACCGCGGCGATCATTGCGGGAAGGGAGCGCCGATCCTTCCCCTTCCCTATGATCGTCTGTGGGTTGAAGCGAAGGTCGGACGTTGGCGCGTAAAGGCCCCGGGCATGAAGATAGGCTTCAGCCGGTGTGTCGGCGATGGGTACACTGTGCTGCCACAATGACCTGGCCAAGCCGCTCAGATCGCGCGCCGGCGCGCGTGGTTCGACGTGAACCGGCACCCGATCGTGCAAGCCCTGACGATCCAGAGCCTTGAGGATATCGGTCGATGTGCATCCCGCGAAACATTTGAACAGGATCGCCTTGGTGCCGAGGCGGACCGAAAGGCTAGGCGAGTGATCGTCATGGGCGGGGCAGCGGCACTCTCCGCGCGATCCTGACCAGCGTCCACCCAAGCTCTCGACGATTTGTTTAGCGCGGACTGCTGCATCGATGGTGGCGGGCATGGGCGAAACTCCTGTCGAAATCCAAGGTCGCTCCGCGCATGCCCCCTCCCCTCTTGCCGATCGGCGATGCCACCTGGAATCTATGCTGCCTTTGTCGCGAGCACACCGAACTCTTCGACGATCCGGTCGGTCGTGTAGTGGGTGGTGCCGTCGCGCTCGTAGGAGGTGTCACGGAGCCGTCCGGCAATCCGTACGAGATCGCCAACCTGGACCTTCTCATCAATATATTTACGCTGGCCCTCGCTGAAAATGACGACTCGGTTCCAGTAGCCATCCTCGATCCACTGATCGCCTTCTCCACGGCGGCGATAGTTCGCGCATACCGAGATGTTGGTGATCTTGGGCTTGGCATCGATCTCGCCGATCCGTCCGATGATCTCGAATTTGGCAAAATTGATCATGCGACCTCCTCACTGCGTCTGCCCAGCGGCGACGAGCGGTGGTGCAGCTACGATCGGTTCGCTGAGGATCTCGTCGCAGGGCGGAGCTGCCAAGGATCGAGACCGTGATGCTATCGTGGAACACCGGTCTGGAGGTATCCCCCTAGCGAGGGGGATCGGTTACGCTGTCGGACCGTAAAGGATCAGCGAATCGCCTCCTTGGTCTCTTAGAATCATTCTAAAACAACGCCGCTGCTCGCAGCGGAAGGATTCATGATTCTAAGTGATTCAGATTCTGTGCCGAAAAGACCCGCAATTTCAATGACCTGTCGCATTTATCCTGACCGCGCGGGGGATTTTGCCTGACCCCGCGGGGGCGTCACCCTGACCGATCGGGGGGAGATAGCTGACCTATTGGGGCTATCCTGACCTATTGGGGGCGCTGGCATCTGGCGATCCCGCGCTTGGGAACGGCGGCATTCTGCCAAGTTTTTCGAGCGTGAGGGAGCCGAAAACGGGCAGAACCCGAATCGCATTGCGACTCGGCGGAATATCAAGGCATTTGCGGACGTGCCATATGATTCCATCCTGACCGGATGGGGGCGACAAAAGTGTTTCAGCCTGCCCTGACTTGACGAGCGAGGACAGGTCAGGCAGCAATTAGGCGAATCTGCCCAATATGCGTTCGGCCTATGTGACATGGAACATGCGGAAAATCTAAGCGCCGATGTAGCGCAAGAGGCGCAAGCCGATTCGGCGCCGGGCCGTGCCATGCGAGTCGCGGCGGCTTTGCAAGCGAAGGGTGGCGAGGAGTTCGCCAAACCCGGCAGCATCGTTGAGATCAAATTCGTGAAAGGCCAGTCGCTCAGCCTGACGGCGTCGCGATTGCTCGCCTTGATGATTCTGACCGCAGGCGGGGATGCCTGGCAGGACCGGCCGCATCGGATGCGCAAGGCCGATATTCGCCGCGGTCATAAGGGTAATGAACGTATCTCCGACATGCTGGAGGAACTTCACCGGACCTTGTTTGCGATCGACGACCGGTCCTGGCGCGGCAAGAAAGCGACGCTTCGTTTTTCGCTGATCTCGTCGTCTCGCGAAGAGGCGGAAGATACAGACGGCGCGGATGCGGGTTGGATCGAATGGGAGTTTACGCCTGATGCGCGCAAGCTCATCCAGGAATCCGAGAGCTATGCCGTTCTTAATCGGCAGGCGGTGCTGGGCTTCCGATCGAGCTATGCGCTCAAACTCTATGAGATTGGATCGCTGCGGCTCCATCGCCGGCAGTCGACCTGGAAGGGCGATATGGCAGCGCTGCGTGCGGCGCTCGGAATATCACCTGAGGTGTATAAGGATTTCGCGCAACTCCGTCGCAAGGTGCTCGAAAAGGCAAAGGCCGAGATCGACCAACTGGCTCACTTCCGAGTCGAGTGGAAGGAGATACGACAGGGCCGGACGGTGACCGAGATCGAATTCCGTTTTGAACCGAAGGATGCGCCAGCGCAGATCGCGACCGTCGATGAGATTGAGCGGCACTCGACGGGGCGCAAGGCGCGCCGGGAAGGGGCAGTAGAGACGGTCGCCGAGACGGTGGAAGTGGGATCGCTCGTGAAGGCCACCATCAGCGCGCTCGTCGCGCCAGAGAAGAGTTCGGAGATCGTCTTTCCGCAAGGAACGATCCGGTTCAACGCGGAAGGCTTGGCCGCGATTGCCCGGTCGCATGGGGGCGGATGGGATATTGATCTCATCGCCGACGCCTATCGCCAGCAGATGGGCGACCGCCTGGCGAAGCTCAAGGGCGCGAAGCTGACGAGTTCTTGGACGGGTTTTTGCGAGAGTTTCGTTGCTCGAAGGGGCCGCCCATAAGCGAAATTGCACCGGTGCAATTTCGTCGTGCCCCCACCGAGTCAGGATGCCACGCCCGAAAGGCGATCGTCAGCCATTTTCGCCGCCATTGCCGCCGCCAGCATAGCTCTACTTTCGAAATAGCGCTTCTGTTTGACGAAAAAGCGCAAGTAGCGCTACTATGACCCGAGTTTCGCAAAGGGGCGCCCTGTGGCAGCATCACTAGACATCGACGACACCCATGATCTTCTCTCGGTGGCGGCGCTCGCCCAGCGCACCTCGTCGGTGCTGGAGCGCCTTCGCGATTCAGCGCGCAGCGCGCGCGCGGATGAACGCCGTGAGCCCACTTTTCCGATCGGAAAGGCCGCTGATCTGGTTGGGCGGACGCCCGCTGCAATCCGCGATGCGGAAAAAGACGGGCGTCTTCCGCCGCCGCCGCGAACCGAGAATAATCGCAGGGTTGGTTACACGCTTGCCCAACTCAATAATATGCGGGGCCTGTTCGGCACCAGGCCCTGGCGAGCGGCCGACGATCCATGCTGTGTCGTGGCCGTCCAGAACTTCAAGGGAGGTGTCGGCAAGTCGACCTTGTCGGTCCACCTTGCCCAATATCTCGCAATCCAGGGCTATCGTGTTGCCCTGATCGACTGCGACAGCCAAGCCTCCGCGACGACATTGTTCGGCTATGTGCCTGATCTTGATCTGAGCGAGGAGGATACGCTCTACCCGTTTCTCCGGGAAGAGGAGAAGACCTCCCTTGATTACGCGCTGCGCAAAACGCATTTCGACGGTCTCGAACTGATCCCGGCAAATTTGCGGCTGTTCCAGTCAGAATATGAGATTGCAGCCCGAATGGCTCGAGGGCAGGGGGGGCTTATCGATCGCCTCTCCGAAGGCATCGCTAGTATCTCCGATCGTTTCGATGTGATCGTGCTCGATCCGCCGCCGGCCCTTGGCGCCATCTCATTGTCGGTTTTGCGCGCCGCGAACGCGCTTGTCGTTCCCGTGCCGCCGACCGTCATGGACTTTTCTTCGACCGCGGCGTTTCTGGCGATGCTCGATGAAACCATCGAGACGCTGGCCGAACGCGGCTTTGCGCCGACGCTCAAATTCCTACGCTTTGTCGCCTCTAAGGTCGATGAGAATAAGTCGATGCAGAAGGAACTGCTCAATTTGATGCGGACACTTTTCGGTCAGGCGATGGTCCGCACGCCGCTGAAAGACTCCGCCGAGATTGACAACGCGACCGCGCGTTTGATGACGGTCTATGAGCTCGACGGTCCTGTGACGAGCAGTGCCGTCCGCAATCGTTGCCTCACCTATCTCGACGGGGTGAATGCTGAACTCGAGTTGGATATTCGGGCCATGTGGCCCAGCCATTTGAGCCGTTTGCGCAAGGAAGGTCTCGCGTGAAACGGGAAAATTGCACCGGTGCAATTCCGGGTGAAGGAACGGCTTCATGAGCAGAAAGAATGCTAGTTTCGCAGCAGAATTGGCCGCAGGTATCAATCCACCTGAAGATGGTGCGCCCGCGCCGCGCCGGCCTGGGCTGGGCGCCAATGTCCTGACAGGCCGGGAGAATCGGTTGGCCGAACTGGCGGCGGGGACGGTCGTTAGCCGCACCCACGAATTGGTTGATCCCGCACGTTGCCGGATGTGGGCAGGGCATAACCGCGAATATGCCTTGCTCAACGAAGAACGGTGCGCCGATCTTATCGAGAGCATAAAGGCGCAAGGGCGCCAAGAGATGCCCGCGATCGTCCGCCGCGTGCGTGGCGAACCCGATTATGATTTCGAGGTGATCTGCGGCGCGCGCCGCCATTGGTCGATCAGCTGGTTGCGCGGCCACAATTATCCCGACTTCCGGTTCCTGATCGACATTCGCGAACTGTCGGACGAGGAAGCGTTCCGCATAGCGGACATTGAGAACAGAGCGCGCGAAGACCTCAGTGATCTGGAGCGCGCGCGCGATTATCTTCGCGCGCTCGATGCGTATTATGAGGGCCGGCAAAAAGTCATGGCCGAGCGGATCAACGTTACCGAAAGCTGGTTGAGCCGTTATCTCGATCTCGCGCGCCTGCCGACGGAACTGATGGTCGCTTTTCCCAATCCGCAGGATTTGCGGATCAAGCATGTCACAGCCATCAAGCCCTTGCTGAAACCCGATGATCGTCGCCAGCGCGTATTTGCCGAAGCAGCGGCGCTCAGCGATCGATCGGGAGGAGAGGGCGCTCTTATTGCGGTGCCAGAGATTATTCGGGCATTGGCGCTGGCGGCCGATCCCCCCAAGAGGTCAGGATCCCCCAAGAGGTCAGGATCGAGTGAAACCGTGGCGTCGCAGAGCGGAAAGCCATTGCTTCGGTTCGAGGGTAAGGACCGCAAGGGGGTGAGGATCACCCTGCTTCCACATGCCGGCGGTTCGCGGGACGAAGCGGAGGCGGCCATCAAGGCATTGCTCGACACGCATTGGCAGTAGGCTCGGCTTCACGCCAGTTTGGCCACCAGCTTGCGTGCTCCCTGCGGCGTGACCTCAAGGAGCCGCGCCACGGCAGATGGGCGAAGCCCGGGATAGGCAAGCGCAAGGCGGGCGAGGAGGGGAGCGCGGCTGCGCCGTGTTGCCGATACGGCCAACGCCTTTGAGCCTTGGCGCTCGATCCAGTCGAGATCCTTCAGGCCGGATTGGCAGGTCGCCAGCAGCGATCGCATCATGACGTCGGTCAACTCGCCAACTTCGGGTGGCGGAAATTTCGGCAATAGAATCAGGGAGGGCAGGGTGCCCAATGTGAGACCGGCATGATGGAGCATGGCGGGGACATGGCTGGCCACCAACCAGGCGCGATCGCGCACCCTCGGTTCGAGCGTGAGCGTCCGACCGTCGATCGCCGTCACGTCCACTGCAGACTGATCGGCATCGACCACCGTCTTGAGCATGGCGGCAATCCGATCGGCGACAGAGCGCAGGGAAGGGGAGGGGTAGGGGGCTTGTACCTCGATCCGCGCCTGCCGCCACGCTGGACCAAAATAGGCCAGGTCGCTGCCCGCCCAAACTTCTGCTTCGGATCGATCGTCCAGGACTGTACGCAGGACGTTGAGTGTCGCGCGCGCCAGCGGCCCTGTGTTGGCAACACCGGCCTCTATCGCGAGATGGAACACTGCCGCGACCGAGACGGGATCGTTCAACCCCTCAGAGGCGCGGGGAGGGGGCGTGCGGCCACAGATCCAGTCCTGCAGATGCCGGACGTCGATAGGCACGCCTGCAAGGCCAGCGAGCTGCGCTGCGCCCTGCAGACGCGCTCGGGCCAGCCAGATGTCGGCCCAGGGGCTGTTTTGCAACCGTCCATCCAGTCGGCCGAGCAGGAGCATTGCCTGCTCGCAGGGGGCATTGGAGGAGGAGGAGGGCGCCATCCATGCGATTCTATCGCAATCTCAACGGAAACCAAAGTCAGCAGTTACTTTCCCTCTCTCATAGTGTCTAATTATGGACACGCGATAATTGCACTTATCATATAAGCGGAATTGACGCCTCTTTATAAGATAAGCTACAAGCGACGTTGAGGAGCGTGGCGCATCATGGGCACCGAAACTGCCCGGGAAGGGCCGAAAACCGCTGTAGCGCCGTCGGAGGCGGACCTGCCGGCTGTCAGGGCCCCGGTCGACCTTGCCTGGACGATCGTGCAGATGCGCGCCGGCGAGCGTATCACCGTCAACGAGGCGCTGATCGCAGCGTACCAAGCCGCCTCGTCGCCGCACAGCATCCGCGCTCTAAAATCCGATGTCGAAGCATTCGATGCCTGGTGCCGGCGCTCCAACCGGATTGCGCTGCCGGCAACGGCCGAGACCGTGGCCGATTATCTCGATGCCCGGGCGGGGAAGGGGAGCCGGCCAGCGTCGCTCTCCCGCTACAAGGCGTCGATCGCCAAGATCCACCAGCTGCTCGATCTGAAGGATCCGACGCCCGCCCCATTGGTCAAGCTGCGGCTGCAGGCGGTCCGCCGCGAGAAGGGGGCGGCACAAAAGCAGGCGCGGCCCTTACGGTTCAAAGGTCCGGTACGCGACGTCGAGCGCGACAAGGCGCGCGGGCTCAACATCCGCGCCTTGCTCGAGAGTTGCGGAGACGATCTGCCGGGCCTGCGTGATCGGGCGCTGCTGTCGACGGCTTACGACACCGGGCTGCGGGCCTCCGAGCTGGTGGCGGTCGCGGTCGAACATATCGAGGAGGCGATCGACCCCGAGGCGCGTCTGCTGCAGATCTTGCGCAGCAAAGGCGATCAGGACGGGGAGGGGGCAACCGCGTTTCTGAGCCCGCGCACCGTCGCGGCGATCGCGGCCTGGACCGAGGCGGCCGGGATCACCGCAGGGCCGCTGTTCCGGCGGGTGCAGGTGCGGCGCTACAAGGCCCGCGCTGCCGTGCGGGGTCGGCCGATCGACAGCATCTCAGGGCGAGAGACGTGGGATCTGCGCAAGACCCTGTCGAAGCCGGCGCTACCGGCACGGGTCGAGTATGACCTCGGCACCGTGGCGCTTCATCCCGCGTCCATCGGCCCAATCTATCGATCGATGATCCAGCGGGCGTTCGATCGTGGCGCTCTGCCCGATCTGACCGCGGATGATCTGGCGCGGCTGCTCAAGGGGATCAGCGCGCATTCGACGCGGATCGGGCTCAACCAGGATCTGTTCGCGAGCGGCGAGGATCTGGCCGGGATCATGGACGCGCTGCGCTGGAAAAGCCCGCGCATGCCGCTCGCGTACAATCGCAATCTTACAGCTGAAGCCGGCGCAGTTGGACGGCTGATGGCCAAATTCCGGTAGCGGGCCCATCGGTGGCGCAAGCCCACAGCCTGGATCGTTGATTGGCTTTATCGTGCGATCCGCGGCGTATAAGAGGCCCTGATGACGAAAGAACAAGCACCCGAGACGATTGCCGCAACGTACGGCGTGGCAACCGATGCGGCATTTGGGGCGGTGGCTCCGCCGATCTATCTGACAAGCACCTTCACTTTCGAGGGCTTTGAGCAGCCGCGCGAATTTGATTATGGTCGCGCGGGAAACCCGACGCGGGCGATGCTCGCCGAAGCGCTTGCTCGCCTCGAACATGGCGCGGGTGCGGTCATTACGGCAAGCGGCATGGCCGCTGTCGATCTGCTTCTGGCGCAGATTGATTCCGACGATCTCGTGTTGGCACCTCACGACTGCTACGGCGGAACCCGCCGCCTCCTGCTGGCGCGAGCCGCAAAACGGCAATTCCGGGTAACATTTATCGATCAATCGGATGGGGATGCGCTCGCCGTTGCCTTCTCCGACAAGCCGGCGCTAGTCTTGGTGGAGACCCCGAGCAATCCGCTGATGCGCGTTGTCGATATTCGCGGGATCTGCGCGCTCGCCAAGGCCGCCGGCGCGCGAGTTGCAGTCGATAACACCTTCCTCTCGCCAGCGCTGCAACGGCCGCTCACACTCGGGGCGGATTATGTAATCCACTCCACCACCAAGTATCTCAACGGCCATTCGGACGTGATCGGCGGCGCTGTCATCACGGCCGATGCCGACGAATACCTGAAGCTCGCTGTCTGGGCGAACGTCGTAGGGGTGACGGGCGCCCCCTTTGATGCGTGGCTGACGTTACGAGGATTGAGGACGCTGTTCCCACGTATTGAGCGGCAGCAGCGGACCGCAGGCATGATTGCCAAATATCTGGAGCAGCACGCCCGAGTGTGCGCTGTGCACTATCCCGGCCTCGCCTCCCACCCAGGCCATGTCATTGCCACATCTCAACAGCACGGTTTCGGCGCCATGTTGAGCTTTGAGCTCGAAGGCGGGGTCGAGGCGGTGGGCCGCTTTATCACCGCGATCGGCACCTTTACGCTCGCAGAATCGCTGGGAGGCGTCGAAAGCCTCATCTCTCATCCGGCGACGATGACGCATGCCGACATGGGCGTTGAGGCGCGACAAATGGCCGGCATCAACGATGGCCTGCTACGGCTTTCAATTGGGCTTGAGCATTTAGACGATCTGATTGCTGGTCTGGAGAAGGGGTTCGGCGCATGAGCGAGGCCTCGGATTCGGTCCCGCTCTGTCGCTATGAAGAGTTGGTTCGCCGAGAAAACCGGCAAAGGGCGGCGCGCAGCTCAGCTGCGGTCGCAGCGCTTGAGCAACTCGCCGGTGCCGATAACCTCAAAAGTGGCGGGGTCGATATACCGGACAGGCTGTCCGGTGGAGAGAGCTAGAGTCTGTCCTGCTCATATTGAAGCATATCCGGAGTTTCGCAGGTAGCTTGCGCATTCGGCTGGAGGGAATGCGTCGAGGAGGGATCCGATCCGACGCCATGTGGCTTCGACCGATCGCTCAGCGGCCTTGCGGAGCAGGAGCTTGAGCTTCGCGAAGACCTGCTCGATCGGGTTCAGGTCCGGGCTGTAGGCTGGCAGGAAGAACAGCTTGGCCCCAGCGGAGCGGAGCGCCTTGCGGACTGCAGCGCCTTTGTGGCTGCCCAGATTGTCCATGATGACGATGTCGCCAGGCTTAAGTGTCGGCACCAGGAACTGCTCGACCCAAGCGGTAAAGATCTCCCCGTTTATCGGCCCATCGAGAACGCAGGGTGCATCGATCCGGTCATGCCGAAGCGCCGCGATGAAGGTGAGGGTGCGCCATTTGCCGAAGGGCGCCCGCGCCACCAGCTTCTGGCCGCGCCGGCACCAGCCCCGGATCGGCGTCATGTTCGTCTTGGCCCAAGTCTCGTCGATGAAAACGAGTCGTTTGGCTTCAAGCAGGTGCTGATACTTCTTCCACTGCTCGCGCCGTCGGGCGATCGACGGCCTCAACTGCTCGTCGGCGAATAGCGTTTTTTTTTAAGCTGAAACCGGCCGAGTGCAGCAGCGCCCAAACCGTGTTGTGACTGATCGTGCGGTATCCCCGCTCGCGCAGCTCGATCGCCAATGCCCGTACCGTCAGGTCCGGCTGCTCGGCCAGTCGGCCCAAAAGCCATGACTGCTCGGATGCTAGCAGCCGACCTGGTCGGCCAATCCTCGGCCGCGATGCCGCGGTGCCCGTCCCGCGCCAACGCTGAGACCATCTCACCGCGCTCGACACGCTTACCCGAAAGACACCAGCCGCCTCACGAACCGTTCGGCCTGACGCGACGAACTTCGCCACACGCTCCCGCAAGTCGTTTGAATAAGGTCTGGCCATTCCTGCTAGCCTCCACTCCAGCAGGAAGCTTGATGAGGTGGACGGCCCCTGACCCAGCGGCATCGATTCGTGCCAGGATGATGCTGTCAGCGACCATCAACGGGAAGGAGCCGTCCGGATGCAGATTACCACGATTGGCCTCGACATCGCCAAGAACGTTTTTCAGCTTCATGGCGTCGATGATGCAGGGCAGCCGGTGTTGCGTCGGAAAGTTCGACGGGATCAGTTGCTGGCGGTTCTCGGCGGCTTTGAGCCGTGCCTGATCGGCATCGAAGCCTGCGCGACAGCGCATTACTGGGCGCGGCAGCTCCAATGCCTGGGCCATGAGGTGAAGCTGATGCCGCCTGCCTACGTGAAGGCTTATGTGAAGCGGAACAAAAATGATGCAGCCGATGCCGAAGCGATCTGCGAGGCGGTGAGGCGACCGACGATGCGCTTTGTGGCGATCAAGTCGGCCGACGCGCAGAGCGTGCTGATGTTGCATCGCGCCCGTCACCTGCTGGTCCGGCAGCGGACCGCGCAGGTTAGTGCGCTGCGCGCGCATCTGGCCGAATATGGGATTGTGGCACCCAGAGGCCGCGCCCATGTCCGCGAGCTCGTCGGCGTTCTCAACGCGGGCGAAGCAGCGATCCCGGAACTGGCGCGGCAGACATTGCTGCTGATCGCCGGCATGATTGATGGCTTGAGCCAACAGATCCGTCAGATCGAGATCGAGTTGATGGCTTGGCATCGCGCCAATGCCGCGTGCAAGCGTTTGGAGACGATCCCCGGCATCGGGTTTATCACCGCCACCGCGCTCGTTGCGACCGTCGGCGACGCCGCTATCTTCCGTTCCGGTCGCCAGTTTGCCGCCTGGCTGGGGTTGGTACCCAAGCAACATTCCTCCGGCGGGAAGGAGCGAATGGGCGCGATATCGAAGATGGGGGATCGCTATCTGCGCCATTTGCTAGTCGTCGGCGCAACCGCCGTTGTCCGCTACACCCGGCGCAAGCAGACGACCGTCAGCATCTGGGCGAACCAGCTGCTCGAGCGCAAGCCCGCAAGGCTGGTGACCGTCGCGGTCGCCAACAAGATGGCCCGGATCGCCTGGGCCGTGATGGCGCGCGATGAAAATTACCGCGCCGGTCCGGTAACCGCCTGACCTGGCGCCAACCACTTTGGGCAGGAGAGAACGACACGCGTGATGCCGATCCGGGGCTTGCCGGGGATGGAAACAACCTGAGTGATTCAACGCGCATCACAGCGCGCCAGCTTGATGAGGATCCCATCCACCGACACCATCATGGCCAGCGGCCTTTCACGCCGCGCAAACAGGCCGGACACATGAATGAACCTGACCCGGCTCAGATCAACGCGTCAATTTCCCCCTTGCCCAACAGGGGCCGTCCACACATGAATCACATCTTACCCCGCTTGGGAATCCCGCAACCGATTCAAATCAGCCAGGACAGACTCTAGGCGCTGCGCACCTGGGTAACGGCGTCGGCCGGGTTTCGTTTCAGCTTGACCGAAGTATTGAAACTCCAAAACGGTGATCGGCGAGCCATCTTCTCCCTCACAACGATAGCGCGCGCATTCCTCCTCCATCGGCAGAGCCTCTATGCCGCTTCGGGTGCAAAGAGACTGAGCATATCGACCCGCCTCGCCAACAGGTCGTCGAGCGTGTAGCTGTCGAGCACGGCCATGAATGCGGCAAGCGCCTCGCGAAGAACGCCCGTCGCTCCGCACGCCGGCGCGATGATGCAGCTTCCGCAATCGACCAGATCGAACCCATCCTCCGTGTGCCGCACGACCGATCCGATGATAATCTCACCCGGCGGTCGCGCGAGGCGAATTCCGCCAAGACGCCCCCGAGCGCTCGCCACAAAGCCCGCTTTTCCGAGGTCGTGAACCACCTTCATCAAATGGTTTTGCGAGATCGCATAGGCACCCGCCATCTCGGAAATCGAGCATAGCCGATCAGGCCGCGCTCCAAGGTAAAGCAGCACCCTAAGGGCATAGTCGGTGTAGCGCGTCAGCTTCATGTCGCTTCCCGGTCACAGCGCCCAATCGACGCTGCACTAATATATATGCATTCTTGTTGCATGTTTCCAACCCGGTGATACATGTAGCGTAGATACATGATTTCGGAGTCGGTCAATGGATGACGATACGCAGGTTGACGAGGAAGGGCTAAGCCGTCTCGTGACGCTGTTCTATGCGCGGGTCCGCGAGGATGCCGAGCTGGGGCCGATCTTCAACGACGCGATCGCCGATTGGCCGGAACATCTCGAAAAGCTGGCGGCATTCTGGTCATCGGTGATGCTCACCAGTGGTCGATACAAGGGTCAACCGGTGCCGGCTCATTTGAAGCACAAATCACGAATTACGCCGGCGCTATTCGACCGATGGCTAACGCTTTGGGCTGAGGCGACCAACGAAATGATGTCGCCCGAAGCCGCCGCCGCTTTGCAAGCGAAAGCGAAGCGGATCGCCGAAAGCCTGCAGCTCGCCGTGTTTTTTCGGCTCGATCGGCAACGCGCGGAAGGCTCGGCAATCAATTCCGATACGCTGGATTGCCCAAGGCGGAGAGTGCAAAGCCATGCCTGACATCCTTCCCTATCGTTCCACACCGGTGTTTGATCAGGATACACTACCGGCTGCCTTGCGGGCGCGACACGATACCAAGGCCGGTGTCTGGGGCCTGATCCGCGTTTTGGAAGGCGAGCTTAAGCTCACCTATCTCGATCCGCCTTCGGAGATCGTGCTGACACCGAACCAGCCAGGATTGGTTCTGCCGCAGCAGCCGCATTTCGTGACGCCGATGGGGTCAATGAAGATGCAGGTCGATTTCTACGATCAGCCGCCCGCGCGCTGACATTGCCGGAAATTTCAACGCATTTCAGAAGGAGAAGTTCATGTCGCAACCTCTTAGCGATCAGACGATCGCGCTCGTCAAGGCGACCGTTCCCGCGCTGGAAGCGCATGGTCTGGACATCGTACACGAAATGTATTCCCGGATGTTCCAGAACCCGGAAATCCGCGACCTTTTCAATCAGTCGCATCATGGCGACTCCGGATCGCAGCCGCGTGCGCTCACGGGCGCCATTCTCGCCTATGCCAGCAATATTGAAAATCTCGGTGCGCTTGCGCCTGCTGTTGAGCGGATCGCGCAAAAGCATGTGGGCCTTCAGATTTTGCCCGAGCACTATCCGCACGTTGCCGAGGCGCTCCTTGGCGCGATCAAGGCGGTGCTGGGAGATGCAGCAACGGAGGAAATCCTTGCGGCATGGGGCGAGGCCTACTGGTTCCTCGCCAATATCCTGATCGCACGCGAGCAGCGGGTCTACACAGAGCAGAAGGACGCGGCGGGCGGATGGAATGGCTGGCGTGACTTCCGCGTCGAAGACGTCTTGCGCGAGAGCAGCGTCATCAATTCCTACATTCTCCGCCCGGTCGATGGCGGACCCGTCATGCAGCACAAGCCGGGGCAGTATCTGACTTTCTGGCTGGAGATTCCCGGTCATCCGCCGGTCAAGCGCAACTACTCGATTTCGGCGGCTGCCAATGGCGAAACCTATCGCATTTCGGTGAAACGCGAATCGCAGGGCCTGGCTTCGGGATGGCTTCATGACGAGGTGAAGCCCGGAACCGTGTTGAAGGTCGCCGCGCCGGCGGGCGAGTTCTTCCTTTCCGAGCACGTCGAACGTCCCGTGGTCCTCCTCTCCGGCGGTGTGGGCCTGACGCCAATGGTGGCGATGCTCGAGGCGCTTGCGCAGAGCGGCGCCGATGTGCCCGTTCACTATATTCACGGAACCCATGATCGCGACACGCATGCGATGCGCGATCATGTCCGCACCGTAGCTGGGCCGGGCAGCGCGGTGTCGGTTACCGATTTCCATCAAACTCCGCTGGAAGGCGAAGCGCAGGGCCAGGACTATGATGTCTCCGGCATCATCACCGATGAGTGGCTCGTCGCCAACACGCCGGTCGGTGAGGCCGACTACTATATTTGCGGACCGCGCCCGTTCCTGCGTCACGCGGTTTCGACCTTGTCGCTCGCCGGTGTGCCGTCCGACCGAATTCACTACGAGTTCTTCGGCCCGGCGGACGAACTTCTGGCAGCCTGACGGGAGACGTTATGGACGACATCACCATAGCTCGGGCGATCCATGTTCTCGCGGTTCTGCTCTGGATCGGCGGCGTGGCGTTTGTGACACTCGTGGTGATGCCGTCCATTCGCGCCGCGCATCCGCCAGCTGACAGGCTCGCGGCTTTCCACAAGCTCGAAGGCCGTTTCGCGGCGCAAGCGCGCATCTGGGTGCTGCTTGCCGGCGTCAGCGGCTTTTGGATGGTTGAGCGCGGGCAGATGTGGGATCGGTTCGCCGACCTGCGTTTCTGGTGGATGCATGCGATGGTTGGCCTCTGGGCGATTTTCGCTGCCATGCTGTTCGTGATTGAGCCGTTATTTCTTCATCGACGCATGGAGGATTCATCGCAGCCCGCCGCCGACTTCGATCGCATGGAGGTCGTTCATCGCGGGCTTCTGGGGTTTGCGGTGATCACGCTTCTCGGCGCCGTGGCAGGCAGTCACGGATTGTTGTGAGGGCATTGATTGGTGACCCCAATTGTGCCGTATGACTTGTCGGAAAGCGGGCGTGGCGGGAACCCGGAGCGGACTAAGGTGTTGCAGCTTATGCGCAAGTTCCGTGGCCCGCTCCCCGGAGTCAGTGCTGCGCTGAAAAAAAGCCGCGTGGCAGCGACCAAAGGGGGATATTGATCGGGCATGGTTAAAAGTTTGACCGAGGCCGAGCGGCAGATCGCGCTCGCAATTTCTGTTGCTGTCGCCTTTTGCGGTTTGGTCCTCGCCGCCGCAGGCACCCAGGACACGATAGAAGTTCACGGATGGCTGATCCTGATCTTCGGCGCCATTTGCGCAGTTGTTGTAATCCGAGACTTATGGGAGCCGGAGCCGCCAAAATCCCGCCTCGAAAGCTATTATGACGACCCGATCAAGGCCGGCATTATCGCGAGCATGGCCTGGGCAGTGGTCGCCATGTTCGTGGGAGTATGGGTGGCAGCCCTGCTCGCGTTTCCCGATCTGACATTCGATAGCGCCTGGGCGAGCTTCGGCCGCCTGCGACCGGTTCACACGAGCGGTGTGATCTTTGGATTTGGCGGCAACGCGCTCATCGCCACCTCGTTTCATGTCGTGCAGCGGACCTCGCGTGCCCGGCTCCCCGATCAGCTTTCCCCCTGGTTTGTCCTTGTCGGCTACAATCTGTTCTGCATCCTGGCCGCCAGCGGATATCTGCTTGGTGTCACCCAATCGAAGGAATATGCCGAAGCCGAATGGTATGCGGACATCTGGCTGGTGATCGTCTGGGTGACCTATTTCGTCCTCTACATCAGGACGCTGGCGCGCCGCAAAGAACCCCACATCTATGTGGCCAACTGGTATTTCATGGCCTTCATCCTCGTCGTCGCAATTCTGCATATCATCAATAATCTCGCTGTCCCCGTCTCGCTGGGGCACGCCAAAAGCTATACGATCTGGTCGGGCGTGCAGGACGCGATGGTGCAGTGGTGGTATGGCCACAATGCCGTCGCCTTCTTCCTCACGGCCGGCTTCCTGGGGATGCTCTATTATTATCTGCCGATACGGGCGCAGCGGCCGATCTTCTCGTATCGGCTGTCGATCCTGAGCTTCTGGGGCATCACATTTTTCTACATGTGGGCCGGCTCGCATCATCTTCACTATACGGCGCTGCCGCATTGGGTCCAGACGCTGGGGATGACCTTCTCGGTCATGCTTCTCGTTCCGTCCTGGGCCTCGGCCGGGAATGCCTTGCTGACGTTGAACGGCGCATGGCACTGCGTGCGTGACGATGCCACGCTGCGCTTCATGATGGTCGCAGCCGTGTTCTACGGCATTTCTACCTTCGAAGGATCCTTCCTGGCGATCCGCCCGGTCAATTCTCTCTCGCATTATACCGATTGGACCGTGGGCCACGTTCATGCAGGCGCACTCGGATGGGTCGCGCTCATTACCTTCGGCTCATTCTATACGCTGGTGCCGTCACTCTGGAAGCGCGAGAAGATGTATTCGTCGGCGCTGGTCGAGTGGCATTTCTGGCTCGCTCTGGCCGGGACACTTGTCTACATTTTCGCAATGTGGAATTCCGGCATTATCCAGGGCCTTATGTGGCGGACCTATACGGAGGAAGGCACGCTCGCCTATTCGTTCCTCGACTCGCTGCGCGCGATGTATCCCTATTACATCGCGCGTACCTTCGGCGGCCTGTTGTTCCTGATCGGAGCAGTGATCGGCTCTTACAATATGTGGAGGACCATTCGCGCATCGCCATCCAGCGCGGCGATAGAAGGCGACGTTCCTTTGAACGTCACCACCGCGGTGGTGAGGGGCTGAGCAATGGCGGAACTCTTTCATCGCAAGCTTGAGCGGAGCACCATCGGCTTCGTGCTCGCAATTGTCGCGGCTGCCAGTGTCGGCGGCCTTGTCGAAATAGCCCCACTCTTCACGATCGATGAGACAGTGGAGAAGGCGCCTGACATGCGGCTCTACACACCACTCGAACTGGCAGGTCGGAATATCTACGTTCGCGAGGGCTGCTATGCCTGCCACAGCCAGATGATCCGCACCTTGCAGGATGAGGTCGAGCGCTACGGGCCTTATTCTCTGGCGGTCGAGTCCAAGTATGACCATCCGATGCTCTGGGGCTCGAAGCGAACCGGCCCGGATCTTGCCCGCATCGGCGGCAAATATTCGGATTTCTGGCACGTCGCCCATCTGACCAATCCGCGCGAGGTCGTGCCCGATTCAAACATGCCCGCCTATTCCTGGCTGGCGCGCACCGCACTGCGGGTCGATGATCTGCCTTTGCATCTGAAAGCCCTGCGCGCTGCCGGCGTTCCCTACACCGACGCGATGATCGAAAACGCCAGCATCGATGCTTACGACCAAGCGACGCCGGAAAGCTCGACGTCGTCCGGTGTTGCGGATCGCTACGGCAAAGAAACGCAAGTGCGCGTGTTCGACGACGTGGCGACCGAAGTCACCGAAATGGACGCTTTGGTGGCTTATCTCCAGGTTTTGGGACGGCTGACCGATGCGCCGTATAAGAATACGGCAGCGCCGCAAAAGCCACCTGGGCCGGTGAAATGAGATGAGGAGAGACCCATGGATTTAAGCCACGACGCTCTCGTCGCATTCTCGAAAAGCTGGGGGCTGTTCTACCTCATCGGGCTGATGATCGGCGTGCTCATCTACACGTTTCGTCCTTCCAACCGAAAGAAGTTCGACAAAGCCAAGCAAAGCGTTCTCGATCAGGATGACAAGCCGTGGACGTAGAACGCGATCCCGTCAGCGGCCGCGAGACGACCGGCCATGTTTGGAACGGCATCAAGGAGCTTGATACGCCAGTCCCCAAAGGCGTGTTGATCTTTCTGATTGTCACCCATCTTTTCGCCTTTGCCTGGTGGATCCTCATGCCGACCTGGCCGGTGGGCCATACTTACACCAAGGGCATTCTCAACACGGACCAACGCACTTCGGTCGAGAAGCATTTGGTCGATGCGCAGGCGGGACGCGCGGCCTGGATGAAGCGGATCGAAAGCGAGAATCTCGAACAGATCGCGGCCGACCCGCAGCTCATGTCGATCGTGCGCAGCACCGGTCACCGGCTTTTCGGTGATAATTGTGCCGCCTGCCACGGCATCAATGCCAAGGGCGGTTATGGCTATCCCGATCTGACTGATGATGACTGGATCTGGGGCGGTGATCTTGAAACAATCGCGCAGACTATGCGCGTCGGGGTCAATGAACAGCATCCGCAGGGTCGGAACTCGCAGATGCCTTCTTTTGGTCGGGATGGCATTCTCGACGCCGATCAGGTCAGTCTGGCGGCCAATTACATCTATTCCTTGTCGCATCCCAAATTCGTGACGGCGGCCAACCGTGCCTCGGTTTTGTCGGGGCGCGAGGTGTTCATGTCGAATTGCGCGATTTGCCATGGCGAAGATGCGCGCGGCAAACGCGATGTCGGCGCGCCCAATCTATCGGACACGCGCTGGATCTATGGGGGCGACCTTGATCAGATTGTCGAGACTGTGCATGGCGGTCGCCAAGGCCATATGCCGACCTGGGATGAACGACTGAGCGCCGCCGATATCAAGATTTTGGCGCTCTATGTTCACTCACTGAGCTCGCCCGCGCCATGAATGTGACGCGAAGCAGATCGCGATGGATTGTTTGGAGCTTCGTAGCGGCCGGGCTGCTCCTGTTCGTTCTCGCCAATGCGCATTTGATTTACGTCGCGTTCCAATCGCAGCCCAATTGCGTTGGGCATTTGAAGGAGCGAGCGAGCGAGAGCGGCCAGTATCGCGCGGCGAAATCGGCATGCTGAAAGGTTGCTGGACATGACTGAGGAGAGCGCCTCTTACGGATTGCTGACCGAAACGTCGGGAATCGATGAAACCAGGAACGCCCGGCTTCAGCGCCACCTCCCGCCGCTCGTTGGCTTGCGCTGGCTTGGAGCGGGTTGGCGCGACCTAATGGATCGACCGGTGCCGAGCCTTCTTTACGGTCTGGGCACCTTTGTCCTGTCGGTCGCCGCGGTCGCGATCCTCGCCCTGTACGGGCGAGACTATATTCTTTTTCCCGCGCTCGCCGGCTTCATGATCGTCGCCCCGCTGCTCGCCGTAGGACTCTATGAAAAGAGCCGGGCTCGTGAGCAGGGCGAGACAATCGGCCTGCGCGGCATGCTTTTCGTGAAACCCGCAGCGGGCCCACAGGTCTATTTCACCGGGTTGCTGCTCAGTCTTCTCATGCTTTTATGGATTCGCTCGGCAGTCCTCATCTATGCCCTATTCTTCGGCGTCCGCCCGTTCCCCGGCATTTCGCATATTACGGCTTTCCTCCTGGCCGATCCCGTGGGCTGGATCATCCTTGGTGTCGGTACGGCAGTCGGTGGATTGTTCGCTTCCTTCGCCTTCGCGATCAGTGTTTTCGCGATTCCGATGTTGCTGGACCGAAAGGTCGATGCGCTCACGGCGATGGGGACCAGCATGGCGCTCGTATGGAACAACCTTGCGCCGATGATCGTGTGGGGAGGAATCGTTCTGGCGCTTTTCATTCTTTGCGCGGCAACAGGACTTCTCGGGCTCATCCTTATTTTCCCATGGCTGGGTCATGCCACCTGGCATGCCTATCGTGGGGTCGCCGAAGCGGACGCCTAGGAATGGCATCGCGTGCCGCTTTGAACGATATCGCGTTGCGACGAACACCGGCCCGCCAGTCGGTCGATGAACTCATCCTCGCCAGCAGAGTGCTGGATGATGGCCTCCTTCAGACCCAATTGTCGGTACCTACCGCGCACTGCGGCGGGTGCCTGGCGAAGATCGAGCGGACCTTGGCTCAGCTCGATGGGGTGGTGTCGGCACGCGTCAACCTTTCGACGCGGCGGGCTACGGTTACGTGGAAAAGGACGGGGACTGCCCCCCCGCTGCTCGAAAGCTTGTCCAAAGCCGGCTTCGAAGCGAATCTGCTGAACAATCTCGAGGGCCAGCCGGATCGCGAAAGACGCAGGTTGATCGTTGCCATGGCGGTCTCGGGATTTGCGGCGATGAACATCATGCTGCTCTCGGTGTCGGTATGGTCAGGCGCTGACGCAAGTACGCGCCATCTCTTCCATGCGATATCGGCGCTGCTGGCGATTCCGACGGTAGCCTATTCGGGGCGCATCTTCTTTCAATCGGCATGGTCCGCCTTGCGTGCAGGTCGCACCAACATGGACGTGCCCATCTCGATCGGCATTCTCCTCGCGCTTGGCTTGAGTATCTTCGACACATTGCATTCCGGCCCGCATGCCTATTTCGACGCTGTCGTCACGCTGATCTTCTTTTTGCTGATCGGACGAACGCTTGATTATCTGATGCGCGACAAGGCGCGTTCCGCAGTGCTCGGCCTCGCGAAAATGATGCCTGCGGGCGCGAAGGTCATCGCCGAGGATGGTGCACGCACATTCGTGGCGCTCGACAGCATCGCGGTGGGCGATGCCATCGTCGTCGCGCCGGGAGAACGCGTGCCGCTCGACGGAGTCGTCATTGCCGGAGAGGGCGATGTCGACACTGCCGCTGTAACGGGCGAGGCGATGCCGACGCCCGTAATGGCTGGCAGCAAGCTTCTGTCCGGCATGCTCAATCTCAATGGCTCGTTGGAAGTCCGCGTCACCAGCACGAGCGCGCAGTCCTTTCTCGCGGAAATGGTCCTGATGATGGAGGCCGCCGAGCAGGGCCGCGCACGCTACCGGCGCTTGGCGGATCGCGTGGCGACCTATTATTCACCGATCATCCATTCGCTGGCCGTCGCCACCTTTGTCGGGTGGTTTCTGTCGACCGGCGATTGGCATCGGTCACTCACGATCGCGATTTCTGTGCTCATCATCACCTGCCCGTGCGCATTAGGCTTGGCCATTCCCATGGTGCAACTCGTTGCGGCGAAGCGCTTGTTCGAGCGCGGTATCGCCCTGAAGGACGGAAGCGCGCTCGAACGCTTGGCTGAGGTCGATATTGTCGTTTTTGATAAGACGGGCACGCTGACCATCGGCGATCTGCGCGTAACCGAAGCCGATATCGACAAGCGCTACCGCGAGGTCGCCTTGGCCATGGCGTCGCGATCCGACCACCCTGTGGCGCGCGCCATCGCAGCAAGTGGCGAGGGCCGTTCAGGCGTCAACCTGGAAAGCTTTTCCGAGCTTCCGGGAAAGGGGTTAGAAGCGCGCCGTGCCGGCCATGTATTCAGAATAGGCCGATCCGATTGGGCGCTGAGCACCAATGGCGATATCGACAGCCTCCACACGGTCTTTTCAGTTGATGGCGAACTGGCAGGCCATTTTCGCTTTTCCGACCGCGAGAAGGCCAGCGCGCGAGATGCGGTGCGTCAGGTGAGGGAACTTGGTCTGGAAG
Source organism: Sphingobium sp. BS19 (assembly GCF_027925545.1). Lineage (NCBI taxonomy): Bacteria > Pseudomonadati > Pseudomonadota > Alphaproteobacteria > Sphingomonadales > Sphingobiaceae > Sphingobium > Sphingobium sp. BS19. The sequence goes on from NZ_BSEF01000010.1 coordinate 28,607, forward strand.
TGGAGTTGCTTTCGGGTGATGACCCGGGAGCGGTATCGGCGGTGGCGGGCTCGATCGGTATCGCGGAATTTCGCGCCGGCCTCCTGCCTCAGCAGAAAGTGCAGCGTCTCGAAGCGCTCGCCGATAAGCAGTGCAAGACCTTGATGGTGGGCGATGGATTGAACGACGGACCAGCTCTCTCCGCCGCGCATGTTTCCATGGCACCGTCCAATGCCGCCGATATCGGCCGCGCTGCCGCCGATATCGTGTTTTTCGGACAGGATCTCACAGCTATTCCGCAAGCCCTCCGGGTTTCCCGCGCTGCCCGTAGGCTTGTCCGGCAGAACCTCGTTTTTTCAGTCGGATACAACTTAGTGGTGTTGCCGATGGCCGTCACGGGTCATGTCAGTCCTTTGCTCGCGGCAATCGCAATGTCGCTATCCTCCATTTCAGTAGTGGCAAATGCTCTGCGCGTCCCTTCTCAGAGTGAACCCAGCCCAAATACGGCTCGTCGAGAGCGCGTGCTGGTTCCTACAGGGGGCGCGGCATGACGGCTCTCGCTTGGTTAGTGCCGATTGCGCTGGTAATGGGTTTGGTAGGCTTGGGCGCCTTCCTGTGGTCTATGAGCAGCGGGCAGTATGACGATCTTGATGGCGCGGCAGAACGCATCTTCATAGATGCCGATGCCGACATGCCCATGGTGAATACCCAGGAACAGGCGACCGAGCCGAAACCGTCCAGATCGTAGCGAGTTAATGAATGGGGATGATATTTGGCAAAAATGCGATCGAGGAAAATCTGATGACGCGCACACATGGTGGGAATTGGGTCGGCATCCTAGCCTTCGTCTGCGGTGCGGCGGTCATATTACCCAGCTTGGTCGCATTGGCGCTGAGTCTGCTTGCGGTTGTCCGAATTATATTTTGAAGCCCACTGAGGCCTCCAAATGACCCGTATTTCGTATTTATTCCGCCGTCAGAGCTTTTGGCACAATTCGAGGTTAAGTTAGTGGACTGCGGACGAGTTTGTCCCCCTAATCAGCGTCAGGTTTGTGGAGCCGTCGCCGAGCCGTTCCTGCATCACTGCGACGCTCAGGAAGCGCCGCTTCGGCAGGCGTTCTTTTCGGCGGCTGCTAGCGCGCGGTCCATCTCTTCAATTATGTCTTTCCGAGCCGGTTGAAATTTCAGATCACATGGCCGCCTTTCGAATATTTCGCCATAGCCTCCTCGTTAGCAAGTGTAACGAGCGTTTGGGCCTATCTCTTCCAGGTTCCCGCGTGTTTGGATGTTTGCTGGCGTATTCAGTGGCGCCGGTGACTTCCACGCCGTTCGCGTGTTGTCGGATATGATCGTAAAAAACTGTTAAAGAGGATCTGAGAATGGCGCTCCAGCATGCAAAGCCCGGCGAAGTGGTCCATCTTCCAACGCTGGCTCCTGAGCGCGGGACCACCGGGACGACCGCGCTGGTCAAATCCGACCGGTTCGAGGCCATTCACCTCGTCGTTCCCGCGGGATCGACCATACCGCCACATCATGTTGCCGGTTATCTGACGCTGCATTGCCTGGAAGGTCGGGTCACGTTGGGACCAACGAATATTGCGCTCGGCGCTGGCGATTGGGTCTATCTGGAGCGCGGCGATCAGCACTCCGTCCAAGGCATCGAAGATGCGCGGCTGCTGCTCACGATCTTGTTCGATACGCCGCCAACGCCGTGATCAGGCTTGATCTCTGGCAGGCCGTTGCAACGCCATGCGGCCGTAGACGAAGATGAACAGCAGGAAGGCGCCGCCCCACAAGCCGCCGGCCAGACGAATGCTCAGCATATAGTCGAGCGGCAGCAGCGGCGCGGCGACCCGCAGCAGCGCGCCGAGATTGACCAGCACATAGATGGCGACCGTGCCGCCATCCGCTTCCAACGGGCGGCCGGTATGACCGCGTGTCGCCCGCGTCATCACCGCCAGTGTCATTCCCGCCATCGCGCCGGCGCCCAGCGCATGCATTGCGCTCGATACGGGCACGACCGGCCACAGGATAGCAGCCCCGAGCAGCAGCAGGCCCGCCGGCAACCATGCGTAGGCGAGGTGCAGGACGAAGACCAATGGATCGCCGATCGCACTCAGCCCGGCCCAGCGGGTCTGCCGCACGGCATGCGATGCGCCGGCGACGAGCAGCAGCCAGGGCACCGGATGCGCCGCCGGTGCGAACACCCAGCCTGCCAGGGCAATCGCCGTGACCGCGAGCACGGCATGGTCGAACCGGTTGGCCATGATCGGCAACCCGTCCGTGCCGCCATGCTTGTTCAGCCAGTTGCGGGTAAAGGCCGGGATGATCCGTCCGCCGATGATCGCGATCAGCATGAGGACAAGCGCGAAGCCGGCCCGCATCCCGATCGCCGGATCGGTGGTTAGCCCCATCGCTGCGGCATGATCCAGCTCACAAGCGGCGGCGAACAGGAGGAGGACGATCAGGATCGGCTTGTTGCGGTTGCGCGCCGCGAAAATCTGCCGCGCCGCATAGCCGAATAGTGCGAGCAGGAAGCCGACATCGAGCACCGAGCCGACGAGCGGCGGCACATAAGCGGAGAACAGCACCGCGAGTCGGGCGGCCGCCCACAAGCCGACGAACGCCGCCACCGGCCAGCCCGTCATCACCGGCCGCCCGGTCCAGTTGGGGATCGCCGCGCTCAGGAAGCCGGCGATGACCGCGCCGAGATAGCCGAACAGCATCTCATGCTGATGCCAGACAAGCGGCTCCATTGCCGTCGGCACGGACCACGCTCCACCCAGCGCGCCGACCCAGAACGCGACGACGACAAGCGCCCAGAGCGCGCCGCCGGTGAACAGCAGCCGGAAACTGCCCTGAAGCCAGATCGGCGCTTCGGCAATGCGGTCCCGTTTGGCGGCGGCCTTAGTCATACGCGAGCACCCTTCCTCCACAGACCCAGGATCACCACCTGCCATGCGATAGCGATGGCGCCCACCATGAACACGACATCCCCGAAGGTACGGACCCAGCGCAGGGTTTCAAGGAAGCCTTGCTGCAGGAAGAAGTCGCTGCGCGCGTACCACATGCCGGTGGTGACGCTGGCCTGGAACTGGAACAGCCCGACCGGGAGCAGGCTGGTGAAGATCATCAGCACCAGCCCGGCGTTGAGCCCCCAGAAGCCGGTGGCCAACAACCGGTCGTTGAACCGAATGTCGGGCCGGATATAGCGCAGCACCAGCAGGGTGAAGCCGAGCGCCAGGAAGCCATACACCCCGAACAGCGCGGCGTGGGCGTGGACCGCCGTGGTGTTCAGCCCTTGGAGATAGAACAGCGCGACCGGTGTGTTGATCATGAACCCGAAGACACCGGCGCCCAGCATGTTCCAGAACGCCACGGCGATGAAGCACATCAACGGCCACTTGACCGCGCGCATCCAGGGCGTGCGCTCGCGCAGACTCCAATGTTCGAATGCCTCATAGCCGAGCACGATCAGCGGCACGACTTCCAGGGCGCTGAACGCGGCACCGACCGCCATGATCGGCGTGGTGGTGCCGGAAAAATACATGTGGTGGAAAGTGCCCGGCACACCGCCGACCATGAACAGCGAGGCCGAGGCCAGGCTGGCCGCCGTTGCAATCCGTCGCGAGACCAGGCCCATGGTTGCGAAGATAAAGGCGATGGCCGAGGTCGCAAAGACCTCGAATATGCCTTCCACCCACAGATGGACGACCCACCAGCGCCAATATTCCATGATCGTGATGTTGGTGCGTTCGCCGTAGAACAGCCCCGTGCCGTAAAACAGGCCGATCGCGATGGTGGCGATGGTGAGCAGCGCCAGCAGGCTCTTGTCGTCGCCCTTGGTGCGCAATGCCGGCACCATTCCCCGCAGCATCAGCACCAACCAGAGGAGCAACCCGACGAATAGCCCGATTTGCCACACCCGGCCGAGGTCCAGATACTCGTAACCCTGATGGCCCAGCCAGAAGCTGAGTTTCGCCGGTAGCGCATGGGAGAGCGCCAGATAATTGCCGATGAACGATCCGGCGACAACGACGATCAGCGCCCAGAACAGGATGTTGACGCCCAGCTTCTGGTATTTGGGATCGCTGCCGTGGATGACCGGGGCCAGGAACAGGCCGGCCGCGAGGAACGCCGTCGCGATCCACAGCACCGCACTCTGCACATGCCAGGTGCGGGTCAGCGCGTAAGGGAAATATTGCGAGACATCCAAGCCGTAAAAGCTCTGGCCCTCGATCGTATAATGGGCTGTGAAGGCGCCGATGAAGACCTGGAATATGAACAGCGCCAGCACCACGAACAGATATTTGCCGAGCGCCTTTTGCGATGGCGTCAGACCGGCGACTTGCAACGGGTCGTTCGCCGCCGCGACCAAGGGGGTATCATCGTGGCGGCGCAGGAACGCCCAACCCCAGATCAGCGCGCCCACTCCCGCGATCAGGATGACGACGCAGGCGAGCGACCACAGGATATTTTCCGGCGTCGGATAATTGCCGATCAGCGGCTCGGGCGGCCAGTTGTTGGTATAGGTCGCGACCGTGCCCGGCCGCTCGGTCGATGCGGCCCAGGCCGTCCAGAAGAAGAAATTGGTCAGCTTCGCCCGCTGCGCCGGATCGGGCAGCGTGCCTTCCTTCATCGCATAATTATCGCGGGTGGGCCGCAGCGTGGGATCGGAGCCGTAGAGCCGCTCATAATAGCTGGCGGTCTGGGCGAACGCTTGGGCGCGGCGGTTCGACACCGTCACCACGCCGCTCGCCCTATCATAGCTGTTGTGGCGATATTCCTGCTTGAGGCGATAGGTCAGCGCCGCCTTCTGTTCGCCGTCGAGCGCCTCGAAGGACTTCCCTTCGGTCTCCCGTGCCGCAAGATCGAGCCAGGCGACAAGTTCGCGGTGCAGCCAATCGGCGGACCAGTCCGGCGCCTGATAGGCGCCGTGCCCCCAGATCGAGCCAAGCTGCATGCCGCCGGTGCTCTGCCAGGCACTCTGGCCGTCGAGGATGTCCTCGCGCGTCATCAGCACTTGGCCCGTTGCGGTGACGATCTGTTCTGGGATGGGCGGAGCCTTCCGATAGATCTCCACCCCGGACACGCTCAATATGCCGAAAGTCACCGTCAGCACGGCGATCAGCGCCAACCACAGAACCTTATAGTTTCCCACGGCGCGATCTTTCTTTTCGATGGTCAAAGCCTGTTCGCCAATATGCCCAGAGCCCAAACTTGGCCTTCGCCGATGATGGGGCTCCAGTCGTTCGTCAGTACGGCTGGCAACCCTGGACAGATGGGGCGCGAAGATCGCGCGCCACGTCCGGCAGCGATGCTGGCTCGCGCCCGAGGCTTGCCCGGTAGCAGGGCGCCGCCGCCGTGTGCTGCGCTTCGAAAAGGAGCGTGGTCCAGAATCCGCCTCCGCCGACAGGCGCGAGCGCGATTGTCCCCCGTCACGAGATGCCTGCAGAGAAGGCCCAAATGATGACAAGTACGTAGCACAGTTCGTCCACTAAACCCATCCAGCGAGCAGCCGATCTTCGCCGCGATCGACTTCATCACTTCCCATTCCGAGCCGTACTCAGCCCGCTGCTCCGCGACCATAAGGACCGCGCGTTCCCGTACTTCGGGTGAAAATTTGTTCGTCGTCTTGCTCATAACGGCTCCTTGTCACAAGTGGGAGCCTCCTGAAAACCCGGGGCGCTTCGGGGACCGACTTGGTTTGGTCGATATCGGTCATCGCCAGCGCCGACATAGCCTGGTCCCCCTGTGGGAAGACTGAACACCGCGACCGCCGCCGAGGCCCGAGAGTGTCATCTCTTCTGTGGATGGCTCCCCTTTGCGAGTGCTCAACGAACTTATGGCAACGGTCAGTTGCAGTCTTCTGTTCGGCCTTTTGTGCAGCCTAGAATTCGACTGCTGGCCCTGATGAGGTCCGCGGACAAGATCCCAAACTAACTATCAGGCAGCGCTGTGCCAGTCCTCGCGTCTACCAGGCGAGTGCCGTCAGCCGTCACGACTTCGGCGACAGCTCGGCCAAGCCACATGCGATAGGTGACGGTCGACGGGCGCGGCAGTGGCGGCGGTGATCGCCGATGGCGATGCGAGCGCGAGGTGGCTGGGCAGGGCCGTGGTGGCGTTGCGCTCCACCAAGTGATCGCCATGCACGCGGTCGATGGGCAAGAAGCTCATCAACGCGCCGCTCGTGAACCAGAGGAGGAGCTGCGCACCGATGATAAGTGCAACCATTTGTGGGTGCGGCTCGCGGAGGTGCAGCCTTAGTTTCGCGCTTTTCAGAACCGCCCCTCCATAGTCGCTGCTGGCATCACTTCATGCCGGCATGTCTTTCATCATCTCGTCGTGATCGGCCGGCACACTCGCCACAAGCCCTTGTACTGCTCGCGCATCGTTCCCTGGAGCCTGGGCACGAACGCGAGCATACCCCGCGCGAAGAAGTTTAGGCGGCCATCTTTTCGCAGGCGTCGGCGCACTTGCGGCACGCGGCCACGCAATCCTCCATGCCGTCCAGGGATTCGCAGCTCGCGGCGCACGCTCGGCAGACCTCGGCGCACTCGCGACAGATATGCTGATGGTGCGACGACTTGCGCGCCATGAAGTCGATTGCGACTTCGCAAATCCTCGCACAGTCGAGCATGATCTTGATATGCTCAGGTGCGGCATGCTGGCCGCCCATTTCAAGGCAATGGTTCATTGCCATGTGCAGGCAGGTCACATGACACTCGTGGCAGGCGTCCATGCAGGCCTGCATGTCGGGGTTCATCTGATGCATCGATCCATCTCCGTCTGAGTCCCCCCACTAGAAGATACGCGCTTTGCGCGATAACCCCTTGCATAAAAATTCCAGCGGCGCTTGCCGGTTCCAGACCAAGCGATGTCGCCACCATAATTCCGCCGGCGAGCGCAAGCGGCGTCAACCGTCATCGTCGAGATCTGGCCCGCGCCCGCGCCCGCGCCCGGCTCTGCTGCCATGTCGGCCATCGGACCCGGAACCTGCTGAGCATGGGAGCGGCCATCTTTTCGGGCGTGACACTCTGCCCGTGGGGGGCCAGCGCGCGCATCGTGCCGATGACGTGCTTCAGCCACACACCCACGAGCCACAGGTCAACGCGATGTACCGTTGCGTACCGACAGCTTCGACAGTGCTTACGACACTCAAATGGGGAGCGACCTGAGGTGCGTCATCGAGGACAAGGCCGAGCCGCCAGATAGGCTCAGGACGCCAGACGCGTGAGTATAGGGCATTCGGGCCGCTCGTCCCCATGGCAGGCATTCGCAAGGTCGAGCAGTGCTTCGCGCATGGCATTGAGTGCATCCGCCTTCCGACCCAGGTCTCCCGCGCGCGATTCCGCCAGAGCCTTGACCTCCGCGCTCGCGCGCTCGCGGTCGGACCAGAGATCAAGCAGCACGCGGATTTCCCCAATGGGAAAGCCGAGATCGCGGGCGTTGGCGATGAAACGCAGGAGGTGCACGTCGGCTTGCGAATAGTCGCGATACCCGCTGTCACGTCGCGGCGGCGACGGGATAAGCCCGATCTTCTCATAATGGCGGATCATGCGCTGCGACACAGCGCTCGCATCGGAGGCCGCGCCGATGTTCACAGCGTCACCCGATTGAGACGCAGCGCGTTGGTGACGACGCTGACGGATGACAGGGCCATCGCCGCAGCGGCGATGACAGGCGACAGAAGGATGCCGAACACCGGATAGAGCAGCCCGGCGGCGATGGGGACGCCAGCGGCATTGTAGATGAAGGCGAAGAACAGGTTCTGGCGTATGTTGGCCATCGTTGCCTCGCTCAGGCGCCGCGCCCGCACGATGCCGTTGAGATCACCCTTGAGCAGTGTGATCCCGGCGCTTTCGATGGCGACATCGGTGCCCGAACCCATGGCGATGCCGACGTCCGCCGCCGCGAGAGCGGGCGCGTCGTTCACCCCATCGCCAGCCATGGCAACGACATGGCCTTCGCGCTGCAGCCGCAGGACGACAGCGCTCTTCTGATCGGGCAGCACCTCGGCTTCAACCGCATCGATGCCTAGTTTCCGGGCCACCGCCTCGGCGGTTGTCCGGTTGTCGCCCGTCAACATGACGACGCTCACGCCCTCTTTTCGCAAGGCGGCCAGCGCCTCCGCTGTGGTTGCCTTGATCGAGTCCGCAATGGCGAGAATTCCGGCGACCCGGCCATCAACGGCCGCGAAAATCGCCGTCGCTCCGTCCGCCCGCAGCTCATTGGCGCGTGCAGCCGCGGCTGACACATCGATGCCATTCTCTTTGAGATAAACGGCGCCGCCCAGAAAGATCCGCTTGCCGTCCACGGTCCCGACCGCGCCCTTTCCGGTAGGCGAGTCAAAGTCGGAAACCTCGGGAACGTCGATGTCACGATCCTTCGCGGCCGCGACGATCGCGAGCGCCAGCGGATGCTCCGACGCCCGCTCGACGCCCGCCGCCAGGCGAAGAAGATCGTGCTCCGAAAAGCCGTCCATCGCCACGATATTCGTGACCGATGGGCGCCCTTCTGTCAGCGTGCCGGTTTTGTCGACGACGATCGTGTCGACCTTTTCCATGCGCTCCAGCGCCTCGGCATTCTTGATCAGGACACCGAGGCCGGCCCCCCGTCCGATCCCGACCATGATCGACATCGGCGTCGCGAGACCCAGCGCGCAGGGACAAGCGATGATCAGCACCGCGACCGCGGCCACGAGGCCATGCGCCAGTCGCGGTTCTGGACCCCATATTCCCCAGATCGCAAAGGAGAGCAGTGCGACGGCAAGCACTGCCGGCACGAACCAGCCCGCAACCTTGTCGGCCATGCGCTGGATCGGCGCGCGCGAACGCTGCGCATCTGCCACCATCTGGACGATCCGCGCCAGCATCGTATCCCGGCCAACCTTGTCCGCGCGTATGACGAGCGATCCTGTTTGGTTTATCGTGCCCGCCACTACATGGGCATCGACCGTCTTCGTCACCGGCATCGACTCGCCAGTCACCATGGACTCGTCGATCGAAGAGCGGCCGTCCTCGACAATCGCATCCACAGGCACCTTTTCGCCGGGGCGGACGCGCAACCTGTCGCCGACCACGATCAGGTCAATCGCGACTTCCTCGTCGTGACCATCCGGCAGGATCCGGCGGGCAGTCTTGGGTGCCAGATTGAGCAGGGCCTTGATCGCGCCCGATGTCCGCTCTCGCGCGCGCAGCTCGAGAACCTGCCCAAGGAGCACGAGGACGGTGATGACCGCGGCGGCCTCGAAATAGATGGCGACCGTGCCATCCATCATGCGGAATGCCGCCGGGAATATTCCGGGGGCAAGCGTGGCCACCACGCTATAGGCCCAGGCGACACCGGTTCCCATCGCGATCAGCGTGAACATGTTCAGGTTTCGCGTCCGAATGGACGCCCAACCGCGCTCGAAAAACGGCCAACCGGCCCAAAGCACGACGGGGGTCGCCAAAGCGAGCTGAACCCACCCTGATATTCGCTCGGGGACGAGTTGATGAAGCGCGGGGAAAAGGTGTCCGCCCATTTCGAGTAGGAATATGGGCACCGTCAGCGCCAGGGCGATCCAGAAGCGCCGTGACATATCGACGAGTTCAGGGCTCGGGCCTGATTCCGCCGTTATGAGCTCGGGCTCGAGTGCCATGCCGCAGATCGGGCAAGGACCGGCACGATCTTTTCGGATCTCCGGGTGCATCGGACAAGTCCAAATCGTGCCAGGTTCTGCGGCCGTGGGCGTGTCGCCCCCGCTCGACAGATATCGTTCCGGCTCGGCGACGAACTTCGCCCGACATCCGGCACTGCAGAAGTGAAACTCCTGGTCGCCGTGTGAGGCATGGTGCGCGGTCGCGCCGGGATCGACCATCATGCCGCAGACAGGATCCTTCGCTGTCGTCGGACCTTGCGGCTCGCGGTGCTTTCCAGCGCAACAGTTATGCGCACCAGATGTGTTCGCGGAAATAGGATCGGTCATGGCTCGTCTCCTTGTCGACGCTAAACAATCTGGGGTCTGACATCGTGTCAGGGTCAAGGCCCCGGTTCAAATATTCTGTCCGCCAGACGCTGGAGCCTGATTATTCGAGCAAGAGATTGTGGATCGCGGTCGCTGCCTTGGCCGCCTGACCCGCCGCGACGGCAATCTGGTCCAACCCTTCGACGACGTCGCCGGCAGCGAACAGGCCGCTGATCGATGTTCGCTGGTGGTCGTCGACGATGATGCAACCCGACGCGCTCAACGAAGCACCGGCTACCCGCGCGAGCTCTGATCTTCCGGAACTTCCGAGCGCGACATAGAGCGTATCGAAGCTGAGCGATTGGCCATCGGACAGGCGCACGAGAACATCATCATCGTTTATCGATAATGTTTGTATGGCGGCACGTTCGACCGCAATTCCGCCGTCCGCAAGATCAGCTTGGTCGGCAAGAGAAAGCTGCACGGATTCTTCAGTGAGCAGGGTAACGGTTTCGCTGTAGCGCCGCACGAAGATCGCCTCGGCCGCTCCATGCTCCGAGCAGCCCAGGACTGCCACGCGCTTGCCGCGCACCTCGTACGCATCACAAATTGGGCAGTAGCGGATGAGGCCGCGCGAAACGCCTCTGTCATGTGCAGCTTGGGCGAGGTTGGGTCGGTGGTTTGCAACGCCCGGCGCAAGCAACACCGTCCGCGCCTCGAGGGTGCGGGAACTCATGCCCACGGCAAAGCCTGTCTTGGACTGCATGATACCGAGGGCCACGTCACTGACCAATTCCGCACCGTAGCCGACAGCGTGCTGACGCATACGCGACAACAACTCCTCACCAGATATCCCTTCCGGGAAGCCGATGAGATTATGCGTCGTGGGAATGCTGGCGGCACGTCCGGCCCCGGCGTCGATAACCACCGTGGCACGCAGAAATCGACCCAGGTAGGTGGCAGCTGTCAGGCCTGCGGGGCCTCCGCCAATGATAATGCAGTCGTACATGCGCACCTCGCCGACGGTGATCCTCATTTCTATTACGCGCGCTCGCCCATCTTCCCTCGCATGCCCTTCGATGTTTTGAAGAAATTGCTGGCCGGGGCGAGGGGTGCGCGCCGCCGGTGCGTAAGTCAGTAGTAGCCCGTCGAGAGACTCGATGGGCCATTCGGGAGCCCACGGGTCGCAGCGTGGAGCGGGGCGAGCGTCCAAGGGAAGACCTGATCGAACCAACGATCATCCGCTTGGCCGTTCGTCCCGCGATGGGCGGAACTGTTGGCTCCTTGGCACTTGCGAGCGCAAGTGCAGGGGGAGGTATAAATGGAGACCTACAGTCCTTTTTCTGTGTCGATGGGACGTGCGCTTTGGGTCATGGCCATGGTAGCGGGACCGCCTTTGATCATCATGGGTGTCGTGGGGCTGGTCATCTCGATTATTCAAGCCGCGACGTCGATCAACGAGCAAACGGTCAGCTTCGTGCCTAAATTGCTCGCGCTGCTGCTATTCCTGGTCCTCTTTGGTGCCGCGATGGGAGCATTGCTTGTCGATTATACGCGCGACCTCCTCATCCACATTCCAGACGACATCCAGTGAACAGCGAGGCAATCGACTTCCGCATGGCGTGGCAGGGATCAGGAATCTGGCCTGCCGTCGACCACAATGCTAGCCTCTCGAGCTCATCGAGTAATCGACAAAGGGGGACGGTTTGGCGGATTTTGAATTGCTGGCACGGCAACTCATTCAGCGATGGAAGGAAGATCCGAACGCGACCTATCAGAGCTGGTTTTTGTGGGACGAGCGGATCAAGAATTTCCGCTCCATCCGCCGCGGTCTGGCCCAGGTGGTCGCCGAGATCGAGACGGGACGATTTGGCGTCGCTTATCGCGGCTCGTCGCTGGAAACCGTGGTTCATTCGGTCGCGGAACAACGGCAGATCTTCAAGGGGGCAGATCATGCCTTTTTGTGGAAGCCAAAGCTGCGGATACCGGACATTTATGAGAACGCGGCGCATCAGCGCGCCTTTGGCCGGTTGCTGGATCACTGCGCGTGCTGCGATACGGCGGAAGAAATTATTTCCGGCATCCATACGATCGACCGGCTGAACATTAAGGGGCTCGGGCCAGCGGTCGCCAATCTCCTGTATTTTCTGCATCCGACGCTGGTGCCGCCGTTCAACACGGCGATCGTTAACGGGTACAACAAGCTCACGGGCGGAAAGGTCAAGCTGGGGAGTTGGCCGCATTTCCTGGCAATGCGGTCGGAGGTTCTCGATCTCAATGAACAATTCCGGGATCTGCTGTCCAACGATCTTGGCGCCATTGGCGGTCTATTGTTCGACATCGGCTCAGGCCGATATCCGGCCCCGCCCCGCGGTGAGGAGGATCAAAGCGCTAGCGGCTGGACAGCTCGTCTCGAGCAAGCCCGGGCAGAAGCGCAGAACCTCAATAAGGCTGTTCAGAAGCAGGGCGAAAGCGATCGCACCCATTCGGAAATTCAAGCCTGGCTCCGCGATATCGGTCGGGCGCTTGGCTATGATGTCTGGATAGCGGCCAATGATCGCGGCCGTCTTCATAACGGGATACGCCTTGGGGAGGGGTGCCTTGAAAGCTTGCCAGCTTCCATTTCCACCTCGACCGGCGGCGACGCCATCCGCCTGATCGATGTGTTGTGGCTCGAACAGGGCGGTGATCGTGTTGCGGCGGCTTTCGAGGTGGAGCACTCGACTTCGATCTATTCCGGCATAGTGCGCATGCTCGACCTGGCCCTGAGCGGGAGCGCACTACACGCAACCGCTGGGCTGTTCCTCGTCGCCCCGGACGCCCGAGAAGCCGACGTGCGGGCGCAACTGGCGCGCCCCGCCTTCAGCCGTGTCGCCGATCTCGAGATCGCCTATCTTCCCTATGGCGAGCTGGAGCGGCACAAGGAGGCAATTTCGCGGTTCGGATCAGGGCTGAAGGCGATCAAGGCCATAGCCCGCACACTGCCCTAAAAATCTCTCACTCACATTCCCGATGCTGGTGGCGCAAGCAGCCCAAGCCACGCGACCAGCGCGAGGATCGCGATTGCGCAACTGCTTTCGATCAGGAGGCTCCGGCGTAATGCTCCGACTGCGGCTGCGCCCTCTCCGCGCTCCAACGCAGCCGCGAGCGCCGGCGTCAGAAAAAAGCGGTTCGCCGCGGCCAGGAGGAGCATCGCACCGAAAAGCAGCAACTTGCCTAGAAGCAGGATGCCATAGAGGGTGGTGAAAAGTGCGCCGAGTTTCGATGGCCCAATCAATATCCAACTATTTACGAGGCCCGAGACAATCAGCAGGCCGACGACAATCGAGCCAACTCTTGCAAATCCGTCCAATGCCCGGTGGGAAAGATGGATATGCTCGGCCGCCATGCGCGTAGCGGACCGGAAGATCAGGAGACAGAGGCCACATAGCGCCCCTATCCAGGTCCCGGCCGCCAGCAGATGGGTGATGTCTGCGGCCAGGTGGAGCCAGCCAAGTGCGCCTTCATCGGCGGCTCCATGGCCGGTCCACGCCAGCGTAGAAAGTGCCACGGCGGCCGTGATCGAGAGCGAAGCCAATGCGAAGGTCGGCCGCTGCCATCCCACGATCGAGAAATACAACACTAACAGGAGAGCGGCGATACGCAGCTGCCAAACGGTGCCGATCGTCGTGCCCGAGATTACCAGGCTGACCGTCGCGCGGTCGACCTCGCCGATGGCGACTCCGCCCATCGATGCGGCCAATACCATGACGCCCAGGATCGACAATCCGATGCCGACCAGAGCGATGGTGGCGAGAACGGGACGGAAGCGCAGGACCGAGCCGGATTGCCGCTCGGCCCCGCGCAGCGTGTAGAGCCCGAACATCGGCAGCCCAAACAGGAGCATGAGATCAAGATATAGCCCCAGCCTGACGGCGGTCGCTACCGTGTCTGGCACCCCTTACTTGACCTTGAACGTGTAGCTGCCCTGGACGCGATGCGTGTCGGTGGACACGATGTGATAGTCGACCTTGTACGTCCCGGCAGACAGCGGCTTGGCGAAGGTCGCAACAAGCGTCTTGCCATCGGGGGCGAGGGCAACCTTGACGCCATTCATCTTCATCGGCCCCATCTTCATGCCGGGCATTTCGGTCATGGTCAGGTCGATGCCGGAAAATTGAGCAACGAGCGCCTCGGAAAAAACGAGCTGAACTTTTGTAGGGGCGGTGACCACCGCGTCGGCGGCGGGCATCGCAGTCGCCAGCCTGGGGTGTGCCTGAGCGGCCGTGGCTACGATTGCAGAGGCGGCCAGCGCAACCGCAAAAACTGTCTTACGAAACATCGATTTCTCCATGCGCGGCGGTACTGCCGACAATTCGAATTACGCACGGCCGCCCGTGACCCCTCAACGATGCCGCCACAATTCTTAGGCGAGCGCCGCACCCGACCTTCTGAGTTCGGTGAACGAGGATGATTTTCATAGGCCATGAGGGGTCGAGGCGCCCCGCGCGTATGATCAAGTGGACGGCTTGGACACACCGGTCGCCCGAGATTTTGTGGGGAGGATGCAATGGCAGATCCGCGGATGACAGGCATAAGGCGGCATTTGCCGAGCGGCCCCTTTCTTGCGATCGCGGCACTCGCCGTCGCTGCGGTCGGCGGTGTGGTGGTGTATGTCGGTGCATATGACATCGGCGCCGACTCGCCGCATAGCCGGCCTATCTACTGGATGATCGAGCAATTCCGGGATCGTTCTGTCGCTGTGCGCGCACGTAATGTCGTCGTCCCTGGCAATCTGATGGATGTAAAGCGCCTAGAGAGCGGCGCGGGGCTCTACACGGAGATGTGCAGTGGCTGTCATCTAGGGCCGGGCCTCGAGAAGACAGAGATCAGCCAGGGCCTGTATCCACGAGCCCCAGAGCTATTCCGGGAGCCACAAAGGTCGGCCAAGGAGCAGTTCTGGATGATCAAACATGGCGTCAAGCTCACGGCCATGCCGGCGTGGGGGAAAACGCACAGCGACGATTTGATTTGGGATATGGTGGCTTTTGTTCGTCAGCTACCGAAGATGTCGGCTGCGCAATATCAGGCCGCTGTCGCCAGCGCGCCGGAAGATCATGATGCGATGATGAAAGACATGCCAGGTATGGCGAAGACGGCGCCTTGAATGGGTACTTGCGTCGGTCAGCGCGAGATATCGCGTCGCGTGCTGCCGGGTGACCAGGCATTGGGTAGCGTCGTCAGGCGCCAACGGGTGAGATCGAATGATGGGAATAGACGATGAACATTGACCTTGACGGGCTTTTGAGCCGCTTGCGCACCGACGCCGTTCACCCAGGGCTTTCCGGTCTGGAGGAGGCTGTGTTCAGGCGCATTGCGGCGCGTCCGCAAGTTTCCACCGCGCAGCAGCTGACCCTTGGCATGGTGGCGGCGTTCGGCGCTGTATTGCTCGGCGTCGCCAGCAATGGTCTTGCAACGCCGGCCGAAGCGTCCGTGACATTATCTCCATTTGGGCCGTCCAATCCGCTTGCGCCATCGACGCTGTTGGTGGGATCGCGATGAAGGCCAAGCTGCTTTTGCTGGTCGCAGTGGTGGCCTTTATCGCGGCGGTCGCTGGCGTCTTTCTGGGCCGGTATTTCTTTCCGCAACCGGTGGCTGCGGGTGTCGAACTGCATGAGGTGTTGCACGGAAAACTTGATCTGGACGCTCGTCAAAAGAGCCAGATCGATCTTCTTGAACAGCGTTTTGCTGTCCGCCGGCGGGCACTCGAACTTGAATTGCGGGCCGACAACGCACGGCTTGCAGATGCCATTGAAGCCGAGCACGGCAACGGTCCGCGGGTAACAGCCGCTGTCGATCAATCACACCAGGCAATGGGCGAACTTCAGAAAGAGACGCTTGGCCACATCTTCGCCATGCGCCAGATCCTGCGCCCGGATCAGGCCAGGACGTTCGATCAGGCGGTGGTTCATGCGCTCACCGACGACGTACGGTGAGTCTGGATCTCAAGGCGTGTTCGGACGGTGAACTCGCGGCGTTGACCTTGGGTGGTCGCCAGGCGGCGTTCGCCGAGATTATGCATCGCCATCAGACACCGATTTTCCGTCTGGTTCGCGGTCTCGTGGTCAACGCGGACGAGGCGCTTGATCTGACGCAGGATTGCTTTGTCTCCGCCTTCGGCCATTTGCAGAAATATGATGGCGATCGCCCGCTGCGCGCCTGGCTGTCGCGCATCGCGATCAACAAATGCCGAGATTGGCGTCGCCGGCAGAAAGTGCGGCGATTGTTCACTTTCGGAGCGGGTCCAACAGAGCAGGAGCGCGAAGCGGTCCCGGACGATAGCCCCTCTGCCCATGAAACGGTCTCGGGAAGGATGGAGCTCGCACGCCTCAATGCGGCGATCGCACAGCTTTCGGCTCCGTTGCGCGAGGTACTCTTGCTGAGGACGGTAGAGGGAATGACCCAGGCGGAAACTGCGGCCGCGCTTGCGATCAGTGGCAAGGCTGTCGAGACGCGCCTGTACAGGGCTCGAAGCCGGCTCGCGGAAATATTGGCGGATTGATGAGGGGTCCGCCCAGGTCGTGCGTAAGCCTCAGAGAGTATGGTGCATAAGGCGTTCGCTGAGCCTTGCGCCTGATTTTGAACAAGGGAGACGACATGAGCCCGGTATTGACCCGCCGCGATTTAATCCGGGGAGCCTCGCTTGCTGGCGGTGGCTTGGCATTGTCCGCGTGGATGCCGGCATGGGCGCAGCCCGTATCAACCGGCATCGCGACGCCGCTCCCGACGGTTTCCGGCAATGACATCGAGCTTAAAATTGCTCAGCAGATGATGACGATCGACGGTCGGAAAATGCGGGCCATTGGCGTCAACGGCACAGTTCCGGCGCCGTTGATCCGGCTGCGCGAGGGACAGACTGTTCGCCTGCATGTGACCAACGATCTCGATGAGGATAGCTCGATACACTGGCATGGCGTGCTGGTGCCGCCGCAATTCGATGGCGTGCCGGGTATATCCTTCCCGGGCATTCGGCCCAAAACCACTTTTGTCTATGAATTTCCGATCATCCAGAACGGCACCTATTGGTATCATAGCCATTCGGGCCTTCAGGAGCAGCTGGGGCATTATGGTCCGATCGTGATCGACCCTGCCGGTGTTGACCCGGTGAAATATGACCGCGAGCATGTCATCGTGCTGGCCGATCACAGCGCCATTTCGCCAGAAGCGATCTTTCGGGCGATGAAAGTGGACCCCGGGCATTTCAACTTCCAGCGCCAGACGCTTGCCGGTCTGCTGTCCAAGCGCGACCAGGCTCTGAAGGATCGCCTCGATTGGGGCAAGATGCGGATGGATCCAACCGATATTTCCGACGCGACGGGTTCGGCTTATACCTACATCGTCAATGGCTACGGGCCTCGAGACAATTGGACCGCTCTGTTCACGCCGGGCGAACGCGTCCGGCTGCGCTTCATCAACGCCTCGGCGATGACGACCTTCAATGTGCGGATACCGGGCCTCCCGCTGACGGTGGTGCAGGCTGACGGCCAGAATGTGCGGCCCGTGATGGTCGAAGAATTCCAGATCGGAGTGGCTGAAACCTACGACGTGATCGTTACTCCGCCCGATGATCGCGCCTACACGCTGGTCGGTGAGGCCATCGACCGTTCAGGCATGGCGCGGGCCACGCTCGCGCCGCGTGCTGGGATGACGGCCGAAGTGCCGCCGCTGCGTGAACGGCCGCTCGCCACGATGAAAGACATGGGCATGGACATGTCATCGATGCCGGGCATGGAAGGCATGGACATGTCCGGAGGCGGCATGTCGCCGATGCGGGGCGTCGACCCGACTGCGGAGAAAAATGCCTCGGCGAAGCTGACGGTGGCTGGTGCCGGGGCCATGGCCATGGGCGCGGCTCCTGGCGGGACCGCCATGGCGGGCATGGATCATTCCAATATGGCGGGCATGGCGGCAGGCGGGGGTGCGATGGCCGGCATGGATCACAGCGCCATGGCGGGGCAGCCGGGCATGGATATGGGCTCCATGGAAATGGGGCCGATGAACATGCGTGACTTTTCAAAAGCGCCGCAGGTCAAAAAGTCACCGGGCGTGCAGACGATCTCGCCTATGCCGATGGACCGCACCGGAGAGCCCGGTCAGGGTCTCGAGAATGTCGGCCACAAGGTTCTCGTCTACAAGGATCTCATGGCGCTGGAGCGCAATCCTGACGTGCGTGCTCCGGACCGCAGTCTCGATATCCATCTCACCGGCAACATGGAGCGGTTCATGTGGTCGTTCGACGGCGAGAAGATGTCGGATGTGCATGACCCGATCCCCTTCATCGAGGGTGAGAGGGTTCGGATCAATCTGATCAACGACAGCATGATGGGTCATCCGATCCATATCCACGGCCACTTTTTTGAACTGGTCACGGGTCATGGCGATCATGCGCCGCGCAAGCACACGGTCATCGTGCAGCCGGGCGGGAAGGTCACATGGGATTTTACCGCTGATGCGGTCGGCGACTGGGCGTTCCACTGCCATCTTCTCTACCACATGCACGCCGGGATGATGCGCGTCGTCAGTGTGCGGCCGAAGGGAGACGCAGCATGAAGCGCGTTTTGACGACACTGCTCGGCGGGTCGGCGATGTTGCTCGCCATTCCGGTAACCGCGCAAGCCCAGTCGATGCAGGGCATGGATCATTCCAGCATGCCCGGTATGGCGATGCCCGCGAAAAAACCGGCTTCCCCCAAGCCTGCCAAAAAGCCTGCGGCAAAGAAGCCGGCTCCTAAAAGGGCCGCGCCGGTCAGAGTGGCCCCGGCAAAGCCCGCGGCTCGCCAGGATATGGAAGGCATGGATCATTCGACCATGCCTGGAATGGCGATGCCTCAGCCGGGACCAGCAGCCGCGGCAACGGCGCCGACTATGGACCATGGCGCGATGCCGGGCATGGATATGGGCAACAGCGGTTCTACACCGATGGCTGGCAGCATGCCCGGCATGAATATGTCCGGGGATCATGGTGGCCACGATATGGCTGCCATGCCGGGCATGGAAATGACCGGAACCGCACTCCCGGCCGGAAATGCCCCTGCGCCAAAGCCTCCCATGGACCACTACGCCGATCGGCAGTTCCCGCCCGCTGCGATGACACAGTCGCGAATGGCTATGATGCACGAGCAGGGGGGGCAAGCCTTCTATCAAATCATGTTCAATATCGCGGAGTATCAGGTTCGCAATGGGCGTGACGGCTACCGCTGGGATGGAGAGGCTTGGTATGGCGGGGACGTCAATCGGTTGACGCTGAAGAGCGAGGGCGAGGGTGTCCTTGGCGGTCCTGGCGGATCGTTCATGGAGACCGCCGAGGTCCAGGCGCTCTACAGCCGGGCGATCGATCCGTATTGGAACCTCCAAGCTGGCGTTCGATACGATTTCAAGCCCAATCCGTCCCGAACATACGCTACTGTCGGGGTGGAGGGCCTCGCACCCTATTGGTTTGAAACCGAAGCGGCTCTATTCCTTTCCAACAAGGGTGAAGTTCTCGGTCGTGTTGAGGGTTATTATGACCAGCGCATCACGCAGCGAATCATTCTGCAGCCCCGAATTGAACTGAATCTCTCCGCGCAGGACGTGCCTGAGACACGGATTGGGTCTGGAATCTCCAACGCCGAGTTCGGATTGCGCCTGCGCTATGAGATCCGACGGCAGTTTGCGCCTTACATTGGCGTATCCTACGATCGAAAACTGGGCAAAACTGCCGACTATGCAAGGGCTGATGGTGAACGCATTAAGGCGACCAGCTTCGTCATTGGTGTGAGGACCTGGTTTTGAGCGTTGTCAGTGGAGTCAACGAAGGGGACGTAACATGATGAAAACGTGGATGCGAGCCTCGCGGTGCAGACGATAGTCGGCAGCACGGCCATGTATCTTGTCATGTTCTTCGTGGACGACAGGCTCGGCAGCTCTACAACAATCTGAACATGTTCTGCATGTCCCAGAGATGGTTGCGCTGAGAAAGGTCGCCAGGCGCCGTATGTTGGCCCAGAGGGATAAAGCTGCGCTGTGCAATGAGTTTATTCGGTCCCAGAGACAGGAAATTGACCAGGTGAAGGCGCTTCTTGCCCGCAATATAGTGTCGCAAGAGTGGTGCTATCGGCTCGACCGGCAACGCGCCTGCATGAAATCGAAGGAGCTACCATGATCAGCATCCGTACCCTCGCCGCCGCTTTGGCACTTGCCGTTCCGGTCGCAGCGATGGCGGCGAACCCGATTGTGGTTCACCGCGATCCTGGCTGCGGTTGCTGTGAGAAATGGGCGGCGCAGGTACGCGCGCAGTTCGGCCGGCAGGTGCAGATCATCGACGATGCCGGCCGCGCCGGCTTGAGCAGGCGTGCCGGCGTGCCCTCAGACCTGGCTTCTTGTCATACCGCCACCATCGACGGGATGACCTTTGAGGGCCATGTTCCGATCTCCGACATGAAGCGCGTGCTGGCCCAGCATCCCAAAGGCGTCACCGGGCTCGCCGTTGCGGGGATGCCGATGGGATCGCCGGGCATGGAGATGGCAGGCATGAAGGGCCAGCCTTACGATGTCATCGCCTTTGGCCCCGAAGGGCGTCGCGTCTTTGCGCACCACAGTTGATCGCAGGCATCGACGCTTCGCTGATTCCGAAGCCATCGCCGGGTGGGTGTTGGTCTCGTCTTGCCGCCCGGTGTCAGAACGGCTTGCGCCCGGTATAGAGCGAGATCGAGCCGGTCGGCGTCTGGACGACGCGAACTTCGGCGACATTTTCGAAGCCGGCGTCGGCGATGAGCTCCGGCAGGATGCCCTTTGCGTTGAGCCCGGTGCGCTCCCAGCCGTCGAGCGCCTGCACCTGACGAAACAGCGTTCGCATCAACAAGGTACGCTGAAGTCCGTAATCGGCAATCGCCACGAGGCCACCTGGGCAAAGCGTTCGTGCCATGGCCCGAAGGATGGCCGATTTCACCGGCAGGTCGCATTGATGCAGCACGAGGCTCGACACGATCTTGTTGGCGATCGTGCCGACCAGGACGTCGACCTGGTCGCCGAAACCTCGAACCCACTCGCTTTCTACGCCGGCCGTTTGTGCCTTTTGCCGCGCCAGCGCGAGAGCGGCAGGATCCGGATCGACCCCGATCACGCGTGCCGTGGGGACAGCCTGTTTGATCGCGATCAGCTGCGAGCCCGTGCCGGCGCCCACATCGACGATGACATCGCCCGCCTCGGGTGCAATCGACTCGAGCAATGCGCTGCGCCACCGACGCTCGCGGGTCATGACCGCAATCACCCGGTCATAGTCGCCCGTCAGGCCAGACAGCCCGAGTGCGGGGACGAAGGTTGGACTGTCATTCACCGTTATGCCTCCATGTGCTTCATGGCGATCGCAGCACCCCGAGTCTTGAACCTTTCGCTTGCATCTTCAGTTTCGCGACGGGAGTAAGCTCCGATGCCAAGCTATGGCGATTTGTGGACCGGCCATGTCCGCCTGGGCGACGGATGGGCGTGGTTCGAGGGTCGTTGCGGCGACACCCGACCCCATCGCCATCTCGCCGCGCAGATGATCGTCGGACTGTCCGAGCCGATCCATGTCGAGACGATCGCAGGTTCGTTGACTGGACCTGCCGTGCTGGTGCGCGCAGGCGCGCTTCACGCGGTTCGTCCCACCGCGACGCATGCGAGGGTGATCTATGCGCGATCCTTCAGCCCGCTGGGTATTGCCTGGTCCAGGCTTGGGGACGGTAAGGACGCGGCGTCGCCACCGGCAGCGCTATCCGAGCAGTTGCGCAGCTCCGATGACCTCGCTGGAACGCTTTACGAGCTTGCAGCGGCCTGCCCGACACCGCCGATCGACGCGCGCCTTTGCGAGGCATTGCGGCGCCTGAAGGACGCACGAGTGGACATAGCCGATCTAGGTGAAATCGCGCGCGCTGTCGGACTCTCTGAACCGCGGTTGCGTGCGCTTGCCGCGGAGCAGTTGGGCGCACCGCTCTCACACTGGCGGCTATGGTTCATGCTCGAGCAGGGCCTGCGATCACTTGGCGCGGGCGCGCCCCTTGTGGCAGCCGCAGCGGATGCGGGGTTCAGCGACCAGGCGCATCTCTCTCGTACGATGCGGCGGTTCATGGGCGTCACACCAAGGACCGCGGCATTGGCGATGGCCTCCCGCTGACGGCAGCATCGACCAGGGTCGAGCGACCGAGCCTTGGGTGGAATACGTATAGTGGCTGTCTTCGATCCGGCCCAAATTTGGGGGGAAAGGAAGCCGTCATGACCGATGCAAGCAAGCTCAGTGTGATACGATGTGCCGCGAGCAGCGCTGCCGCTCTTTCCACTGTCTTCGTGCTTTGCTGGCTCGCGGCGACTTTGTTCGGTCCGATCGGGTCACACATGTTTGTGACGATGTTCACGCCAGCTCCGCCGGGATCGTTCGTCGCGCTGGGGGCGGGGTTGTGCTGGTCGATCGTCTTCGGAGCAGCCGTGGGAGGTCTCTTCGCCGCATTCCACAATTGGATCGGTCATTGGCAGCGTCCCTAGGACGGCGCAGCGCAAGTGAGCAATCAGCAATTTTTAACGAGTTCTATATTCAAGGAAACGTGATCATGGAACGGCAACGACCGGCACATACTGGGAAAGAGAATTTCCTGACGTCGCGCGCGAGCATCGTGATGATGGGCTTTCTTGCGCTCGGTTTCGTGCTGCTGTTCACGGAGCATCGCGCGCATGTACTTGGCGCGCTGCCCTTTCTGCTGCTGCTGTCGTGTCCCCTGATGCACCTCTTCATGCATCACGGACATGGGCATAGTCACGATGGAACACCGCAGCCGGGGGCCGATCGTTCGCCCCATGAGGTTCAGGGCCAGTGACGGGCCATGCGCAAGCCTATGGCCTTTGGGATCTCGTCGTCGTCAATGCGGCGGTGTTCATCCTGTTCGCCTACAGTTTCTTCAAGCCGCGAACCACTCGGGACTGGCGATCGTTCAGCGCATTCAGCGCGTTCCTTGTGGCGCTGTTCGTCGAAATGTACGGCTTCCCACTGACCCTCTATGTCCTGTCCGGGTGGCTGCAGAGCCATTATCCCAATATCGACTGGTTCTCACATGATGCCGGGCATCTGCTTGAGATGCTTTTCGGCTGGCGGGCTAATCCGCATGCCGGGCCATTCCATATCATGAGCTTTTTCCTGATCGGCGGCGGGTTCATTCTGATCTCGACAGGTTGGAAGGCGCTGTACGACGCGCAAAAGGTCCACGAGCTCGCGACCCAGGGCATCTATTCCTATGTGCGGCACCCGCAATATGTCGGGTTCGTGCTGGTGATATTCGGGTTCCTGCTGCAATGGCCGACGATCCTGACGCTCGCGATGTTCCCGGTGCTCGTCGTCATGTATTTGCGGTTGGCGCGGACCGAGGAGCGTGAGGCGCTGGCCGAATTTGGCGATGCCTATCGTCGCTACACAAAGACCGTTCCACCGTTCGTGCCCCACCTCGCGCGCCTGTTCGGGGCAAAGCGTGACGCAGGAGCGGGTCAGCGATGAATTCCCTGCCAGCCGACCGGCGCAAATCCCGAGGGAACCGCTCAGCCGTCCGCCCGGCATCGGGACGCGGCGCACAGACTGGCGCGGCTGCATGTACGGTGCCGGTCGCCTCGCCGAAGTGACTGAACCTTGAAACCGCCACACCGAGAAGGAGCACTGGCTATGGCAGATCCGCTGAAACCGACCACATCGCCGCTTACTGCTGGCAGGAATCCGGTAATCCCCGCGGTCGCCTCCGATGCGGGACTGCGAACATATATGCTCGCAGTCTACAACTACATGGCCAGCGGTCTGTTGTTGACCGGGATCGTCGCGATGTTGGTTGCGAACAGCGCCGGGGTACGCGCCGTGTTTTTCGCCGCGAGCGGCACTCCGACACTGCTCGGATGGATAGCGGTCTTCGCACCGCTCGCCCTCGTCTTCACGCTAAGCGTCGGTATCAACCGGCTGTCCGAACCCACCGTCAAGGCATTGTTCTGGACGTATGCGATCCTGATGGGCGTGTCGCTGTCGACCATCCTTCTCGCCTATACCGGCGTGAGTGTCGCACGCACATTCTTCGTTACGGCCGCAGCCTTCGGAGGCCTGAGCCTGTGGGGGTACACTACCAAGAGGAACCTGTCGGCGTTCGGGACCTTCCTGATCATGGGCGTCGTCGGCCTGCTCATCGCCATGATTGTCAACATGTTCCTGCGGTCGTCCACTTTGGATCTCATCGTCAGCGCGATCGGCGTGCTTCTGTTTGCGGGCCTGACCGCGTTTGACACGCAAAAGATCAAGAGCGTCTACTTCGATGTGGCCGGTACCGAGTTTCGCGGCAAGGCGGTCGTGATGGGAGCGCTGACGCTCTATCTCGACTTCCTCAACCTGTTCCTGTTCCTGCTGCGCTTCATGGGTGATCGGCGGCAATAGGTCAGCCGTGATGACTGGCCCACACGCGCAGGCCTTCGCGGCGGGCGCATCTATGGCTGCCGACCCGTCGGCAGCGCCTTGCCTCGATTTCGGAGACCTGCCTTGAAGACGTCGACCTTCGATCTGCGTGGATCATTCGGAACACTCGACCATCTCGGGGTCGAAAAGCAGTTGCTGCGGGTTCCCGGCGTGACGCGGGTCTCCGCGAACGCCGCCTCCGACAGCGTCACCGTCAGCTTTGATGAAGCGCGCACCAGCGAAGCCGCGATAGAGGAGAAGATCGCGGATTGCGGCTTCCATTGCGGCGGCCGGCTCGTCCCGCGGCATGTGTGCGTGATCGGAAGCACAACCCTGTCCTCTGTCTTGCCCGCCGCGACGCACCCTGCCGATCATCGTTCCGATGGAGTCGCCGCCAAATCGGTTGCTCCCGATCGCAAGCCCGTGACGGCCGAACACGACGCCATGGCGCACGAGATGGGCCATGGCGACGGCAAGGACATGGCGACGATGGCGCGCGACATGCGCAACAGGTTTATCGTCAGCCTCGTTTTTGGCCTGCCGATCTTCGCGCTGTCGCCAATGGGCCTGGACCATCCCCTGCTGAAACCGATGTTCGGACTCAGTCTCGACCTGACCCTGTTCCTGCTTGCCAGCGCCGCGATCCTCTATCCGGTCTGGCCCTTCGTGGTCGCCGCGATCCGCGCGCTTCGAAACGGTGTGCTCAACATGGCGGTGCTCGTCCTGTTGAGCGTCGGTACCGGTTATCTGTTCAGCGTGGCGTCGACATTCCTGTTCAAGGGCCAGCAATTTTACGAGGCTTCCGCGGTCCTGCTCATCTTCATCCTGCTCGGCCATTGGCTGGAGATGCGCGCCCGCGCCGGCGCGTCCCAGGCAATCCGCGCGCTCATGGATCTGGCGCCGCCTATGGCGACCGTGGAGCGCGACGGAAAGGACGTCGAAGTGCCGACCGCGGAGGTACTGGCCGGCGATGTCGTGCTGATCCGGCCGGGTAACAAGATTCCTGTCGACGGCGAAATCCTCGAAGGCAAATCCGAGGTCGACGAGTCGATGCTCACGGGCGAATCGATGCCGGTGTCGAAGGCGCCCGGCGACACAGTGATCGGCGCGACGATCAACCGCAGCGGCAGCTTCCGCTACCGTGCGACCAAGGTGGGCGCCGACACCGCGCTCGCCCAGATCGTCAAGCTCGTCCAGGAAGCGCAGAACTCGAAGGCGCCGGCACAACTGCTCGCCGACCGGGCATCGCAGTGGCTGGTGCTCGCGGCAATTCTGATCGGTCTCGCGACGTTCGCCATCTGGTACTGGATGCTGGGTGGGACACTGCTGTTTGCGCTGACCATGACGATCACGGTCTTCGTGATCGCCTGCCCGGACGCCCTTGGCCTTGCCACGCCGATGGCGATAATGGTCGGCACCGGCCTTGGCGCGATGAACGGCATCCTGTTCAAGAATGCCAGCGCGCTCGAGGATGCGACCAAGCTTGACGTCATCGTGTTCGACAAAACGGGCACGCTCACCATGGGCCGGCCCAACGTTGTCGAGGTTGTCACAGCGGAAGGCATAACCCGGGACGAGGTGCTTCGCATCGCCGGCGCGATCGAGCGCAACTCCGACCACCCGCTTGCGATCGCGGTCCTCGAAGGTGCATCCGGTATCACCCTTCCTGAGACGCGAGACTTTGCCAATATCGAGGGGAAGGGCGCCAGCGCCCAAGTCGAGGGCGCAACCGTGCTGCTTGGCAACCGGCGCCTCATGGATGAAGGAAAAGTCGCGCTGGGTGCCCTCGAGGAACCTGGCGAACGCCTGAAAGGGGCTGGGCGCACCGTCGTCCATGTTGCGCGCGGCGGCGAGATTCTCGGGTTGATCGCCATAGCGGATGCGGCGCGGCCAACCGCGAAGGCGACCGTCGCGGCGCTTCGGGAGCGCGGCGTCAAGGTCGCGATGATTACCGGCGACAACGCCGGCACGGCCAAGCGAATCGCCGATGAGCTTGGCATCGACATCGTCCTTGCCGACGTGCTTCCCGGTCAAAAGGCGGAGAAGGTCAAGGAGCTGCAGGCCCAGGGCCAGCGTGTCGGCATGGTCGGTGACGGAGTCAACGATGCCCCCGCGCTTACCCAGGCCGACGTAGGGTTTGCGATCGGGGCGGGCACTGACGTCGCGATGGAAAGCGCCGATGTCGTCCTGATGAAGAGCGATCCTTATGATATTGTCGGTGCCATAGCGCTCTCACGCGCCACGCTTCGCAAGATGCACCAAAATCTGTGGTGGGCGGTCGGCTACAATGTGATCGCCTTTCCACTCGCGGCAGGTGTGCTCTATCCGGTGCTGCTGAGCCCCGAGGTCGCTGCGCTGGCTATGTCGGGCAGCTCCGCACTCGTCGCGGTCAACGCGCTGCTGCTGAAGCGCACCCGGCTGGCGGGTATCAGTCGGGGCGGCATGAGTCGGGCATCAGCGGTGGAGCACAATGCCGTTGGTGCCGCTGTTTGAGACCGGCCCACGAGTGCGGCCCCGGCCCCTCGCGGCCCGCTACCGTGGTGTGTATGATTGCCGACAGGAGAAAGAACCGGTGGTGAAGGCGAAGAACGAGCCCCGTTACGCCGAGCAGCTGCGCGCGCTCCAGATCGGGCTCACCGCCCTGCAGCGGGGAATTATCGAGGATGGCCGCAAGGTGCTGGTCATCGTTGAAGGGCGCGACGCGGCCGGCAAAGACGGCACGATAAAGCGTGTCGTCGAGCACTTGAGCCCGCGCGAAACCCGCGTGGTGGCACTCGGGCCGCCATCGGATCACGATCGCCGGTCCTGGTATTTCCAGCGCTGGGTCCCTCATCTGCCGGCTGCCGGCGAGATCGTCCTGTTCAATCGGAGCTGGTACAATCGCGCCGGCGTGGAGCGCGTGATGGGGTTTTGCACCGATAAGGAATATGAGGAGTTCCTGACGACCGTGCCGATGTTCGAGCAGTTGCTCGAACATTGCGGGGTCACGTTGGTAAAATATTATCTCGATATCTCGAGGGAGGAGCAGAAGAAGCGCCTGACCGCCCGCCGCGAGGATCCGCTCAAACAGTGGAAGATCAGCCCGATCGACGACCAGGCGAACAAGCGCTGGAAGGCCTACAGCAAGGCGCGCGATGCAATGCTCGCCCGCACGCACAGCATCGCGGCACCCTGGACGGTGGTTCGCGGGGACGACAAGCATCAGGCACGCCTCGCACTGATCAGGGATCTGCTGACCCGGCTGGGGGAAACGGATTCTGATCGCTATGGCCACCCTGATCCCAACACCGCCTTCCTTTATGACGATGCCGCCCGAGAACAGGGGCTGATCGCGCAGTGAGCGGGCCTTTTGCGTCATCACGCGGCGGGCGAGGTCGTCGTCGCTCACGTGAAATGAAATTTGCATGAGCCAAAGAAGGATCAGGCTATGTCGCTGGGTCCCGTCGCTATTCCAGGGAACGCGATAGCGTGCCGAGCCTAGAGGAAACCAGGATCTCAAGCCTGCAGAACGGATGTCTGGAATGCGTGTGTCTGACCTTGGATCGCCTCGCCTTGAGCGACGCGCTCATCTTGGAGACGGGCGATCTGGCGATGGGGGCGTCATTTCTGGAAACGCGCCCGCATCTGTTTTCGGACGTGGCGGTGTTCATCAATGCATCCCAGCTCGCCGGGATGCGGCGCATCATCGCCGCGATCGAGACGGTCGCGCGCCACCCGGATTATCTGGCCGCCACCATGGACTGGGCGCCCCCGAGTGCTCGACAGGACTTTGGTCCGCACGGCGTCTTCATGGGCTATGACTTCCATCTGAGCGAGCGCGGCCCGGCCCTGATCGAAATAAATACCAATGCTGGCGGAGCAATGTTGAATGCCGTGCTCGCGCGGGCACAACGAGTCTGCTGCCCTTCCGAGTCGACAGATTTTCTTGGCGCAGATTCGTTCGAGGCCGTGGTCGCGGCCATGTTCTCGAAGGAATGGCGCTATCAACGCGGCAGCGGCGAACCGGTCTCCATCGCCATCGTCGATGACGATCCCGTATCGCAATATCTGTTTCCCGAATTTCTGCTGACCCGCCATATGCTGGAGCGGGCCGGCCATAGCGTCTGCATCGCCGATCCTTCTGAATTCGACTATGCGTCCGGCACTCTCCGCTATGGGGACCGGAATGTGGATCTCATCTACAACCGGCTCGTCGATTTCTCGCTCGATCGACCCGAGCACTCGGCATTGCGAGCGGCATATCTTGACGGCTCGGTGGTCGTAACGCCCAATCCCCATGTCCACGCGAAATTCGCGGACAAGCGCAATCTCACCCTGCTGTCCGACACCGCGCTGCTGCGGGAATGGGGTTTCGACCAGGCAATAGTCGACACGCTTGATACCGGCATTCCGGCAACCGAACGGGTCGACGAGGCTTCCGCCAAGCGGCTTTGGGCCGGCCGCAGGCAATTCTTCTTCAAGCCAGCGGGAGGCTATGGAAGCAAAGCGGCGTATCGTGGCGACAAGCTGACGAAATCGGTATGGGCCGAGATACTGGAG
Source organism: Sphingobium sp. BS19 (assembly GCF_027925545.1). Taxonomy (NCBI): domain Bacteria; kingdom Pseudomonadati; phylum Pseudomonadota; class Alphaproteobacteria; order Sphingomonadales; family Sphingobiaceae; genus Sphingobium; species Sphingobium sp. BS19. The sequence goes on from NZ_BSEF01000010.1 coordinate 57,536, forward strand.
AGCGACTACGTCGCCCAAGCCTATGTGCGGCCAAGCGAGCGGACCATCCGGCTGGATGGAGAGATGGTCAAGCGCAAGATCGACGTCCGTCTCTACACCTATGATGGGGAGCCGCTTGTTGCCGCTGCACGACTATATCAGGGCCAAACCACCAATATGCGCACCGCCGGTGGTGGTTTCGCGCCGGTGCTGCTGACGGGCGGCGGCGATCCGTCGCAGGACTGCGACAGGTGCGCCACTGGCGAGGCGTGAGCCGGACAGAACAGCGAAACTGGCGTCCTGAAAGTCGGGATACATCGGACTTCGCCAGACCGGATTGCATTAGCGATCCGGCGAAGCCGCGGCGCAGAGACGAGCATCCGTATAGTCCCGCATATCGATGCCGCCCGATCTCGCTTTAGCTCCCGTCATGAGAAGCTTGAGATGAGCAGCGCGGCACCCGACATCGATAAGGCGAGCGGACGCGTTTGCGCGATCCGCGGTCCCGTGCTCGACGTGGAATTTGCCGCCGGCTCGCTTCCGCCGGTCAACGATGCGCTGTGCATCGTAACCCCAACAGGGAAGCACATCGCCGAGGTGCAGAGCCATGTCGATGCGCGCACCGTGCGAGCGGTCGCACTCCAGACCACCAGCGGACTCGCGCGCGGCGCCCACGTCGAGGCCACGGGTGCAGCGATCATGGTCCCGGTCGGCGATGCGGTTCTGGGCCGCCTGCTCGATGCCACCGGCGTCATCGGCGACGGCGGGGCGGCGCTTCCAGTGGACGTTCCGCTTCGCCCAATCCATCGCCAACCGCCGCCACTCGATGCCCAGAGCACAGCGACGACGATGTTCGAGACCGGGATCAAGGTGATCGATCTGCTTGCGCCCCTCGCGCAGGGCGGCAAGGCGGCGATGTTCGGTGGCGCCGGGGTCGGCAAAACCGTGCTGGTGATGGAACTGATCAACGCAATGGTCGCACGTTACGAGGGCGTGTCGGTGTTTGCTGGTATCGGCGAGCGCTCGCGCGAAGGGCATGAACTGCTCACCGACATGCGCACTTCCGGCGTGATCGCGAAGACCGTGCTGGTCTTCGGACAGATGAACGAGCCGCCGGGCGCGCGCTGGCGGGTCGGTCTGACCGCGCTTACCATCGCCGAATATTTTCGCGACGAGCAGAAACGCAATGTGCTGCTGTTGATGGATAATGTCTTCCGCTTCGTCCAGGCGGGCAGCGAAGTTTCGGGGCTCTTAGGGCGGATGCCGTCGCGGGTCGGCTATCAGCCGACGCTCGCGAGCGAAGTCGCGGCGCTCCAGGAGCGGATCGCCTCGGTCGCGGGCGCATCGGTGACCGCGATCGAAGCGGTCTATGTGCCTGCGGATGATTTCACCGATCCGGCCGTGACGGCGATCTCGGCGCATCTCGACAGCAATGTGCTCCTGTCACGCACGATGGCCGCGGAGGGCATGTACCCGGCGATCGATCCGCTTGCCTCCACCTCGATCCTGCTCGATCCGCTGGTCGTGGGCGAGGACCATTATGCGCTGGCCCAAAAGGTCCGCGAGACGATCGCTCATTATCGCGAGCTGCAGGACATCATCGCGCTGCTCGGCATGGAGGAGCTGGGACAGGAGGATCGGCTGATCGTTGGCCGTGCCCGCCGACTCCAGCGCTTCCTGACGCAGCCTTTTGTCGTAACACAGGCTTTTACAGGCCAGCCCGGACGATCGGTGCCGCTCCACGCCACACTCGATGGCGTGCGCGCTATCCTCGGTGGCGAGACCGACGACTGGCACGAAAGTGCCTTCTATATGGTCGGAGACCTGGAAGAGGCGCGCGGCAAGGTGGGGCCCAAGCCATGAGGCTGCGCATCACTGATCCCACCGCGATCATGGTCGACCGGGAGGTCGCCGCAATCCGCGCCGAGGATGCGACGGGCAGCTTTGGGATCCTGAACGGTCACGCCGATTTCCTGACCGCGCTCGATATCTCGGTCGTCTCCTGGCGCGACATGGACGGGCGCGCCGGCTACTGCGCGGTGCGCAACGGCATTCTGACGGTGAGTGGCGGCAATGACGTCTCGATCGCGACGCGCGAGGCGCATGTCGGCGATGATCTCGACGAACTCGAGACGGTAGTGCTTAGGGGTTACCGTGAGCGCGGCGATGCCGAACGCAGCGGTCGCACCGCCGCGACGCGGCTGCGCATGCGCGCGATCCGGCGCATGGTCGAGGCGCTGCAGGGCGTGCCGGCGGAGATCGGTCTATGACCCAGGATCTGCCACCCGAGCAGGAACGGCTCGTGGACGCGGTCAAACAGCGCGCTGAACGTCGACGCAGGGCGCGGGGATTGCCCTCCTTTGCGCGCAATTTCGGCCAGATCGGCGTGCTTGGCTGGCAGGTCGTCGTGCCGGCGTTAATTGCGCTCGCGATCGGCCGCTGGCTCGACCATCGGCTGTCCAGCGGTATCTTCTGGACCGCGCCGCTGCTGATCCTTGGCGTGAGCCTCGGCTGCTGGTCGGCCTGGAAGTGGATCGGGCGGCAATGACGCCCTGGGCCGTCCTCCTGTTTCTGCTGCTCGGCGCCGCTGCCGGAACAGCACATTACCTGGCTATCGCGAAGGATGCTGACCTGCTCGTCCATGGCGGATCGATTATGCTGTCGCTCGGCCTGCGGCTCGGTCGGATGCTTCTGACGCTCGGCGTGCTGCTCGTTGCCGCAAGGCAGGGCTGGGTGGACCTACTCGCGGCTGCGGCCGGGTTCATGGCGGCGCGACAGGTCGTGCTGCACCGACTGAAAGCGGTGTCGTGAAGTTCGCCTCTCCGCTCGAAAGCCATATCCTGTTCACGATCGGACCGGTTCCGATCAGCCAGCCGGTCGTCACGACATGGGGCATCATGGCGGTGCTGACGATCGGTTGTTGGCTTCTGACCCGGCGGCTCGGCCTTCGTCCCACCAGGACCCAGGCGGCGCTGGAACTGGTGGTCGAAGTGATCGCGCGCCAGATTCGCGAGACGATGGACGCTGAGCCACGGCCCTATCTGCCCCTGATCGGGACGCTCTTCATCTTCCTGCTCGTCGCAAACTGGTCATCGCTCTTGCCCGGCGTCGAACCGCCTACGGCGGCCCTCGAAACCGATGCGGCGCTGGCCTTGATCGTGTTCGGCGCGACGCTCTGGTTCGGTGTCCGGGCGCTTGGCGCGCGCGGTTATCTGCGCAGTTTCGCGCAGCCGTCGATCCTGCTCGTGCCGCTCAATCTCGTTGAGCTGTTCACCCGCAGCTTCTCCTTGATGGTGCGCCTGTTCGGCAATGTCATGAGCGGCGTGTTCATGATCGGCGTCGTGCTGAGCCTTGCCGGGTTGCTCGTACCGATCCCGCTGATGGCGCTCGAGATGCTGACCGGAGCCGTCCAGGCCTACATCTTCGGCGCGCTCGCAATGGTCTTTATCGGCAGCGCCATCAGCGAAGCGAACCCATCCCCGAAAGCGCCGAACCACGAGGTCTCTTCATGAACTGGATCCACATCGTCAGCATCCTCGGCGCGGCGTTCGCCATCGCCATCGGCGCGATCGCGCCGGCACTCGCCCAAGGCAAGGCGGTCGCCGCAGCGATGGATGCGATCGCTCGCCAGCCTGAGGCGGCGAACACCGTCTCGCGCACCCTGTTCGTGGGCCTGGCCATGATCGAGACGATGGCGATCTATTGTCTCGTGATCGCGCTGCTGCTGCTCTTCGCCAATCCCTTCGCTTGACATGCGTATCGACTGGTGGACGCTGGCGCTGCAGGCGATCAACGTCGTCATCCTCGTCTGGCTGCTCGCACGCTTCCTTTTTCGTCCGGTGATGGGGGCTATCACCGCGCGCCAGACGGCTATGGACCAGCTGCTCGCCGATGCGGAGTCTGCAAAGGCAGCTGCGCTCAAGCTGGAAGCGGATCTTAAGGCGCAGACCGACGCCTTCGCCGCCGATGGAGAGGCACGCCGGTCAGCTTTGCTGGCCAGCATAGAGGCCGAACGCAGCCGCCTCCTTGATGCGGCCACGATCGAGACCGATGCAAAAGCGAAGCAGGCGCTTGCTTCTGTCGAGGACGCGCAAAAGGGCATGGCGACACAGCTAGAGGAAAACGCGGCCGTGCTCGCGGGCCAGATGGCGTCTGCGTTGCTGCGCCGGCTACCGGCCGCGGGCACCACCGATATGATGTTCACTGCCCTGCTCGAACGGGTCGAACGCTTGCCGGTCGAGGAACGCCGAGCCCTGGCCGGTGACACTCCTCTCGCCATCGTGACGCCGGCCGCGCTCGATGGGGAGACCCAAGCGCGATGCGTGCAAAAGCTCGAAGAGGCACTGCCGGGGCTTGCAGCACCGAACTTCACCGTCGATCCCGCGCTGATTGCCGGGTTCGAGCTCCATGGACCGCACATGCTCGTCCGTAACAGCTGGCGAGCCGATCTCGACACGCAGCTGGCGGCACTCAAGGAGGACGATCATGCCGGGCTCCGCGGATGAATGGCTTGCCCGGGCCGCGACGCGCGTGGCCGCGGCGGAAATCGGCGCACAGGTCCGCCAGATCGGCCGCGTCGAATCAATCGGCGATGGCGTAGCGCTGGTCTCGGGTTTGGCGGAGGCACGGCTCGACGAATTGCTGCAGTTTGCCGGAGGTCAGGCGGGCTTCGTACAAACGCTCGACCGCGATCGCATCGGCTGCGTGATGCTTGAGGATGCTGACAGCATCGAGGCGGGGGACATCGTCTCGGGCACCGGCGCAGTGGTGCGCACGCCGGTGGGGCGAGGACTGCTCGGCCGTATCGTCGATCCACTCGGCCGACCACTCGATGGCGGGGCGGCGATCGTCGCCGAGCGGTTCGAGTCGGTGGAGCGCCCCGCGCCGTCGATCATCGATCGCGACCTCGTCGTTCAGCCGGTGCAGACCGGGATATTGGTCATCGACGCGATGTTCGCGCTCGGCCGCGGCCAGCGCGAGCTGATCCTGGGCGACCGCGCGACCGGCAAGACCGCGCTCGCCGTCGATGCGATCATCAACCAGCGGTCGAGCGACATGATATGCATCTATGTCGCGATCGGCCAGAAATCCTCCAGTGTCGCGCGCGTGATCGATCAGGTGCGCCGCCATGGCGCGCCGGAACGCTGCATCTTCGTGGTCGCGAGCCCGGCTTCCGCACCGGGGTTGCAATGGATCGCGCCGTTTGCCGCGTTCACCATGGCGGAATATTTCCGCGATCAGGGCGGCCATGCGCTCGTTGTGCTCGACGACCTCACCAGGCATGCCGCCACGCACCGCGAGATCGCGCTGCTGACCGGCCAGCCGCCGGGACGCGAGGCCTATCCAGGCGACGTTTTCTACCTCCATTCGCGGCTGCTGGAGCGCGCCGCCCGCATGTCGCCCGAAAAGGGCGGCGGTTCGCTCACGGCGCTGCCGATCGCGGAGACCGATGCCGGCAATGTCAGCGCCTATATCCCGACCAACCTGATCTCGATCACCGACGGGCAGATCGTGCTCGACACCCGGTTGTTCGCCGAAGGCCACAAACCCGCGGTCGATGTCGGCACCAGCGTCAGCCGCGTGGGCGGCAAGACGCAGGCCCGGGCGCTGCGGGACGCGAGCGGCACGATGCGGCTCGACTATGCCCAGTTCCTCGAACTCGAGATGTTCACCCGCTTCGGCGAGCAGCCAGAGCCGCGCGTGAAGGCCCAGATCGAGCGTGGCAGGCGGCTGCGCGCATTACTCTCCCAGCCGCGCTTCCAGCCTCTGCGGGTCGTCGATCAGGTGGCGCTGGCAATCGCGCTCACGGAGGGCCTCCTGGATGCCCTGGCGATCCCCGACATCACTGCGATCCGCGCGACGCTGCCGTCATGGCTCGATGCCAACGCCGCCGAGCTCACAGGGCAGGTCGAGGATAAGGGGACAATGGATGCGACGTTGCGGGCCGCATTGTTGGCGGCCGTGCAACGGATGATCGCCAGTTCCAGCGCTGGCGCCGCGACATGAGCGATCGTCTGGCCACTGTCGGGCGACGGATCGCCACTGTGCGGCAACTCGGTGCGGTGGTCAATGCGATGCGCGGCATCGCCGGCGCCCGTGCCCAGCAGGGCCGCGCGTTGTTGCCCGCGATCCGCGCCTATGCCGCGACGGCGGGTCATGCGATTGGGAAGGCGCGGCAGCTACAGACAGGACCTGCGGCACCGCCGCTGAACAGCGCAAAGGGCAAGACAGGTCTTATCGTCTTCGGCGCAGAGCAGGGGTTCGCGGGCGCCTTTCCAGAGCAGGTCTTGAACGCCGCTGCGAGCGATTCCCAAGCGGCGCACTTCTTCCTCGTCGGCGACCGTGCCGCCGCGCTTGCTGCCGAGCGGTCACTGCCCGTCGCTTGGGCCACCAGCCTTCCCAGTCGCGCCGCTGCGCTTGCCAATATGGCAACCGAACTGCTTGGCGCCCTCTACGATTATGTGGCCGTGGCCGGCGCGGTCCCGGTCGCAATGATCTATCCGGTCTGGACGGCAGGGCATGGTGCGTCGGTCGTCCGCCGCAGCCTTTTGCCGCTCGATCCCGATATGTTTCCGCCGGAGCCAGTTGGGTCGATACCCCTGATCAATCTGCCGGCAAGCGACCTCGTCGAGCGCTTGGCCCAGGAATATGTCTTCGCCCAGCTGTGCGAAGCGGCCACCGAGGCCTTCGCCGCTGAAAACGAGGCTCGCATGGCGACGATGGCGGCCGCGAAAACCAATATCGACGCCAGACTCCAGGCACTTGAACGCGAGGAACGGCTGACGCGTCAGGAGGAAATCACCGCCGAGGTGGTTGAGCTGGCGGCCGGGGCACGCGCACGCGGCCGAACCAGGGCGGTATCGGAGTAGGGGGCCGAGCTGATGCCGGAAGCGACGTGATTGCCTGGTATAAGTGTGCGGCACTGCCATCCGTATCAATACGCATGTTGTGAGCAGTCTGCGCCATTCATGGGTGCGCAAGCAGTTTGAGCGCTGCGCGGTGGCGCATCAGCGCTCCGGCAAACACCAGCTCCGGCTCGGCGGCCGGGAAACCATGCCTTTTCAGTTTCAGGAAGAATGACCATGGACCCGCAGCCCGAGGCGACAGGCCAGCCACTCTCCAGCGATGAGATCGGCCTGATCCACGCTTGGTGGCGCGCCGCCAATTACCTCTCGGTTGGACAGATTTATCTGCTCGATAATCCGCTGCTCCGCGAACCGCTCAAGATGGATCACGTCAAGCCGCGGCTGCTTGGACACTGGGGTACGACCCCCGGGCTTAACTTCCTCTATGTGCACCTCAATCGTGTCATCAAGGCGCGCGGCCTCAATGCGCTCTTCATCGCCGGGCCTGGTCATGGCGCACCAGGTGTCGTCGCCAACACATGGCTCGAGGGCACCTATAGCGAAGTCTATCCTGCCATCGGTCCCGACGAAGATGGCCTGCGCCAGCTTTTCCGGCAATTCTCCTTCCCTGGCGGCATTCCCAGTCATGCGTCACCCGATACGCCCGGTTCAATCCATGAAGGTGGTGAACTGGGTTATTCTCTTCTGCATGCGTTTGGCGCCGCCTTCGACAATCCCGATCTGATCGTTGCTTGCGTCGTCGGCGACGGCGAAGCGGAGACCGGACCGCTGGCGACCTCGTGGCACAGCAACAAGTTCCTTAATCCCGCGACCGACGGGGCCGTTCTGCCAATCCTGCATCTCAACGGTTACAAGATCGCAAGTCCGACTGTCCTTGCGCGCATTTCGCACACCGAGCTCGACGCGCTGTTTCGCGGTTATGGCTACCTGCCGATCTTCGTCGACGGCGAGGAGCCGGACGCGATGCACCGGGCGATAGCGGCCGCGCTAGACGACGCGGTCGATCGGATACACGCGATCCAGAAGGCCGCGCGCGACGGTGGGGTCACGACGCGTCCGCTCTGGCCGATGATCGTCCTGCGCAGCCTAAAGGGCTGGACCGGACCCAAGATCGTCGACGGGCAGAAGAGCGAAGGCTTCTGGCGGGCGCACCAGGTCCCGTTCACGATGGACAAGCCCGAGCATCTTGGGCTGCTCGAGGAATGGATGCGCAGCTACCATCCGGAAGAACTGTTCGATGATGGCGGGCGGCTTCGGCCCGAAATTGCGGCTCTGGCTCCGCGCGGCGACCGGCGGATGAGTGCCAATCCGCATGCCAATGGCGGGGCTCTGATGCGCCCTCTGCGGTTACCCGACTTCGCATCCTACGCGGTCCCGGTTGTTCATCCCGGCGAGAGCGACGGCGAGGCGACCCAGGTGATGGGTACGTTCCTGCGCGACGTGGTGCGGGAGAACGCCCAGGCCCGCAACTTCCGCGTTTTCGGTCCGGACGAGACAGCATCCAACCGGTTGCAGACGATCTTCGAAGCCACCGACCGGAGCTGGGACGCGGAGACGATCGCGGACGATGTCCATCTCGATCCCAGCGGACGCGTGATGGAGGTGCTGAGCGAACATTGCTGCCAGGGATGGCTGGAAGGCTATCTGCTGACGGGCCGCCACGGCCTGTTTTCCTGCTATGAGGCGTTCATCCACATCGTCGATTCGATGGTCAACCAGCACGCCAAATGGCTGAAGACGGCGAAGGAGGTGCCCTGGCGTCGCCCGATCGCTTCGCTCAATTATCTGCTGACCTCTCACGTCTGGCGCCAGGATCATAATGGCTTCAGCCATCAGGATCCCGGATTTGTCGATCATGTCGTCAACAAGAAGGCTGACATCGTGCGGGTCTATTTCCCGCCCGACGCCAATACCCTGCTTTTTGTCACCGACCATTGCCTGCGCAGCTGGGACCGAATCAATGTCATCGTTGCCGGCAAGCAACCTTCACCCCAGTGGCTCGACATGAATGCGGCGATCAAGCACTGCACGCGCGGCATCGGTATCTGGGATTGGGCCAGCAACGATCGCAGCGGAGAGCCGGATGTCGTCATGGCGTGTGCTGGCGACGTTCCAACGCTGGAGACACTGGCCGCGGTCAGCCTGTTGCGTGTGCAACTCCCCGAGCTCAAGGTCCGCGTCGTCAACGTCGTCGATCTGATGACGTTGCAGCCCAACAGCCAGCACCCTCATGGGCTCAGCGACAGCGCGTTCGACGCGCTCTTCACGACGGATAAGCCGGTCATCTTCGCCTATCATGGCTATCCGGCACTAATTCATCGGCTCACCTACAAGCGTACCAACCACCAGAATATCCACGTCCACGGGTTCGAAGAGGAGGGCTCGACGACGACGCCGTTCGACATGGTGGTCCGCAACCATCTCGACCGCTTCCATCTCATGGGGAAGGTTATCGACCATGTGGAGCTGCCCGATAGCGCGGCCGCCTACGCCAAGCAGACGATCGATGATCAGCTGGTCGAGCACAAGCGGTACATCGCGGCACACGGGATCGATATGCCTGCCGTTCGCGACTGGCGGTGGCCCTCTGGAGCCTGAGGGGTCACCGAGACGGGCGGTTTGGGAGAGCCCCGCCTCGAGAGACATGGCAGGCATTATGCGCGTGCGCTCGTTAACGGACAAGCATCTGGGGACATCACGTAATGTTGTTTCGAGCCATGCCGGGCATGCCGCGACGTCCCCCGGAGAAACGCTGCATGATCGATACGTCCGCAGACTGTGCCAAGTGCGACCCACTCGACGGCATCGCTCGGACGCTCGACCATGCCTCGGCCGCGGCAATCGCGCAGATGACCTCTGGCCTGTCGCCGGTGACAATGATGCAGGCGTGGCTGGACTGGTGTGCTCATCTCACCATATCGCCGGGCAAGCGGCTGCAGCTTGCCGGCAAGGCAGGGCGAAAGGTCCAGCGGATTGCCGATTATGCCGTGCGACGTGTGGGGCAGGTCGATGCCGCGCCGGCGATCGAGCCGCTACCGCAGGACCGGCGCTTTATCGATCCCGCCTGGCGGCAGTTCCCTTTCGACCTGATCTCGCAATCCTTCCTTCTCACCCAGCAATGGTGGCATGCGGCGACCACCGGCATCAGCGGCGTGTCCAGGCATCATGAAGAGATGGTGGCGTTCGCGGCACGGCAGATGCTCGACGTCATCGCGCCCACCAACTTCCTCGCGACCAATCCCGTGCTCCAGCGCAAGATCATCGAGTCCGGTGGTGAGTGCCTGGTCGAGGGTGCGAAGCATTGGATGGAGGATGCGGAGCGGCGCGCCCGAGGCGAGCCGCCCGTAGGGACTGAGGCGTTCCGCGCCGGGGAGACGGTGGCGATCACGCCCGGCAAGGTGGTGTTCCGCAACGCGCTGGTCGAGCTCATCCAATATGCGCCGACGACCGGGATTGTCCGCCCCGAGCCGATCCTCATCGTTCCCGCCTGGATCATGAAATATTACATTCTCGACCTGTCGCCGGAGAACTCGCTAATCCGCTGGCTGGTGGCCGAGGGCTATACCGTGTTCGTCCTGTCCTGGCACAATCCCCAGAGCGCGGACCGCGACCTCGATATCGACGCCTATCTTCGCCTCGGGCCGATGGCGGCGCTCGACGCGGTCATAGCGATCACGGGCTCGGACAAGGTCCACGGCGTCGGCTATTGCCTGGGCGGGACGCTGCTGGCGATCACGGCGGCGGCCATGGCTCGCGACGGCGACGAACGCTTCGCATCGCTCAGCCTGTTCGCGGTGCAGACCGAGTTCAGCGAGCCGGGCGAGCTCGGCCTGTTCATCGACGAGGCGCAGCTCAACCTGCTCGACAATATGATGTGGAGCCGTGGCTATCTCGACAGTAGCCAGATGGGCGGCGCCTTCCAGATATTGCGGTCCAACGACCTGATCTGGTCGCACATCCTCGGCACCTACCTGATGGGCGAGCGCGAACCCATGACCGACCTGATGGCATGGAATGCGGACGGCACCCGCATGCCCTACGCCATGCACAGCGAATATCTGCGCACGCTCTTTCTCGACGACGATCTGGCCGAAGGCCGGTTCAAGGTCGAAGGGCGCACGATCACGCTCTCGTCGCTGCGTCAGCCGATCTTCGTGGTGGGGACCGAGCGCGATCTTGTCGCGCCGTGGCGGTCGGTCCACAAGCTGCACTGGCTGAGCAGCGCCGAGATCCGCTTCGTCCTGACCAGCGGCGGCCACAATGCCGGCATCGTGTCCGAGCCCGGGCATCGCCACCGCAGCTATCATGTCGCGACCCGCGTCCTCGACCGCCCCGCGCTCGATCCGGACGATTGGCTGGACCAGGCCGAGGCGCGCGAGGGATGGTGGACGGACTGGGTGGCCTGGCTCGGCGATCATTCCGGCGCGCCGCAGGCCCCGCCGCCGATGGGTAATCCGGACAGGGGCCTCGTAGCGCTCTGCGATGCACCCGGCCATTATGTGCTGGAGCGCTGAGCAATGGGCAGCCTCAAAATGATCGAGAACCGGACCTTCGACGAGATCGTCGTGGGTGAGACGGCGAGCGTCACGCGGACCTTGGGCGAGCAGGACATTCAGCTGTTCGCCCTGGTTTCGGGCGACGTCAATCCGGCCCATCTCGATGCCGAATATGCCGCCGGCGACATGTTCGGGCGGGTGATCGCGCACGGCCTATGGGGTGGTGGTCTGATCTCGGCCGTGCTCGGCACGCAGCTCCCTGGGCCGGGCGCGATCTATCTGAGCCAGAGCCTTCGGTTCAAGCGACCCGTAGGGTTGGGGGATACGATTGTCGCGTCGGTCACGGTACGCGAGAAGCGCGCCAAGCATCATATCGTCGTCTTCGACTGTTGCTGCATCAACCAGGCCGGCGAGGAGGTGATCAACGGCGAGGCTGAGGTCAAAGCGCCAACCGAGAAAGTAAGGCGCCCGCGCATGGCGCTGCCCGATATCCAGCTCTCGGATCATGACGGCTTCCGCCGGCTGATCGAGATGACGAGAAGCGTCGAGCCCGTTCCCACGGCGATCGCACATCCCTGCACCACCGCCGCGATCCTGGCTGCGGCAGCCGCTGCCGAAGCCGGCCTGATCGTGCCGATCCTGATCGGCCCCGAGGCTCGCATCCGTGTGGCTGCCAAGGACGCCGGCAAGGATATCGGTGCCCTCCGCCTGATCGACGTGCCCCACAGCCATGCCGCCGCGGCGCGTGCGGTCGAACTGGTCCGCTCGGGCGAAGCACTGCTGCTGATGAAGGGATCGCTGCACACCGACGAACTTATGGGTGCTGTCGTTCCGGCTGCGACGGGCCTGCGAACCGAGCGCCGCATCAGTCATGCCTATCTGCTGGACGTCCCCGGGCATCCGGCGCCGCTCATCATCACCGACGCGGCGATCAACATCGATCCGAGCCTGGAAGACAAGGCCGATATCATCCGCAATGCGATCGACCTCGCGCATGTCATCGGCATCGCCTGTCCGAAGGTCGCGATCTTGTCTGCCGTGGAGACGGTCAATCCGGCGATCCGCTCGACGCTCGATGCGGCCGCCTTGTGCAAGATGGCCGATCGCGGACAGATCGTCGGCGGCGTCCTTGACGGTCCGCTCGCCTTCGACAACGCGATCAGCGAGAAGGCGGCAAAGGACAAGGGCATCGTCTCCCCCGTTGCAGGGCGCGCCGAAGTCCTCGTCGTTCCCAATCTGGAAGCCGGCAATATGCTTGCCAAGCAGCTGACCTTTCTCGGCGGCGCGGACGCGGCCGGCGTGGTGCTGGGCGCGCGGGTACCCATCATTCTCACCAGCCGGGCGGATTCGCTCCGCACCAGCGTAGCGTCATGCGCAATCGCGCTGTTGCTGGCGCGGGCCGCCCCCAGAGCCACGCCCGGCCCGATCGCGAAGCCGGCATGAAGGCGATCGTCAGTCTCAATGCCGGCTCGTCGAGCATCAAGTTCGCGCTCTATCGCTTGTCGGGCGGACAGCTCGACTTCGATGCGGGCGGCAAGATCGAGGGTATCGGCACTAGCCCCCGGCTCGTCGCGCGCGACGCGGGCAGCGAGACCATCGTGGAAAAGACGTGGCCGGGCGGGGACGCACTCTCGCACGAGAATCTGCTCGAGGACCTCTTTGCCTGGGCGGCAACCCAATTGGGAGACCGCAAGGTCGCCGCGATCGGCCATCGTATCGTCCATGGCGGCGTGCGCTTCGCCGCGCCGCAGATCATCGATGATACTTTGCTGGATGCGCTCGATGCCTTGATCCCATTGGCGCCGCTCCATCAGCCGCATAACCTCGCCGCGGTCCGGGCCTTGCGCCTGCTGGCGCCTTTGCTGCCGCAGATCGCCTGCTTCGATACCGCGTTTCACCATGGCATGCCGCCGTTGGCGACGCGCCTGCCGATTCCGCGCGCTTTTCACGGCCAGGGCGTGCGCCGGTATGGCTTTCACGGTTTGTCCTATGAATACATTGCGGGCCGCCTTCGCGAGATCGACCCTGCTCTGGCCGCAGGCCGCGTCATCGCCGCGCACCTAGGCAACGGTGCGAGCATGTGCGCAATGCGTGCCGGGGCGAGCGTCGATACGACGATGGGCTTCACGGCGCTTGACGGATTGATGATGGGCACGCGCTCGGGCGCGATCGACCCCGGCGTGGTGCTTCATCTTCAGACTCAGGTCGGTATGGCCGCACAGGCGGTGGAGACGTTGCTCTATGAGCAGTCGGGCTTACTCGGTGTGTCCGGGATTTCAGGCGATATGCGTACGTTGCATGCAAGCGACGCGCCGGAAGCGAAGGAGGCGGTCGCCCTTTTCGTCCAGCAAGCTGGCCGTCAGGCCGCCGCTCTCATTCCCGCGCTCGGCGGTCTCGACGGTCTCGTCTTCACCGCCGGCATTGGCGAGAATGATTCAGAGATTAGGGCTGCGATTTGCGAGCGCTTAGCTTGGACTGGCGTCATTCTTGATCTCGACGCAAATGCATCGAATGCGCCTGTCATCAGCGCGCCAGATAGCAGAGTGATCGTGCGGATCGTTCCCACTGATGAGGAGCGCGTGATCGCCGATCATACGGTCGCTCTTATCAATCGCCATGGAAGGGGGCGGCGGTGAGGCCGCGTGTTGATCCTTCGGTCACGCACCGGCGGAGCAGTGTATCACCGCGGGTGATCCGGCACTATGAGAAGATCGCCCTGATGCGAACCAGGCTTCGCAGCGATAACGGGTTATCGCGACTGTTCGTTTCCCGCCCACCAGTTGCCATTTTATCGCGCGATCGCTCGCGATCTCGGTTTTCCTATCGTGGAGATCGCGGATCTCGTCTCCCTCTCCCTTTGGAGCGATTTCGAGCGCTCCAGGCCGAGGTCATGTCGCTTGCCCATCACGCGCGCCGAACAGCTGTCAGGCTCGCAAGCTCCAGACGACGCGCGTGCCGCTGCTCGATCTCGCGGATCGATGCGGTGGTGACGACCGGTCGGGATGCCCGATCCTCGATCAGCTGGTGGCTCGCTGAATTCGCATTTAGCAAAGCAGGCGCTCCGCGCCAACCAGGAGGCGGTCATGATGTTACTGAACCGGCGGACGTTGCTGGCGAGCGGGGGTCTGCTCCTGGCGGCGGCGTGTACGCGAAAATTCGGTTCGCCCGAGCGTGCCGGGACGCTTCCGATCCCGCGCCTGGTCGACGCGCGCCAACACGGCCAGCTGATCAACCTGAGAGCACAGGAAGGCGAGACCACGTTCTTCCCTGGCCGGCGAAGCGCCACGCTCGGGTACAATGGTAGCTATCTCGGCCCGACGCTGCGGGTTCACCGCGGCGACGATGTGACGATGACCGTCGGCAACAGCCTGTCGGCTGACACAACGGTTCACTGGCACGGGCTGCTCGTGCCGGGCGAACTGGACGGTAGCCCGCACCAGCTGATCGCTCCCGGTGCGACCTGGCGTCCTACGCTGCCGATCCGCCAGCCGGCGGCGACCCTCTTCTATCACTCGCATGCGCATGGGTTGACGGGTGAGCAAGTCTATTCGGGGCTCGCGGGCATGCTGGTTGTGACGGATGAGGAAGAGCAGGGCCTTGGACTGCCGTCGGACTATGGCGTTGATGATCTGCCCGTCCTGATTCAGGACCGGCAATTCGAGGATGGCCGGCTGGTCATGCCGACCGGCATGATGGTTGCTTCGCAGGGCCGCCGTGGCAACACGATTCTGGTCAATGGCGCACCCACGCCTCGGGCCGATGTTCCGGACCGCCTGGTGCGGTTGCGGCTCGTGAACGGTTCGAACGCCCGCATCTATGAGCTTTCGTTCAGCGATGACCGGACGTTTCATTGGATCGGCACCGAGGGCGGTCTCCTGGCGAGGTCCGTCGAACTGCAGGCCCTCACCCTGGCACCCGGCCAGCGTGCCGAGATATTGGTAAGCTTCGCCGATGGCAAGCCGGTCGCTCTGGTCACCGCTCAAGATGCGAGCGCGTCGATGATGGGGATGATGGGAGGTATGGGAATGATGGGCGACCATCACGACGATGAAGACGACGCTTCAACGACGGAGACGGTGCTGACCTTCTCACCGCGCCCGGGCTTGGGCGGGCGGGCCGCAGCCGCTGTACCACTGCTCCTGGCGGCACGCACCGTACCAGATCCTGAAGCGGCCGTAAGGCGCCGGCGCTTCGTGCTCAATATGTCGATGGGCGGTATGATGGACAGCGATGACGGCGCATACGCGATCAACGACAGGCCGTTCGACATTGATCGCATCGACGAGGAAGTCGGTCTCGGGGACGTCGAGATATGGAAAGTCTCCGGGAAGAAGATGGCGCATCCCTTCCATATCCACGGCGTGCATTTCGACGTGCTACGCCGCGATGGCGACGACCCGGACCTTCTCGATCAGGGGCCTCGCGATACGATCGTCGTGAAGGAGGCGGTAGAATTGTTGGTCCGGTTCGACCAGCCGGCCACCAAAGCACCTTTTATGTATCACTGCCATATCCTGGAACATGAGGATGAAGGCATGATGGGGCAATTCACGGTCGGTTGATTCAATCCGGGTGCGTCGCCCAAAGCCTGCCAGGAGCGGGTGCATCTCACGGACGCGGCCAACGCCGGTGGCCCCTGTCGCTCGGACGGCAACGCCTGGCCGTGCCACTCTCGTCCAGCGACATCTTCGTGACAGCATGAACTCTCCAGGCGCTGCCGTTTTAGGCTCGTCAATATCGCTTGACCCAGGACTATGGTCCAAGGTCCACAATGATGATCTTGGCGCAGCCCGATAGCTCGGACGCCGTGACCGGGGAAACGGAGCGTGAGGGGTAACCGCTGCTCCTGCGTATAGAGTTATGGGGAGCCACGCTTGATGTCTCGTTTCGAAAGCCAACGCCGATTTTCGCTCGCCGGGTGCATGGTGGGAACGATGGCAGAAACCCTGCCTCCGACGGCTGTCGGCGCCTGTCCGCAAATCCATTCTAACCTTGTTTGACTGTGGATGACGGGGAGATGGATGGGGGCATGATTGAGAGCCAAAAGGCGAATGGCCTCGATCCCGATTCGGGCACGATCATTCAGGTAGTGAAGAGCGCGCCAAATTACGCCGTCTATGCGCTTGACCCTAAGGGCCTCGTGACAGTTTGGACCGCCGGCTGTGAAGAAATTACGGGATGGGCCAGCTCCGATGCGATCGGGAAACACCATTCGTTCCTGTATTGCGCGGAAGATATCGCGGCGGGCGTTGCGGATAGGCACCTCGCGCAGGTGGAGCAGCTTGGCCGGGTCGAGCAAGAGTCTTGGCGCGTTCGGAAAAACGGGTCGGAGTTCCTCGCCCATCTGACGACGACGGCGCTCCACGATGAGGCCGGCCAGCTGAGCGGCTATGGCAAGATCCTGCGCGACACGACCGATGAAGCCGCGACCAAGGAAGCGATCGTTGCCCGCGAGCAGCATCTCCAGTCGATCCTGGATACAGTTCCCGATGCCATGGTCATCATCGATGAGCGCGGGCTGATAACGTCCTTCAGCGCCGCGGCCGAGCGCTTGTTCGGATATTCGGAAGCAGAGGTGCTCGGCGCCAATGTGAGCAGCCTCATGCCGTCCCCGGACCGTGAACGGCATGATTCCTATATCGGCCGATATCTGTCGACGAGCGAACGGCGGATCATCGGTATTGGCAGGATCGTCGTTGGCCAACGGCGGGACGGTACCACCTTTCCGATGGAACTCTCGATCGGAGAGGCCGGTCACCGTGGCCACCGCGTCTTCACGGGCTTCATTCACGACCTGACAGAAAGCGACCGCAACGAACTGCAGCTCAAGGAGCTGCAAGCCGAATTGATTCACGTCTCGCGCCTCAGCGCGATGGGCACGATGGCGTCGACGCTGGCCCATGAGTTGAACCAGCCGCTTACCGCGATCGCCAATTATCTGGAAACGACGCGCGACCTGCTTGTCGATCCCGATGCCGAGACCGTCGCGATCGTGCGCGACGCGCTCGACGAGGCAGCTAAGGAGTCCCACCGCGCGGGGCATATCGTCCGAAGACTTCGTGATTTCGTGGCGCGAGGGGAGACCGAGAAGCGGATCGAGGATTTGCCGCGGCTGATTGAGGAAGCCGCTGCTCTCGGCCTTGTCGGCGCCCGTGAACGAGGCGTTCGCAGTTTTTTCGATTTTGATCCGGCGGCCTCGCCGGTGCTCGCCGATCGCATACAGGTTCAGCAGGTCCTCGTGAATCTGATCCGCAATGCGGTCGAGGCGATGGCGCAGGTCGCCATTCGCGACCTCACGATCACGACGCGGCGGCGGCCGAAGGCAATGGTTCAGGTGTCCGTGGCGGACACGGGCCCAGGCATATCCGAGCAGGTCGCGCCCCAACTTTTCGAAGCCTTTGTGAGCAGCAAGACCGACGGCATGGGCCTTGGCCTTTCGATCTGTCGAACGATCATCGAAGCCCATGGCGGCCGGATCTGGACCGACGGCGCGCCGAACGGAGGCGCTGCTTTTCATTTCACCTTGATGCAGGCCCGCCCGGAGGATGAGCATGACGCCTAAACGTATTGTCCATTTGGTCGATGACGAAGAATCCATCCGCAAGTCGGCCGGCTTCATGCTGAAGACATCGGGATTCGCCGTCCAGACCTATGCCTCCGGCATTGCGTTTCTGAAAGCCGTCAAGACCGCTGAGCCGGGATGCATTCTGCTTGACGTTCGCATGCCCGGCATGGACGGGCTCGAGGTCCAGGAGGTGCTTGCAGAGCGTGGTGTCACCATGCCGGTGATCGTTTTGACCGGGCATGGCGATGTCGGGATCGCGGTTCGCGTCATGAAGGCAGGGGCGGTCGATTTCCTGGAGAAGCCGTTCGAGAAGACCGCGCTCCTGGCCTCGATCGGCGTGGCTTTCTCGAGGCTCGATAAGTCCGACGCGCGGTCGCTTCGAGAGGCGGAGGCGAGGGTGCGGGTCGCCGTGCTCACGCCTCGCGAACGAGAGGTTCTCATCGGCCTCGCCAACGGCTTTCCCAACAAGACCATCGCCTATGATCTCGACATATCGACTCGAACGGTGGAAGTTCATCGGGCGAACCTCATGACCAAGCTCGAAGTGCATAGCCTGTCGGACGCGCTGAGGATCGCGTTTTCGGCCGGATTGGGCGATGCGCCGGAATCGTGAGCTTGGGATCACTACGTAGCGACGGCCTCCTGTTCATTTGCGATGCATGCCCAGGATCCGAGGGTGGATCAGCGAAGAGGCAGCATCGTCGGTCATGGGCGTTATCGATCACCAAACGAGCGAGAAAGCGGCCCTGATCCTGTTGTCTGACGACGATGTCTCGGTACGCAGGTCCCTTCATCTCTTGTTGCGGTCCCGCGGCTTTGGCGTCCTGTCCTATGCGAGTGGCACTGCCTTGCTGCTCGATCCGCAAACGCAATCGGGCGATTGCCTCGTGGTCGATTATCTTATGCCGGACATCGACGGCATTTCGATCCTGAGGAAGCTTCGGTCGGCGGGCTGGTGTGGGCCGGCGATCCTGATCACGGCGCATTACGCCGATAAGCTCGCCGAAAGCGCGCAGGAAGCGGGCTTTGCCGCTGTGCTCGAGAAACCTCTGCGCGATGGTGTGCTGGTACAGACCATCGGCGAAGTAATCTCCGCCGGGCGGAAAGTTGGCAGCGATCACTGCTAGGGAAATGGAATATCGCGCCGTGATCGGAACCTCTGCGACATCCTCGCACCTTCCCGGGACCGGCGCTCGTCCCACAAGGCATTTTCTCCGCCGCCTTCTGATGGTGGATATGCGCGCGATTCCGCGTGCGATCTTCTTCGCGGGCGCGCCCGGCCCTGGTGACTGCAAGGGCGGGGCCAGCGCGATCCGGGTATTCATGGCCGGGTCGTAGCATATGGAGGCGAGCTTGCCCGCCACGGTCATCGAAGCGGCGCGCGATCGGGGCGAACTTGGCTTCGTCGTTCTTCTCTTCGCGGCCACGGCGGTTGCCCTGGGTAATAGCGTCGTCCTGCCATTCCTGCCAGAAATGGTGGGTCAAATGTCTCCGGACGCGAGTGCCCTCGCGAGAGGGCGCCTTGTCGTCGCCCTGGTCACGGTTTCCCAGATCGCAGGGTGTCTCTCGGCGCCGTTATGGGGCTGGATTTCCGACCGGTGGAAACGGTGGCCGATCCTGGTCGTGGGGCTGTTGGGTTTCAGCCTGACAATGGCGTTGTATTCCGCGGTCGGATTCGAGCGACTCTATGTTTTGCGGTTGCTCAATGGCGTGTTTGCGGCGGCCGTCGTGCCGACGGCATTTGCGATGGTCGCCGATCGTTCACCAGATCTGGTTCGGCGAGCGCGTCAGTTCACCTGGCTGAACGCCCTGGTCTTCGCGGGCGACCTGACCGGCCCGCTCCTTGGAGAAATTTCGGTGGCGCTCGGAGCAACGTCGCCATTCCTGGCGCCAGCTGCATTGAGCGCGATCGCCATGCCCGGTCTTCTTCTGGTTTCACGGGAAAGTGCCACTGGTCCGGTCGGCAGCGTTCCACGCCCGAAAGCGCGTGAGGCGCTTGTCCCGCTGCTCCTGATCTCGGCCATTGCGTCCGGGTGCCTCACCGTTCTGCATCTGACGTTGTCGCTTGGATCGGGCGCGCGGGATCTGTTCCGCGAGAACGTCTCGATGCTGTTCGCTCTGTGCGGTGCAGCGATGCTGGTGGCGCAGCTCGTCCCGTTCACAGGGCGCAGAGTCACGGTCGGCGCGGCCTGGCTGTTGCGGCCAATGCTCGCCGGGCTGGCCGCCGCATTGATCATTGCCGTCTTCGCCCGGACCTTGTGGGTGCTCGTGCCTGTATTTCTGCTCGCCGGCTGGAGCACCGCGACGCTGAAGCTGCTCACCAATTATCTGACGTCGAAAGCGTCTCCGGGCACGCAGGGTTCGGGCCTTGCGCTCCAGTACGCGGCGGTGAGCGCCAGTCAGGCTGCGGCGTCGATCGTCACTGGATGGGCAAGCGCGTCGGAGCATTTGATGCTGTGGCTTGCCGCTGCCGCCGCGTTGGCGGTCACGGCGATGACGTTACGGTTGAAAGATTGAGGCGCCTCTCGTTTGCTCCGTCGTCAAAGTACATCAAAGGGCCGGCTCCGATTCAGATCTTCGGGCGATCGATGAAGCGGTGCACCGCGAACCCTGCCAGCATCGCGATCACGAAGGGCGCGGCAAGCGTCGGGCGGATGGCAAGGTCCGCAATCGCCGGACCGGGGCAGAGGCCGGCAATTCCCCAGCCGATCCCGAAGATTGCACTACCGCCGATCAGGCGCGCGGTGATCTCGCGGGCATCCGGCAGCGAGAAGCGGCTGTCGGCAAGTGGCGTCTCCATCCGCCGCCGGATCACCCAGGCCAAGGCCATCGGGGCGATGGCGCCTCCCATCACGAAAGCAAGCGTAGGGTCCCAGCGGCCTCCGAACAGATCGAGGAAGGCACGCACGCGGGTCGGATCTGACATGCCGGAACAGGCGAGTCCTGCGCCAAACAGGAGCCCGGCAATGAGTGCGATAGGGATGCGGACCCTCACCACGAAACGCCTAGCACGCGCATCACCGCGACGGTCGCGAAGCCAAAGCTCACGAAGCTCAAAGTTGCTACGATCGATCGCGCTGACAGGCGGGAGAGGCCACACACGCCGTGGCCGCTGGTACAGCCGCTGCCCATCCGGGTACCGAAGCCGACCAGCAGCCCGCCGATCAGGACCACCGCCGGCGAGGATGGAAAACGGGCAATTACCGGACCTGAGATCAGGTTCACGATCCCCGCTCCGAACGGCAGGCCGACAATGAAAGCCGCAGCGATGCTCCAGGGCGGGCCAGTCTGTGAGAGGGCGAAGGCACGCGCGGCGAGGCCGCTCACGCCCGCTATCCGGCCGAGGCCGAGCAACATGATCGCGCACGCCAATCCGATCAATATTCCGCCCGTCAAGGCAGCGAGCGGCGTGGCGTTGGTCCAGTCCATCAGAGCATATCCAGCGGCAACCTCAATGGCGCCATTCAGGCTGTGGCGTCCATCGCCATCGCTTGAGCCTGGCGGTCGGCAGGGTTGATGCGTTGGTGTGCCGCCGTCGCAGCACTGGCCGTCGCGACAGTTACGTTCGCGTTGAAAAGCTGAGGGGCTTCAGGAACGCTCTGTCGGCCAAGGGCGGTCAGGTCGTGATGGACCAGTACGCTGGCCGGCTTGTACCGAATGGCTGGGACCGCCTCATTTTCTCCACGTTCACCCGCTGCGGCGGCTGCGGATGTTGCGCGACGGCTCTGGGCCATTTCCGGGTCTTGCCCTTCGCAAAGGCAGGCGCGTTCAGCACAAGGCTGGCTTCCCCGGTCGCCTCGCTCACGAAGTTGGTCCCGCCGTATTCCCACCAGCAAATGCTGATAATTCTCGACGAAGCGTCGGTGGATCAAGCGCGCCTCGGGGCAATTCGCCGCCGCTGCCTGTGACCGGTGGGCGCGCACGCGCCGTAGCAAGTAAGGAATATCGCACTCGTTCATGACCGCCTCCATGCATTGAAAGTCGCAATTGGGTCGCGCCGGGTCTCTACGGAAATATACGAATGCTTCTCGTGCTTATGCCGGCTCGGATGCGGCGCCCTATGAGTGCGGGACGGATATGCCAGATGCTGTTGCGCCAGAACGCAAAGCGCCGGGAAGTTGTTGCTGGCTCAGACGGGTGGCCTGGGGCCGGCAAACATGCGGTCCGCAGCGGAAATCTGGCACGATCGTGCCCGCGGCTGATTGGCCGGTCGCGTGGCTTGCGGAATGAACGTCGGGTGCGGATCCGGAGGCAAGCGGTGACCGGCCAGATCACATTCCCATACTGGCCATTTCCTTGCAGCTCGCCGCGCAATCCCTGCAGGTCTGGGCGCAGGCCTGCATGCGGGCGTCGCCGGAGATCTTCGCGCAATCGCGCGCGCAGGCTTCGCACATCCGGGCACAGGCGTCGCACAACAGGGCATGCTGCGGCGATCGGCGCAGCATGGAATTGGCGGTTGTCTGGCAGAGCTCCGCGCAGTCCAGAAGCAAAGCGATGTGCGTCGCCTCGATATGAGCCGGTGCGCCTTGCTCGGTGCAGTATCGCGCGGTTTCCAGGCACATGCGGTGCGATGCGATACAGCTGTCGACGCACTCGTCGAGCGTCATCATGCCGTCACCACGCTTCCTTGGCGCCGCGATGGCCGGGCCTGCCGCGGCGACAGCCCCGGTAAGCGCCGCGAAGGTGAGTCCCGAACCGATGACGGCGCGACGATCAAGCATGATTTGGTCCTTTCCAAAAAGTTTAGCCGCTGCGGTTCAGCGCGCGTCTCACCACCAGATCCGTAAGCCAGCCACAAACCGGTGTTCGGTGGGATTTTCGCCAGCAAGGCGACGAAAATCCGCCGTCTCACCAAAGGAGCGCTCCCATACAAAGCCGACATAGGGAGCGACTTTTCGGTGAATCTCGTAGCGCATCCGCAAGCCGAGCTCGAGGTTGCTCAGGCCTCCGCCGAGCCCGCGCTCGGGAGCCGCCTTGCTGTAGGCGTTCGATTCCAGCTGCGGTACGAGGATGAGGCGGTTGGTGAGCAGCACGTCATAGGATGCCTTCAGACGTGCCGCGAGACGGCCATCGTCTCCAACGTAGCCGGTCAGCTGGACATCGAACCAATAGGGGGCCAGGCCCTCGATCCCCCCGGCGATCCAGCGATGGGCTCCCGGGCCGATGTCCTGACGCACGCCAAGGATCGTTCCCCAAAACGGGCGCTGTCCGTGCCACCAGAACGCCTCGACCGAGGATTCCGGATCAAGCCGCTCACCGGATTGTTTCAGGCCCTGGCTCCGCAGCAAGAGTTTGTCGTTGTCCGGGCCATTGATAATCTGACCCGACCAGCTGATGCCTTGGCCTTGCTTGTTCGTGAGGAACTCGAGCTCATCCACGAGCACCTTGGCCACCGAAATTTTGTCGGCCATCTCATAGCCGGGCAGCGTCGAATTCCTGTAGCCGTCGGAATAAGCGTCCGGGTCGCGCGCATCGGCGCCGGGCTTTCCGCCACTCATGTCCATGCCGGGCATGTTCATCGGGGGCGCGCTGCTGCCATCTTTTTGCTGGTCGCCCATCTGCATATCCGGCGGCATGGCCTGATCATTGGAGCTGGCGGCCTCGGCGTTGCCCGCGGGTTTCACCTGCTGGCTGAGCGCGGGTTCGGTGATGGTGGTCATCGCGAGCCCGGTGAGAGCCAGCAACCAAGTTGAGCGCGAGCTTGTCATGCCACGACCACCTCGCGGAACATGCCCGCCGCCATGTGGTAGAGAAGGTGGCAGTGAAAGGCCCACCGGCCCATCGCGTCGGCCGTCACGCGAAAGGCCACGCGCTGGGCCGGTTGCACCGAAATGGTGTGCTTGCGGACCTGGAACTGTCCGTCGGGCGATTCAAGATCGCTCCACATCCCGTGCAGGTGCATCGGGTGGGTCATCATCGTATCGTTGACGAGGATGATCCTGAGCCGTTCGTTCGGGGTGAAATGCAGGGGCTTCGAATCGTTGAGCTTCACGCCGTCGAATGCCCACACGAAGCGTTCCATGTTGCCGGTCAGATGGAGTTCGATCTCGCGCTGCGGTTCGCGGGGGTCTGCCGCCGGCCCTGCTGTCTTCAGATCCGCATAGGTCAGGGTCCGGCGCCCATTGCGCCGCAGCCCGACGCCGGGATCATCGAGATTGGTACGCGGAAAGTCGACGCGCATGTCGGTATTGGCACCATATTCGGTACGCGCATGGCGGGCTTTGGGTGTCGTCTCGACCATGCCATGGTCGTGACCGGCCGGTCCCATCCCCGCCATCCCGGCCATCCCACCCATCATGTCGATCGG
Source organism: Sphingobium sp. BS19 (assembly GCF_027925545.1). NCBI lineage: Bacteria > Pseudomonadati > Pseudomonadota > Alphaproteobacteria > Sphingomonadales > Sphingobiaceae > Sphingobium > Sphingobium sp. BS19. The sequence continues at coordinate 81,749 of NZ_BSEF01000010.1, forward strand.
ATCGAGCCAGGAGCGCGGATCGACCGGGGGAATGTCCGCGCTCATGCCGTCACGCGGCGCGAGCACGCCGTGGACAAAGCCGGTGCGATCCATGGACTGGGCGAAGATCGCATAGGCCTTGTCGTCCGCGATGGTCGCGATGACGTCGTAGGTTTCACCGGGTCCGATCCGGAATTCATCCACGTCGACCGGCTCGACGGGTTGTCCGTCGGCGGCGACGACCGTGAGCATCAGGCCGGGAATCCGAACGTCGAAATAGGTGGCGGTTCCGGCGCCGATAAAGCGCAGGCGAACCCTTTCGCCCTTGCTCGCGATGCCCGTCCAGTGCCTGGCGGAGGGCGCGCCGTTCAGGAGATAGGTGTAGGTGGCGGCGGACACGTCGCTCAGATCGGTCGGATTCATGCGCGCCTTGTTCCACATCGCGCGCTTCGACAAAGCACCGCCCAGCCCGAGCTTGCCGGCATCGCGCGCAAAATCGCCGGCGGTCGGCTGCGCGAAATTATAATAGCTGCTCATCTTCTTCAGGTTCAGATAGACCTGAAGCGGAGCCTCGTCCGTCCAGTCGCTGAGCATGACCGTATAGTCGCGGTCGGCGGCGAGGGGCGTCTCGCTCTTCGATTCGATGATCATCGGGCCATAAAGGCCCGTCTGCTCCGCCAATGTATGAGCATGGTACCAGAAGGTGCCGCTCTGCTTCACGACAAAGCGGTAGGTAAAGGTTTCGCCCGGCGCTATTCCGCCAAAGCTGATCCCTGGCACGCCATCCATGTCCGTCGGCAGGATCAGGCCATGCCAATGGATGCTGGTCATTTCATCCAGACTGTTCTTGACCCTGATCGTTACAGCGTCGCCTTCGCGCAGCCTGATCAGCGGGCCCGGCACGCTCCCGTTGACGGCCGTGGCGACGCTCGCTTTTCCGGAATAGTTGACCGTGACCCGGCTGATGTCGAGATCGATCTCGGTGCCGCTCAGCACGTCCGGCGTCTTCACCGCCGGTGCCGCGAGCGCGTGCGCGGGCCAACCCAGCGTGGCAAGGGCTGTCGCGAGCAAAAGACCTTGCACGAAGCCTCGGCGACCGGTGGTCGTATCGGCAAGCGGGGGAAGTAGAGTCCGCATCAATTTGAACTTTCGGAACCAGACCTGAAGAGACGCCGCGGAGCCGATTGCCCCGCGGGGGCATGGTCGCAGAGACGGCCGACCGGGCAGGCGGGGTCAGGGGCGCATGAAACCCGGCCGAGGAAGTGAAAGGCGCGCAGGATCAGCGTCCGGTGGAGACATCCGTATCTGCCGGACCCTCGCATCTGTCTCGCCAACGCTGTCGGCCCTTCACTTCCGCGCTTCCTACATGTCGTCGCTCATCGGCGTGGCGGGCATGCTGGCGGCGGGCGGCGCCTGGTCCGGCTTCGCTTTGGGCGCCATCGGCATCTTGTCCTTGCACCCGGCCGCCCCGCCACATCCCATCTGCATGCCGCCCGACGCGTTCACGCCCATCTGATGGTCGTGCATCATCTCGTCATGCATCTGTCTCGCGCCATGCTTCATCCCTGCCTGATGGGCCTGATGCGCCTCGTGGTTCTGGTGCTTGACGACTTTTGCCGGCACCGGCGGGGCCTCATCCGCCCAAGCCTGCGTCGCCGAGAGCGCGACAAGCGCAGCGATGGCGGGGACGATCAGGCCAGCTTTGCTACGGAAAATATTCTGCATGACTTGGCTCCTCGAAGAATTGGACGTGGGGACCGCAAGATTTCGATCCGTTTGAAGATGCCAGCAGAAGTGCCGTTCGAGCCGTTCGGGAAATATACGTTTTGTTACGGATGCCTGCCGCCGGCGCAGCATGCGAACGATCATGCCGGGCAATGAGACCGCCTGTGCGGCGTCGATCGAACGGGGCGGTTTTCCAGAAGCAGGCAGGGCAGATTGGAAAACGACGCGGACGCTTATCACAGGATGCATCGCCGGACGCTTCTCGCCCGCGGCCTGTCCGCCGCGTCGCTCCTGGGCGCCTCGTCGGCTGGCTTCCCTCTGACGTCTCTCGCCCGCGCAGGCGATGGGTGGGGTTCCTTTGCCTGGACGTCAGCGGAGATCGCGATGGGCGATACGCTGATGGTCTCGGCAGAGGTGGCCGGCAGTCCCGTCCGCGCCATTCTAGACAGCGGAAGCGCCGCTTCGATCATCAATACGCGCCTGGTGGAGAGTCTGGATATCGCCCCATCCGGGAAACGGATCATTCGCGGCACCGGTGGCCGCGTCGAGGTCACCGAGATCAGCGACGTTGCCCTCACCGTCGCCGACGATCGCAGGCGCTTGCCGTTCGCCATCGTGAGCGACCTTGCGGCGATATCGTCCGCATTCGGGCGCCCGATCGATCTGGTCCTGGGGGAGGACATCTTGGCGGGGCGCTGTGTCGCCCTCGACTTCACGCAGGACCGGATCGGCTTCGCCCCGACGGGGAGTTTTGCCGGCGGGAGCGGCTGGCGTCGCCTTCCTCTGACGCACGGGACTCGCAGCGAACTGCTGGTCACAGCGTCGATCGGGGGCGGGAGCCCCGTGCAACTCATTTTCGATCTCGGGAGCGCAAATGCGCTCATGCTCTCTACCCCCTTTGTCGCTGCGCAGGACCTCCTCGCCGGCAAGGCCCGGTCGACCGCGGCGCTGGGAAGCCTTGATGGGGTCCAGATTGTGACCGCCTTTGTTCTGGACGACATTGTTATCGGCGAAGTGCACATTGCCGGGGTGCCGGTGGCGGGGCTGGATCATTGGCAATCCGACAGCGCGGTGGGGAGCATCGGATTGCCGCTCATCGCGCAATTCGATGTGATCATGGATATCACTGCGGAAAGCCTGTGGCTGCGTCCGGCGCCGCCAAAACACAGGCTCCCGATGCTGAAAGACCGTTCAGGCTTCGGCCTGGCGGTTTCGCCTTCCGCCCTGACCGTCGCCCATGTCGCGGTCCATAGTCCGGCCGAGAAGAGCGGCTGGTCGGTCGGCGATCGGATCGTCCGTATCGACGGGCGGCCAATCAATGCAAGCTACACGCGTGGGCAGCTTTGGCGCTGGCGCTTCCTTCCTGCCGGCACCCACTTCAGGCTCGTCGACGGATCCGGTATCGTGCGGCTGCTGACGCTCGCAGATTATTACTGACGTTGACGCCCGTGTCGGCGTTCGGTCGCGACGCACGGCTTCTTGTTGCCGATCGACACCGCATCCAACCGGCCCCGGATTGCTCTATCAGCCGCTACGTAACAATCCCAATACTTCGCAAAGTCGTCATCTCGCACATCCGCAACGCAGCCCTCCTGCGAGGGAGAATATTGAGTCCGCGGTGCCGCACACCTGGGCGCCGGGCCATGTATAGCGGAGATGTTTCATGTTCCAGCAAGCGATCGACACCGTCCGGGCGAAGGGTCACGCACCGTCGCGTTATGGCAACTTCATCGGTGGACGATGGGTGGAGCCGATACGCGGCGAATATTTTACGGACCATAGTCCGATCAACGGCCGGCAGCTCGCCGAGATCGCGAAGTCTTCGCCAGAGGATGTGGAGGCAGCGCTGGATGCTGCCCACCGGGCGAAGGAGGGCTGGGCGCGCATGTGCCCCGCCGAGCGCGCAAGGATCCTCAATCGCGTGGCTGACCGGCTCGAGGACAATCTCGAGCTGCTCGCGCTGGCCGAGACCATGGACAACGGGAAGCCGATCCGGGAGACCCGCGCCGCCGATGTGCCGCTGGCCATCGATCACTTCCGCTATTTCGCCGGCTGCGTCCGCGCGGAGGAAGGGTCGATCTCGACAATCGACGAGAAGACGATCGCCTATCATTTCCGCGAGCCGCTGGGCGTCGTCGGACAGATCATTCCGTGGAATTTCCCGCTGCTGATGGCGGCCTGGAAGATTGCCCCGGCGCTCGCGGCCGGCAACTGCACGGTCATCAAGCCCGCCTCGCAGACGCCGCTTTCGCTGCTGCTGTTCGCCGAGCTGACCGCCGATATCCTGCCGCCGGGGGTGGTCAATATCGTGACCGGACCGGGTGGGTCGGTCGGACGCGCGATCGCGGCCAATCCGCGGATTGCGAAAGTGTCCTTCACCGGCGAAACGACGACCGGCCGGCAGATCATGGGCTATGCCGCCGAGCACCTGATCCCGCAGACGATGGAGCTGGGCGGAAAGTCCCCGAACATCTTCCTGGCGGACGTCATGAACGAGGACGACAATTTCCTCGACAAGGCGCTGGAAGGCTTCGCCCTGTTCGCGTTCAACAAGGGTGAGGTCTGCACCTGCCCCTCGCGCGCGCTGGTCCACGAATCGATCTTCGACCGGTTTGTCGAAAGGGCGGTCGCGCGCGTCGCGGCGATCCGGGTCGGCGACCCGCTCGATCCGCTCACGCAGATGGGCGCGCAGGCGTCGGAGGACCAGCTCCACAAGATCCTGGGCTATATCGACATCGGCAAGCAGGAAGGCGCCGAGTGCCTGACGGGGGGGCAGCGCGCCCGTCCGGGAGGCGAGCTCGACGACGGCTTCTTCGTCGAGCCCACCGTGTTTGTCGGCAACAACAAGATGCGGATCTTCCAGGAGGAGATTTTCGGGCCGGTCCTGTCGGTGACCCCGTTCAAGACGATCGAGGACGCGATCTCGATCGCCAACGACACCATCTACGGATTGGGCGCCGGTGTGTGGACCCGTAACGGCAATCATGCCTATCGGCTGGGCCGCGCGATCGAGGCCGGTCGGGTGTGGACCAACTGCTATCATGCCTATCCCGCGCACGCGGCGTTCGGAGGATATAAGGCCTCCGGGTTCGGGCGTGAAAACCACAAGATGATGCTCGACCACTATCAGCAGACCAAGAATCTGCTGGTCAGCTACGACGAGACGGCCCTCGGCCTCTTTTGACCCGGCTCACCCAGGCCGCGGCCAATCCGCGCGGCCGCCTCTGCAAGGAACACCACGATGAACAAGACCATGAAAGCTGCGGTCGTACGCGAATTTGGCCAACCGCTGGTGATCGAGGAAGTGCCGGTCACGATGCCTGGCCCGGGCCAGATCCTGGTGAAGATCGCGGCGACCGGCGTTTGTCATACAGACCTTCACGCGGCCGAGGGGGACTGGCCGGTCAAGCCCAATCCACCGTTCATTCCCGGCCATGAGGGTGTCGGTCATGTGGTCGCGGTGGGTAGCGGCGTGACCTATGTGAAGGAGGGCGACCGTGTCGGCGTCCCCTGGCTCTACACCGCCTGCGGGCACTGTGTTCATTGCCTCGGCGGATGGGAAACGCTCTGCGAGGCCCAGCAGAATACCGGCTATTCGGTGAATGGCAGTTTTGCCGAATATGTTCTCGCCGATCCCAACTATGTCGGTCACCTGCCGGCCAATATCGGGTTCATCGACATCGCCCCGATCCTGTGCGCCGGCGTGACGGTCTACAAGGGGCTGAAGGTCACGGACACACGGCCCGGCAATTGGGTGGCGATCTCGGGCATCGGCGGTCTCGGGCATATGGCCGTGCAATATGCCAAGGCGATGGGGCTCAATGTCGTGGCCGTCGATATCGACGACGCCAAGCTCGCGCTCGCGGAGCGACTGGGCGCAGATCTCTCCGTCAACGCGCGCAACGTCGACCCCGCGGCATTCATCAAGAAGGAGATCGGGGGCGCCCATGGCGCACTTGTCACCGCCGTGTCGCCGATCGCATTCAAGCAGGCACTCGGCATGGTCAGGCGGGGCGGCACGGTGGCGTTGAACGGGCTTCCGCCAGGCGACTTTCCGCTGTCGATTTTCGACACGGTCCTGAACGGGATCACTGTTCGTGGCTCCATCGTCGGCACGCGGCTCGATCTGCAGGAAGCGCTAGATTTTGCCTCGGAGGGCAAGGTTCGCGCGACCGTCACGACGGACACGTTGGAGAACATCAACGACATCTTCGCGCGCATGCATCACGGTGAAATCGAGGGGCGGATCGTGATCGATTTCGAGGGCGGCGCCCACTGACCAAGCGAATGCTCTGACGGTGTGCCCCGCCTGTGCCAACCACCCGTGCGTGCGCCCACATCGTCCCGGCAGGTCCGATCTTTTGGTGAGACCCGCCGCGCCGTCGGCCCCCGGCATAGTGGCATCGCTCGGACCGGGACTCCGGCTCATTTCGATCATGGCGCCACTTGGCGCCAGTGGAGAACAACATGGCAAGCGGTAGAAAAGCGTATCTTGTCGGCGGCGGCATCGGCTCCCTGGCCGCAGCGGCCTTCCTGATCCGCGACGGTGGCCTGAAGGGCAGCGACATTACCGTCTATGAAATGCTTCCGATCCTTGGCGGCAGCCTCGACGGCGCCGGCAGCGCATCGGATGGCTATTCGATGCGCGGCGGCCGGATGCTGACAACGGATAATTACGAATGCACCTGGGGTCTGTTCAAGACGATCCCCTCGCTCGAACATCCCGGCTTGACCGTCTTCGAGGAGACGATCGCGTTCAACGAACGTGTACGATCGCATTCGAAGGCACGCCTGATCGACCGCGATTGTGCCATCCTCGACGTGACCTCGATGGGCTTCTCGATGAACGACCGGCTGGAATTGCTCAGCCTTTCCGTCGCCAGTGAAGAGCGATTGGGCGCCACACGGATTACCGATTGGCTCTCGCCTTCATTTTTCGAGACCAAATTCTGGTATATGTGGGCAACGACCTTCGCCTTTCAGCCATGGCACAGCGCGGTCGAATTCAGGCGCTACCTCCATCGTTTCATCAAGGAATTCTCGAGGATCGAAACGCTCGCGGGCGTAAAGCGCACGGTCTACAACCAATATGATTCCCTGGTCCGTCCTCTGGCCGCCTGGCTCGAAGAACGGGGCGTCCATTTCGCCAGGGACACATTGGTCACAGACCTCGTCCTCGCCCCGATCGGCGGCAAGTCAGCGGTCAGCCGCATCCTGCTGCGCCACGGCGAAGCGGCCGAAGCCATTGACGTCGGACCCGAAGACCTCGTCTTTTTTCAGAACGGTTCGATGACCGACGCCTCGAGCCTGGGATCCATGACCAGTGCGCCGCCGCATCGGACGAAACATGACAGCGGCGGGTGGGCCCTATGGGAGAAGCTCGCCGCGGAGCATCCCGGCTTTGGGAACCCAGCCGCCTTCAATAGCTCGATCGCCGAATCTTGCTGGATATCGTTCACGGTCACGCAGGGAAACACGCGCTTCTTCGACCATATGGAATCCTTCACCGGAAACGTGGCGGGCACGGGCGGACTTGTGACCTTCAAGGATTCGAGCTGGTTGATGTCGGTGGTATTGGCGCATCAACCGCATTTCCCCGACCAGCCGGCGACGAGCCGGGTGTTCTGGGGGTATGCTCTGCACCCCGATCGCATCGGCGATTTCGTGCCAAAGCCGATGTCAGCCTGCTATGGGGAGGACCTTCTGATCGAGCTATGTGGCCATCTCAATATCGACATGACAGTCTTTGAAACGGCAAACTGCATCCCCTGCCGGATGCCCTATATTACGAGCATGTTCATGCCGCGCTCGAAAGGCGAACGGCCGTTCCCGGTTCCCGAAACGACGCGGAATCTCGCCTTTGTCAGTCAGTTCGTCGAAATACCCGAAGATGTCGTCTTCACCGTCGAATATTCGGTGCGGGCCGCGCAAATGGCGGTCTATCAGCTTCTCGGAATCGATGCGCAGATCCCGCCAGTCAGTCACTACGATCGATCTGCCAGGGTCAATCTGAGCGCGGCGATCAAGGCATTCCGCTAGAACATCGCGCATTCGATCGAGCAGGCCAAACGCAGGCATCACGTTTCCCTGGTGCGCTGCGCGCGGCACTGAAATGGCTACGTAACAATCCCAATTCGGCGCGAAGGCACCATGCCCTACCGACGCGACAGTGCCATCCACCGAGGGCGAATGTCGGGCCCAGGACGGGCTCGCGATATTGGCGCTCGCGCCTTTATTGATCTGCGCGGATTATTCGAATGGAGACCGATCAGCATGACCTCACGCGCAAAGCTAAACTTCTATGATCGCGTTCTTCGACCCGATCCATCGCGCACCGTCGTCCGTCCTTTTGAGCCGAATTATCCCAGAGATTTCGACGGCGGCACGTCCCGCACCCAGGAGACTGTCGATCTGATCGTGGCGCTCGATGAGGCTGAGTTGGCGCGTCAGCTGAAAGGCGTCACACTATCCCTGGACGAGAACCACCGCGACGTCGATGCGATGTTGCTTCGCCGGTTCAACGAAGTCGCCAGCGGGATCGCGGGTGCCGATCGTATCAACGCCAAGCAGCGGCGATTAATAGGCGCCTACTGCAGCGAAGAATTTGCATATGAGGCCGCCGCCTTGTTCAACCCAAGCGCCGTGCTCCATCCCGACCAGTCGGGTCTGCCCGAGGGCACGCTTCGTTTCGTGATGTCGCTGCGAGGCATCGGCGAGGGGCATGTATCTTCCGTGACGTTCCGCACCGGCACCTGGACGCCTGGCGGCGCACTTTTGGTCGATGATCCCAGCCCGACATCGGTATCGCCCCTCATCGATACGTGCGGGAGAGGGGAGGGCATAGCAGCACGCCTGTGTTGCGCCGGCAGTCGCACGATCTCGGAGACAGTGCTTTTCCCGGTCCTGCCGAGCCAAACGCAGGGTATCGAGGATACGCGCCTTGTTCGCTTCTGCGAGGATGATGGCAGCATCAGCTACCATGGTACATATACAGCGTTCGGCGGTGGCCAAGTGCGATCGGAATTGCTGAGCACGGCCGATTTTAGATCGTTCGAGATGCGCGTCCTGACCGGCCAGGCCTCGAGTGGAAAGGGCATGGCCCTTTTCCCTCGCCGCATAGCGGGAAAATACGCCATGCTTGGGCGTCAGGACAGCAAGAACATCTGGCTTCACTTCTCCGATGAACTGCTTAACTGGGCAGGTGGCGAAAAGCTCATTACACCAAAATTCCCTTGGGAATTCGTCCAGATGGGCAATTGCGGGTCGCCGATCGAGATTGACGAAGGCTGGTTAGTGATGACCCACGGCGTTGGTACGGTTCGCAACTATTGCATTGGCGCATGCCTGCTCGACAAGAATGACCCATCAAAGCTGCTGGCGCGCACGCCGCGCCCGGTACTCGCCCCGAGTCCGCACGAGAGGGACGGGTACGTACCCAACGTTGTCTATAGTTGCGGTGCGATCGTTCAAGATCGGGCGATGTTACTACCCTATGGGGTGGCTGACAGCTTCACTGCCTTCGCTACGGTCTCAATTGATAACCTCCTAAGTGTGATGGAGTAGGTCACTCGAACTGATTGGGAATTGCTGACTGTTCGAGCGGTGGATGCCGTTCAAGGAAGACGAACGCCAATTCGGGGCGGCGCGCGTCGTTTAGCGATGTTGGCTGTGCACAGGGGATTCCATGCCATGGCAATCGGATCAGGGTGTGAGGCAAGCGAGAATTGCCATCATCACGGTCCGGGTCTCCGCCACGTCTCGCACGGGGATTACGTCGATTCCGGCTGTGCGAACGGGATCATCGTTGCCACCGGGATAGATCGCGTCTCCCATGAACAGCATAGCCGACTGCGGAATGCCGGATTCCTCGGAAAGACGGCGCATTCCATAAGCCTTGTCGATGCCTTGGCGAGTAATGTCGATGGAGGTTGATCCCCCCACGTTGACGGACAGCTCGGGCAGTCGTGATCGAAGCGCTGCATGCAGTGCCTTGCGCTTGGCGAAGTCGGGATCCCACGCTTTCTTTGCGTCGAGCGGCGCCTCCTGTCCAAGTCCAGAGAAAGTAATCTGGCTCCCGCGGTCCTCGATCCGCTCACCCCATGTCCTCTCGTCCGGAAGGCCCACTTCCCTTGGGGCCAGTTCAAACGCCTGAAGAATGCGCCTGCGCTCGTCGGGGTCGAATACATCAGCATAGACCGGCTTCCAGACATCCGTGAAGCGGTAGAGCTTGGTGCCTGTGGTTGGCATGATGAACAGCTGACGGAGGTCAGCTCTGATGGGCAATCGCGACACGACTTGTGCTTCAAACTGAGGCCAGTCGCCACCGGAGATCACTGCGACGTCGACGAGATCAAGCAGCTTGGCAAGCAACTCGGCCGTCTCTTGGTCTATAGGTTGTTTGCTCTCGGCCAGGGTGCCGTCAAGGTCGAAGGCGATGAGTCGCTTCATCGGTGGACTCCAATCAGGGTGCTGTCGCTCGGCGGATAGGCGGCGCTCGAGCGATCGGGTTCGATATTCTTCAGGCGGACGGTAACCGGTGCGACGGTTGCATCGAGGATCGCTTGCGCGATAGCCGGCTTTGACGGCCCTCCGAACGCGGTGCACCTTTCCAAGATGTCGCGGCGGATCCGCTCTTGGCCAGGCTCGATCATCTCGAAGCCTCCATCAGGATGATATTGTCTATCGCTTGGGCAGCGCCGTCCTCCTCGTTCGACAGGGTCACCTGGTCAGCGGCGGAGCGGACCGCATCGGGACCCTGCCCCATCGCAATCGAGAGGCCGGCGCGCGCGAACATCGGCAGGTCATTACGCTCGTCGCCGAGCACGGCAACGTTGGCGAGCGGTACGCCGATCGCGGCTGCCAGCGCGGCGACGCCATCGCCCTTGTTGGCCTGGGGAGCGGTAATGTCGAGATAGTAAGGCTGCGAACGGCCGACAGTCGCAAACTGTCCGAGCGCTGCCGCGATCTCGCCGTCAAGTCGCGCGAGGAATGCATGATCACCGCTGACGCCGACGATCTTGTCGGGATGAGCGAGCAATGCCGCGAAGTCGTCCTTGATTATCGGCTCAATGCTTGCCGCGCGTTGCTCGCGCGGAACATACACATCGTCGGTTGCTTGGGCATACCAGAGGCCGCCCGAGAACAGCCACGGCGTGACGGCCGGGTGCTCAAGCAGGGCGAGTGCTCGCGCGGCGCATTCGGGATCAAGCTGATCTGCCGAAACGACAGTCCCGTCGGGCCGGACGATCGTGCCGCCGTTGAAGGCGCCGATGACGCCTGTGAGCTCCAGCCGTTTCGCGATCCAGAGCATGCCGCTGGGCGGGCGGGCACTGATCAGGCTCACCGCAATACCAGCCGTCCTGGCCCGTCCAACCGCAGAGATCACACCGTCGGAGAGGGTTTTGTCCTGGCGGAGGAGCGTGCCATCTATATCGGAAACGATTAGGCGAATAGGGTCGCTCATCCGAGGTGATGCCAGCGTCGGTGGGAGCGGTGCATCAGCGCATCTGCACTTTCGGGGCCGGCGCTGCCTGCGGCGTATTCCTCGGGGGTGCCTTGCGCCCACAGATCGAGGAGCGGCTGCACGGCGCGCCAGCCGCCTTCGATCTGCGCGGCACGTTGAAACAGCGTCTGGTCGCCCGATTGCACGTCATACAGCAAAGTTTCGTAGCCGGTCTGGTGGCCCACGTCGAAATGGTCCCGGTAGCGGAAATCCATGGCGACCGGCGCGGTGTTCACGACGAGCCCAGGCCGCTTGACCACAAACTCAAGGCTGATGCCCTCGTCGGGCTGAATTTGCACCACAAGACGGTTGGGGGGCAGCCGGTCCACCACCGTCTCCTGGAAAAGCGCCAGCGGCACGTCGCGGAATTGGACGACGATCTCGGTATCACGTGTCGCCAGCGCCTTCCCGGTGCGCAGATAAAAGGGCACGCCCGACCACCGCCACGTCTCCACGTGCAACTTGAGCGCGGCGAAGGTCTCCGTGCGGCTGGCAGGGTCAACGTCGGGCTCATCGAGATAGGCGGAGACGGCCTTGCCAGCGATGGCGCCGGAGCAATAGCGCCCGCGAATTGCCTCGGTGGGGTCGATCGGGCGGATGGCGGCAATGACCTTCTCTTTCTCCGTCCGGATCGCATCGGCATCGAAGCTGATCGGCGGTTCCATCGCTATCAGCGCCAGCAGCTGGCAGAGGTGATTGGGAACCATGTCGCGCAATGCGCCGGTGGCATCGTAGAATCTGCCGCGCGTGCCGACGGTCACCGCCTCGGCCGCCGTTATTTGGACATGATCGACATAGCGGTTGTTCCAGACGGCTTCCATCATGGTGTTGCCGAAGCGCGTGACCATGATGTTCTGTACGGTCTCCTTCCCAAGGAAGTGATCGATCCGGTAGATCTGGGACTCGCTGGCGCGGGAAAGGATTTGCCGGTTCAGCGCCTGTGCGGAGGCAAGGTCGGTCCCGAACGGTTTTTCGATCACGACGCGGCGGAAACCATCGGTCTCGTTGAGCAGCCCTTCATCGCCGAGCTGATTGACGACGGTACCGAAGAAGGCCGGCGCGGTGGCGAGGTAGAAGATCGCGTTCCCGGTAAGTTGGCTGCCGAGAGCCTGATACATAGTCGAATCGGCGAAATCGCCCTTCAAATAGCGGATACGACTGCGGAGCCATGGCCAGTTGGCATCGTCCTTCACGAATTCGTCAAGCGCCTGGCGCAGCTGCTCGTCGTCGCTGTCATGATGGCTGACACCGACGAGCGCCATGTCCTCATTCAGCAAGCCGGCCCGAGCGAGGTTAACGAGCGCGGGTATCAGCAATCGGCGGGCGAGGTCCCCAAATGCGCCGAAGATAACGAAGGTAGCAGAGGGTGCAGTCAGAGCATCGCTCATTGCGGCATCTCGACGTGGCCGCCGAAGCCGAACCGCATAGCCGAGAGCAGCTTGTCGCCGAACGTCGTGTCGACTCGGCTGCGGTAGCGCGCGAACAGTGCCGCTGAGAGCACGTAGGCAGGGACTGCCTCCTCCATTGCCGCCTCGATCGTCCAGTGACCCTCGCCGGAATCCGCGACCTGCCCCGAGAACTGCTCCAGCATTTGGTCTTTGGCGAGCGCCGTCGCCGTCAGATCGAGCAACCAGGACGAGATCACGCTGCCGCGGCGCCAGACCTCGGCGATGTCAGTGAGGTTGAGGTCGAAGCGCTCGTCTTCCGGCAGCTTGGCGGATGACTTGCCCTTCAGGATGTCGAACCCCTCAGCATAGGCCTGCATCAAGCCATATTCGATGCCGTTGTGAACCATCTTGACGAAATGGCCCGAGCCGGCTGGACCGGCATGGATATACCCCTTCTCGGCGCGGGTGTCCTCGTTGGGACCGCCGCGATCCGGTGTGCGTGCGATCGTCCCAAAGCCTGGTGCCATGGCCTCGAAGAGAGGATCGAGACTGTCGAGCGTCGCGGCATCGCCTCCGATCATCATGCAATAGCCTCGGTCAAGGCCCCACACACCGCCCGAGGTGCCCACATCGACATAGTGGAGCCCCTTCATGGCGCACAGCTTCGCCCGGCGGATGTCGTCCTTGTAGAAGCTGTTGCCGCCGTCGATAATTATGTCGCCTGGGGAGGCCAAGCCCATCAGCATCTCGATCGTGCTCTCCGTCGGCGGCCCAGCCGGCAGCATCACCCAGAAAATGCGCGGGCTCTCCAGCTTGGCTGCGACCTCCTCAAGCGAAGCGGCGGCGGTCGCGCCTTCGCCGGCCAGCATGTCCACCAGCGGCGGGTTCCGATCGAAGGCGACGATCTCGTGACCGCCGCGCATCAGACGGCGCGCAATATTGGCTCCCATTCTGCCGAGGCCGATCATCGCTATACGCATGTGCTCATTCCTCAGTTTTGGGTTGCCGCGATGACAGCTGCGCGCAAGGCTTCGATGCCGCCGCCGTCCTTCTTGATGTGGACACGCAGAACGGGCCGCCCGCGCGCAACAAGCACGGCCATGTCGCCGCGCGCCTGCGCAATCTGAATGGTGCCGAAGCTCGCTTTCCTGCCTGGGATCGACAGATCGGGATGGGGATCGCGCGTGATCGTCAGAAACAACCCGCTCGCCGGGCCGCCTTTATAGGCCTGGCCCGTCGAGTGCAGGAAACGCGGCCCAAAACCCGCGACCGTCGCCACCGCCTTGGTAGCGCGCACCGCCACCCGCATCGCAGCCATTGCCGCCGCGTTCGCCTCGTCGCGCTCGATAAATCCGAGGAATCCGGCATAATGCCCGGGCTCCAGCCGGGCAAAGTGGAGCCGCAGCAGGTTCGCCGGATCGCCCGAGCCGAATCCGCTTTCGCCGGCAGTGTAGATCGCCAAGTCTGCGTCTTCCGCGATCGCAATCTCTGGTTCAAGCGCACTGGAAGCTTCATAAGCATCGACGAGCTTGCGCGTGGCGATTTTGGCATCCTCCACGTCGGGCTGGTCGAACGGATTGATCCCAATAATGGCGCTTGCAATTGCCGTCGCGATTTCCCAGCGGAAGAACTCCTGGCCGATCAAATCGCGTGAGGCGACCGTGATCCGGATGAGGGGATGGCCGGCCTGCTTTAGCTGCGCGAGCTTGCTGTCCAGCCCGTCCTCCGCGTCTCCTTCGAGGTGAAGATGCACGAACAGGCGATCGCTCCCGTAAACCTCCGGCGGTCCCGCGGGCTCAAGGTCGACCGGAATAATCCCCTTGCCTTTCTTGCCCGTCGACTCAGCAAGCAACTGCTCGAGCCAGGCCCCGAACGGTTCTAGTCCCATGGATGCCAAGATGGTTAGCTTGTCGCGCCCGTTGATAGCCGCCTCGCCGATTATCACCCCAAGGCGCACGCCAGGGTTTGCTGCAGGAGGTGAATCGGCACCGCAGGCGAAGACCATTGGCTGGGTTTTCTCGTAGAAATCCTGGATATCGATGCCCATCGCGGCGGCGGGAACCATGCCGAAAGCCGACAGCACCGAATAGCGCCCGCCGACCGCTGGATCGCCTGCGAAGATATGCGCGAAGCCATCCGCCTTCGCGGTCTGGTCCAGCTTTGATCCAGGGTCGGTGACCGCAACGAAATGGCTGCCGTCCTGGCCGGCCGCTGCATAGAAATAGGCGCGCAGGAGCTCAGGCTCCATTGTCGATCCCGATTTGGAGGATATTATGAACAGCGTGTTCGCCGGGTCAATCGCTGCCGCGACCGTCGCGATCTGGCCGGGGTCGCTGGTGTCGAGCACGTGCAGCTTTGGGCTACCCTTTGCGCTGCCGAGGATGCGCGCGATCACCTCGGGGCCGAGGCTCGATCCGCCCATGCCGAGCAGCACCGCGTCCTTGAAGCCTTTGGCTTCTTCACCGAGCATCTTGAGCGTGTCTGGATCAACCTGCTCACTGCGGGCGGCGGCGAGCCACCCGAGCCATTTGCCCTCGTCCTTGCCGGTCCAGAGCGAGGCATCGCCCTTCCACAGCCGGCGCGGCCAAGCCTCGGCGCGAGCGGTTTCGAGGCGCGTGGCGACAGCCTCCTGAAGTCCTGCCGGGAGATCGACTGCCATCAAGTTTTGTCGGCGGCCGAGGAACGCGGTACGCTTGCCCGCGACCGCGCCAAGCAGTGCATCCGCCGCATCGGCGAACAGCGTCACACCCGCCTCGACCAACCTGTCCGCAATATCACCCAGTTTAAGGCCGAGACGCTCGGTTTCGGCCAGCACATGGAGTGCTTTATCCAGATTATCGGTCAGTGTGGCCAGGGCCGTGCCATGGTCACGGAACGCGTCCATCGTCCCAGGCGGCATCGTATTGACGGTGTCGGGTCCGATCAGCGAGTCGATGTAGAGCGTATCGGGGTAGGCGGGGTCCTTAACCCCGGTCGAGGCCCACAATAGTCGCTGCGGCATCGCTCCCCTGGCGGCCAGCGCTTGCCATCGGTCGCTCGCCAGCAACTCCTGGTACCAGGCATAGGCAAGCTTGGCATTGGCGATTGCGACTTGGCCGCGAATGGCATTTAGAGCCTCGCTTTCCGGGTCGCCTTCCCTGACGCGCGCATCAATCGTCTTGTCGATCTGCGCATCGATGCGGCTGACGAAGAAGCTCGCGACGCTCGCGATCCGGTTGATCGCTTCTCCCTTCTTCACCCGCGCCTCGAGGCCGGCCATATAGGCCTCCGCGACCGCCTGATAAGCGGCGAGCGAGAAAAGCAATGTCACATTGATGTTGAGCCCATCCTCGATCAGTTGACGGATCGCAGGAATGCCAGCCCGTGTGCCGGGCACCTTCACCATCAGATTGGGCTCGGCCACCATATCGCACAGTCGCCGTGCTTCCTCGATCGTGTCGTCGGTGCTGTTGGCGAGATGGGGCGAAACCTCAAGGCTGACATAGCCGTCCCCGCCGCCGAGCCGGTCGTACACCGGTCGTAGATCGGCGGCTGCCGCCTTGATGTCGGCGATCGCCTGGCTTTCGTAGGTATCGGTGACGCTCGCGTCGGCCTTGCCGAGGAAGTTGTTAAAACCCTCGTCATAGGCGTCGCCATGGCCCATCGCCTTCTCGAAGATCGAGGGGTTGGAGGTGACGCCGGTCAGACCGTCCTCCTCAACCAGCTTGCGCAGCCCGCCTTCGTTCAGAATTTTGCGGTCTACGAAGTCTAGCCACACGGCCTGTCCCGCAGCGCCAAGGTTTTTGAGACGGCTGGTCATTTGTTCTTCTCGATCAGATCGCGCGCCACGGCGCAGATATTGTCGACGGTGAAACCGAATTTTTCCTGGAGCTTGGCGAGCGGCGCCGAGGCTCCGAAGGTCTTCATAGTTATTGTCCCGCCGTCATGTCCGACATAGCGGTCCCAGCCCATCGATCCGCCCTGCTCGACGGCGAGCCGCGCGCGCACCGCATCGGGGAACACGCTCTCGCGATAGGCGTCGGCCTGCTTTTCGAACAAGAACCAGCTCGGCAGCGATACCACGCGCGATCGGACACCTTCGCTAGCCAGCTTCTCGTGCGCGGCCACCACCATCGGCAGTTCGCTGCCGGTACCGATAAGGATGATCTCGGGAGCGCCGCGCTCGGCGTCGCCAAGGATGTAGCCGCCTTTCTCTAGCGCATCGGCGGACGCATATTTTCTTCGATCGAGCGTGGGGATCGCCTGGCGCGAGAGGATCAGCGCGGTCGGCTCGTTGCTATGGCTGAGAGCGACCTTCCACGCGGCTGCCACCTCGTTGGCGTCGCCCGGCCGGATAGTGTCGAGCCCGGGGATGGCTCGAAGCGTGGCCAGATGCTCGATCGGTTGGTGGGTCGGCCCGTCCTCGCCAACGCCGATAGAATCGTGCGTGAACACGAACACGACCGGCAGTTCCATGATCGCTGCCAGCCTTATCGGCGCGCGCATATAATCCGCGAAAACCAGGAAGGTGCCGGTGTAGGAGCGCAGGTAGGATAGCGCCATGCCGTTGGCGATCGATCCCATCGCATGCTCCCGCACGCCGAAGTGCATGTTGCGACCCGAATGGTCGTTCTTCCCAAACGATCCCGCCCCCTGAAAAGTCAGGCTAGTCTTGGTAGAGGGCGAGAGATCCGCCGCGCCGCCGATCAGCAGCGGCACGTGCGGTGCGATTGCGTTCAGCACCTTGCCGCCGCTGTCGCGCGAGGCCAGCCCCACGGCATCGGGAGGAAAGGTGGGGATTGTTGCCTGCCAGTCACTCGGCAGCTTGCCCCGGCGCAGCAGGTCCATCTCCCTGGCCTCAGCTGGAAAGCTCTCGCGGTAGCGGGCCAAGGTTTCCTCCCACGCCTCGCGTGCCGGCCTGCCGCGTCCCGCAACCGCTGCGTTGAACGCTTCTGCCACACCGTCCGGCACGAGAAACTGGGCGCCTTCGGGCCAGCCATAGGCTTTCTTGGTAGCGCGGACATTGTCTTCGCCCAGTGGCTCGCCGTGCGCCTTCTCGCTACCTGCTCTGGGGCTGCCCCAGCCGATCACCGAGCGGATGACGATGAGAGTCGGCCGGTCATGGGCATCGCGAAAGGCCGCGATTGCGCGCGCGACGGCCCTGGTGTCGTTAGCGTCATCGACCTGGATGACGTTCCAGCCATAGCCCTCGAATCGTTTGCCGACATCCTCGGTGAAGGCGAGCTCGGTCGAACCTTCGATCGAGATATGATTGCTGTCGTAGATCCAGCAGAGATTTGACAGGGCGAGATGTCCGGCGAGTGATGCGGCCTCACTCGAGACGCCCTCCATCATATCGCCATCGCCGCACAGCACATAGATGTTGTGATCGAACAGCTTGAAACCGTCGCGGTTGAAGTGCGAGGCAAGCGCACGCTCGGCAATCGCCATGCCGACCGAATTGCCGCACCCTTGGCCGAGCGGGCCGGTCGTCGTCTCGACACCGGTAGTCATACGGTACTCGGGGTGGCCCGGGGTCTTCGAGCCGAGTTGGCGGAACTGCTTGATGTCGTCGAGACCGACCGCGGGCCTGCCCGTCGGCTTGCCGTCCGGGTCGATCTCCTTGACCAAGGCCAAGTGCAGCACCGCATAGAGCAGCATCGAGGCATGGCCGACCGAAAGAACGAAGCGATCGCGGTTCGGCCAGTCGGGCGTGTCCGGATCGTAGCGGACGAAGTCCCGCCACAGCGTGTAGGCCACCGGCGCCATCGCCATCGGCGTGCCCGGATGGCCCGAATTGGCCTTCTGTACGGCATCCATCGCCAACGTGCGGATGGTGTCGATCG
This sequence comes from Sphingobium sp. BS19, assembly GCF_027925545.1. Classification (NCBI taxonomy): domain Bacteria; kingdom Pseudomonadati; phylum Pseudomonadota; class Alphaproteobacteria; order Sphingomonadales; family Sphingobiaceae; genus Sphingobium; species Sphingobium sp. BS19. The sequence goes on from NZ_BSEF01000010.1 coordinate 100,168, forward strand.
CGAGCCTTTCGAGTGCTTCGTCCGGTTGAGCCAGCTGTGCCGAGTCCGCTTTCATGAATTTGGGCATCCACAGGAGAGCTGAGATTCTGGACGGTCTTCGGGAAGACCTGTTCGGAATGCGTTGGGTACCCGCCTGAGAGGTTTATTACGGGCCGTGCAAAGTTCGACCACGCGCGGGGCTTTACTCAACGAGGCATCCTTCTCGGCCGCGCTCAGGATCGCGGTCAGCGCGGAAAGATATGCGAGCGTCGATTCAGCGCCTTGGTTGGCATTGCGCCGGTCCGGATGGAGACCATCGAAGCAGGCGCCTCGTTTGACGTCCACGACGGGAATGCCAAGGTCGTTTGCCCCGAGAAACCAGTTGAATGCACGGCGCGCTTCGCGCTGCCACCATGCGTCGCTCGTGACTCGCGCCGCGGTAAGGCATGCACCAACCGCTGCACAGGCTTCCAGGGGCTGTTGGTCGAATGGCTGCGGATGACGCCGATCGCTTCCAAATGTTTCGGTTCCGATAGGCCGAAAGTGCCCCACTTCGGCCGTCTGCAGCGTCATCAGCCACCGTAGCGTATCGAGGCCGGCATCAAGGTGAGACTGGTTGCCGGTGTCATGGCCGCTTTCGATGAGAGCTTCACACAATCGGGCATTATCATAGCCGAGCCTGTCTTCGAACCAGACCCAGTCGGGCGCAGCTGCGTCACACCAACGTTGGAACAAGCGATTGGACAGTTCTCCTCGCAGCTGCTCCAGGTTGCGATGGCCTGGGAAGCGCCGGAGAAGTTTTGAGATGCCGAGCAGCCCGTAGGCCCAGGCGCGCGGCGTGGTCAGCGCTACCAACGCAGGTGCCATCTCCAGCAAGCGCGCGGCGGCCCATCCGTCCAGGAATCGATCGTCTTTTCGCATTGCGACCGCGCCCAGTGCCCAGACCGTGCGACCATGCGCGTCGTCGGCTCCCGCATCGTCGAGCCATGTGCGGTCGAACCCCATGAAATTATGAACGCGGTTATCCGTTGGCGACCAGGCGTGCTCAACGAACGCGGCATATGTCAGCGCAAGCTGCTCCTCCTGTGGCGTGAGAGAACGCAGCGTCGAGAGTTCAGAGAGAAGCAACAGCGCGCGCGCGTTGTCATCGAGACAGTAGCCGTGCCTCCGGTCCGGAACCGCGAATTTTGTGTGCTGGGTTATGCCGACCATGTCGGTAAGAGCGGCGAGATGGTCCGTCGTTATCGGTGGAAGCGCCCTGTTCCAGGCTTCGTCATTTGAAGGACGTATAGCCCGCGACGCACCGGAGCGTCTTTCAAATCGGACATCGGAGAAGACTTTCAGGTACTGCTTCGCCACGCTCGACCAGATCATCGCGCGACCGCGCTCGTACGCGCGGGTTCGAATCTCGCTACGCGACGCGCCATCGACGATCAATCGAGCGACGGCAGCTCCGAGTGCATCCGGTTCCGAAAACGGCACCAGAACGCCACAATGGTCGGCGAGCAGTTCCTGCGCATACCAGAAGGGCGTCGAGACGACCGCTTTACCAAGGGCAACAGCGTAGGCCAGCGTTCCTGAAACAATCTGCGCTTCATTGGGGTAAGGCGATAGGTAGATATCGCATGCAGCCAAATGGTCGAGCAGCTCATCCAGTGAGAGATATCGGTCGACAAAGCAAATATTCTCGATGACGCCGAGTTCGGCTGCGAGTGCAACGAGGCTATCGCGATAGCGTTCGCCTTCATCCCTAACGAGGTTGGGGTGGGTTGCGCCGACGATCATATAGAGCAGATTGGGATGGTCGCGAACGAGTGCCGGCACTGCACGAATTGCCGTTTCGATACCCTTGCCTGGACCAAGCAGGCCAAAGGTCATCAACAGGGTCCGGTCTGCAAGCCCCAGTTTGTGCTTCGCCATCGCCGGATCGATAAAGGCCCGGTCCGGAACGCCGTGTGGTATCACGGCGATGTGCTCGGCCGGGACATCATAGACGTCCTGCAGAATGCGCCGTCCTTTGTCCGCCATGACGACGAGGCGCGATGAATGTTCGATGATGCCATCCATGACGCGACGTTGTGCAGGGTTGGGGTTGGCCAGTACGGTGTGTAGCGTCGTGACGATCGGAGCGCTGAGGCCGCTGAGAAGGCCAAGGATGTATTCACCGGCCTCGCCTCCGAAGATCCCGAACTCGTGCTGAAGAGAAACGAGATCGACGTTCGACACGTTGAGGAAATCGGCGGCGACTGCATAGGACGCGGGCGTGGCCTGCTGGATCTCCAGGGCGACATCGGGCGGATAGGCGTAAGTGTTGGCATCGTCCGTCAGCGCAATCGTCGTTGAAGAAAGATCGGAATCGCAGTTCTTCAATGCCTGCTGCAGATCGTTGGTGAAGGTGGCGATGCCACACTGCCTTGGAACGCACGTTCCTATCACGGCAATACGCTTGAGCGGGGGAATGATCACAGAGTGGTTCATGCTCAACCTCAAATATGAAAGTGTCTCTGGGAGTGGCTTACACTGGCTGGAGGCCGCGTCCGCTGCTCCCTCATGATCGCGCCGCGGCAGGACGCCGGTTTCTGAGGAGTGGGATTCGTGACCCGACCATGTTGTCGGGCTTCGACCACCGTCCAGAGTCAAGGCCGATATTCTGTCCCCACGGCCCGAGCAGCTTGGACGCAGGATTGCGCACCCAAGCCGGCTTTAAGGCGTCAGTGCTTGCGCGGTGGCTTGGGCGATTGGCTTGCATTTCCTTGATTTATGTCAGGCACACACACGTAGCGTTACGTAATGTTCACAAGACTTGCTGACCGATGTCGTCCTGAGCGAGGCCGCGCGTCGTTCGGATTCGCGATGCTGCATTGGCTGAGGCGGAAAGCTTCAATCTCAAGCCGAGCTTGACCTGTCAGTGCGAAAGCTGGATCGCTAGGCGCCAATCATCATTTACCGCGCGGCCGGCGCGATCCACGAAACCGTCGTCATGATGGCGACGCCAACCATGACCAGACAGGCCGCGCCACCGAGCAGTTGCAGCCGCCGGGGAATGGGGTGACCGTTCATCGCTTCGGAATCCGAGCCGAGCCATATCACCAGGGCAATAAGTGGGGCTGCAACAAAGCCGTTGATGACAGCACTCCACAGCAGCGCCTGCATGGGACTGATCGGCGAGAAATGAACGAGAATGCCCAGAATGCCGGCCGAAGCTATCACGCTGTAAAAAGCCTTGGCATTCCGAGGTGCCAGCCCAAGGCCCGCACGCCACCCAAAGGCTTCGGAGACCGCATACGCCGCCGAGCCGGCTAGAACCGGGACGGCAAGAAGGCCGGTCCCGATGATACCGCTGGCAAAAAGTGCAAAGGCAAAGTCGCCCGCCAGCGGCCTGAGTGCTTCGGCCGCCTGCGCGGCCGTATCGATCTGCGTAATACCAGCGATATGCAAGGTCGCGGCGGTGGTTATGATGATAAAAATGGCAATGAGGTTTGAAAAAAACATACCGAACCAGCTATCGAGGCTAATCCGGCGCTCTTCGCCGGCGCTGACTTCCGATGTCGAAAGGCTTTTCGCTTTAGCTCTGGCATCTTCTGCTTCCTGGGAGGCCTGCCAGAAAAACAAATAGGGGCTGATCGTGGTGCCGAAGATCGCGGCTACCAGCATCCAGGCGCTTGAGTCCGGCATGCTCGGTAGTAGGACTCCACGCAGCACATCGCTCCATGACAGGTGCACGGCAAATGCCGTAGCCGCATAGGCCAGCAATGCCAGCGTCATCCATCTCAGGAAACGCGCGTAGCGCTTGTAGTCGAGAAAGGTCTCTAACAGCGTTGAGAGCAAGGCGAATATGATGACCCAGAGGTGCGGCGCGCCGCCGCCGATGAGCGACATTGCCGAACCCATCGCTCCCAGATCAGCACCAAGGTTGATGACATTGGCGACCACGAGGAGCAGAACGACCGTTCGGAGCAGCGCGAGCGGGCAGCGCTTGCTGATCGCCGCCGTCAAACCTTCGCCCGTCGTTCTGCCGATCCGCCCGCACGTCTCCTGCACAGCTGCGGCGAGCGGCCAGGTAAGCAACATCGTCCAACCGAGCGTGTAACCGTAAGCCGCTCCCGCTTGCGCATAGGTTGCAATCCCGCTTGGATCGTCGTCGGCCGCCCCGGCAATGAATCCCGGGCCAAAAATCCGCCCGATACTCTGAAGCCGGTGAGCGTGCGGGATCGCCACGTGCCCCTCGCTCGCGGCCTGGCCAGGGGTCGGCGGCAAGTGCAGATCGGCTTCAAGAAGCGTGGTCCCTTGCCCGGCCTGCCCGGGCAAGGGGACACAGCGTTCCGCAGGATCATTGGGCGCGTTCACGGTGACACTCCTCGCCTGGGCGAAGATGTCGCCGGGTTTGATAATTGGAGGGCTCTTCGATGGCAGGTCGGGTTTGGCGAGGATTTTCAATGCACTTTGACCATGCCGACACCCTTGATATTGTTGAACGAGTCGGTCTGGTGGCAACTGAAGCATTGATCAACCCGCGCCCGTTTTTCACCGCTGATCATCTTGTCCATCATTTCGAAGTGCATCATGTTATGGCTCGGCGGCGGCTTGTGGCACTGCGAGCATTCGGTGGATTTGGGGCTGGGGTGCAGATACCCGCTGATTTTCCAGCTCGTTGTGGTGTGGCAGCTTGCACAATCACTGCCGAAGAACCCCAGGTGCTTGTCGCGGGGGGCGTGACAGGACTGGCAATCGAGGGGAGTGTCACGCCCTGTCGCCCGTTCGGCGATGCGCTCGAGAACCTGGTGATCCATCCGGACCGGACGGAGCGTGTTACCCTGATGCTCGATATGGCAGCCACTGCATTCCTTGATGTTGACATGGAAAGCGGTCGAAGGCTTCTTCAGGATTTCCGGCGAAGCTGCGTGGCAGGCTATGCAGGTCTCGGCCTTGATCCCGCGATTGGGCGTGTGACAGCTCTCGCATTTGCCCTCGAGAAAAGCATGCGCGTTCGACAGCGGCCCGGGTCGAACCGACGCCGCCCATTGCGGTAGCGCGGTGCTGCCCGAGCGGTAAATGGTAAGGGGGATGATGATCGCGGTGGCCAGGACCAGTGTCGCGAGGATCAGGCAGACGATACCAGTCCGCTTCATGGCCACCACCGCAAGCCGAAGTAGACGCTGCTCCAGATGTGGATCGTCAGCAATCCGTACATGATGATCGCAGCGACAATATGCACGACGACCCACTTGTCGAGCGTGGCCTTGATGACGTCGCGTGCAGTAATCGTGAATTCGAGGTCGGATATTGCGCCGAGGAGCGAGTCCAACGGCAACCCGGACGGATCAACGACGCTTTGATGGCGCAGATCGGCCGATACGGCGGCAAGCACATCATAGCGGTCGCGCAGAACCTTGAGTTCCTTTTGCTGAAACCGCAATTCCTGCCCGACCTGCGCCAGATAATATCGGCCAATGAAGCCCGTGACGACGACAGTCAGCATCGCGATCACGAGGGCGATGCCGATCGGGCTTTGAAACTTGTGCCCCGAATGGATGATTCCGAGCAGAGCGCCGATCGCGCCGGCATACACATGGAAGCTGAGCAGTCCTCCGAGGGAGACGAGGCGCTGCGTGCGCTCCTTGACCCACGCCTGCCGCTTTACGATGCTGTAGACGAGCAGAAGCACGAAAAGCAGGGCGGCGGCGATGCCGAACAGTCCGCCTGCCAGGCTCCCGGGGAAACGCGGTGCGGAATGCAGCAGGAAGGCCGGGACCAGCAGCGCAAGAGCGCTCAGCAGAGCGCCGACCGTTACTTTCTCGGTTTCGGTCATTTCATGCGTCCACCACGAGATCACCCACCGATTTTGCCTGGCAGGCGAGGATGATGCCGTCGGCCTTCTCGTCGGCGGCAAGCGCGTCTTCCACTTCCATCGTCACCTGGCCCTGCCGCAGCGGGACCTTGCACCTTCCGCAGATGCCGACCCGGCATTCATAGTCGATGGCCACTCCGATCGCCTCGGCCGCTTCGAGCACGGACTGATCGGGCGCGAGCGCGCCGCTCTTGCCGGACTTCGAAAATGCGATCTTCGCCTGCGCGGAAGGAATGGCGGGCGGCGTCTGCGGGGCGGCCGATGCCTGGCTGTCGGTCGCGGTCGCTGCCGGTTCATCTTCAAGGACGGGACCGCCTTTGGGGGGCGCGAATTCCTCTGTCTTGACCTGCTCCGCCGGCACCTTGAGTTGCGCGAGCGCCGCCTTCACCGCGTCCATCATCGGCGGTGGGCCGCACAGGTGAACGCGCCTGCTGGCGATTTCGGGAACGGAAGCGGCGATGAAATCGGCCGTCAAATAACCGGAAGGCCCGGCCCAGTCGGTCCCTTCGGGCTTTGCGACGATGGAGACGATGTGAAGCTTGTGGTGGCGCCGCGCCAGATAGTCGCATTCCTCGCGAAAGATCAGATCGGTCGGCGTGTTGACACCGTAGAGGAGGTAGATGTCGTGTTCATAGGAACGGTCCGTCAGGCTGCGCAGCACGCTCATCATCGGTGTGATGCCGACTCCGCCGGCGATCAGGACGATCCCCTCGGCTTCCTTGCCGGTGAAGAAGAACCTGCCCGCGGGCGCCGCAATCTCGAGAAGGTCGCCCATGGCGGCATGATCATGGAGATGGCGCGATTCCAGCCCATATTGTTCGCGCTTGATCGTGAGCTCGATATAGTCGCGCTGTGTGGGCGATGACGAGATCGTGTAGGATCGGCGGACCTTCTGGCCTTCGATCTCCGAGGTGATCGAGGCGTATTGGCCGGGCAGGAACGTGAACGGCATCGGCCCGCGGTTCGGTTCCATGAGCCGGAACGTCTTGACGCTCGGGGTCTCGTCGAAGATCGCGGTGATCCGCAGGACGCCTTTCCACAGTCGCGGTGCTGCCGGCGTGGCGCTTCCGGGCGTAGCTGCGCCTGCAGGAGCAGCGGGCGCCGGCACGATAGCGGCCGGGGCCGGAGCGGTGGCCGGACTGGCCGGTGGTGCAGCCCCGCCTGGTGCGAGCCGCTCCACCAAGCTTGCGATGCGGCGCAGCCGCGCCCATCGGAGTAGCAGCGCCGCAACCAGAGCCGCCGCCAGCAGCGCCATGGCGATCAGGTGCCACCAGGAAAGGCCCGTCAGCTTATTTCCGGATGCCATCTGGTCGCTGTCTGCCAAACCCGATTGGGTCTTGAACCATCTCAGGGCAATCTGCCGGGGAGGGCGGCCCTCTTCGAGGCCCCTGAGCGCGCCTGCTCCGCTGTCCGCGAGTGCGAGGCCTTCGCGAGCGCCCCTGATCGCATCCTGGGCTCCTTTCGTGTCGTTCGACATGAGAGCGTGGTGAAGCCGGGCTTGCTCCGCGGTCAGGACCTCGGCGCCCGACCCCAGACGGGCGAGAGCCGCGGCGCGTACCGTCCGCCGGGCCTCATCGGTCAGGACGGGCCAGTCCATCAGCGAGGGGTAGAAGGGTTTGGCGCCGCCGTTCCCGCAGCATCCCGCCGGTCCCGCGGCCATTTTGGCGCCCGGCGACGGCGCCATCATCCCTTTCATCATCGCCGCCATGGGATCGGCAGCTTTCGCCGCGGCCGGAGCTGCGGCCCCCATCACGTTGCCCGCTGGCATCGCCGCTGGCGCGGCGGCTCCGCCCCCTGGATGATGCGACGCGTGCTCGGACTCGGCCATCTGCGCCGACGCTGGCGGTGATCCGGAGATCATCGCCAGCGCGAGCGCGATACCGCTCGTCCTCAAAGCCCGCGATAGCTTGAGGCCGGTGATGTTGTTGTCAGGGCGCGTCACCTGAGGACTTCCTTACATGTCATCCTTCATGGGCATCGGCTGGTCCGCGGGCATCGGCGCCGGCTTCGCGGCGGCGGGTTTCGCATGGCGATGCGGGGCGGCCTTGTGCTTGGCCATCGGCTTCTTCTTCATGCCGCAGCATCCGGCCTTCTTCGCCATCGGAGGCATGGCCGCGGGCATCTTGTCGTGCTGCATCGGCATGCCGGCCATGCCCGGCATCGCGTCGTGCTTCTCCATCATGCCGCCTGCCGGCATCGACCTGTCGGCGGGAGGCGCGGGCTGGGCCGAAGTCTGGCCGGCGGCTTGCCCTTGGGCGGAAGCGATGGCGGGCGACAGCAAGATGGAACCTGCCAGCGCAAGCGCTCGCAAGCGGAAAGAACCTGTCATGATCATAATCAATACTCCATTGCAATGACCTGGCCGATCATCCGGCTGGCCACGGTTCTGAGGGACCACAGATGGATTTTGGCCAATATACGTAATTTCCTATTCGCCCGGCGTCGTCGCCTGGCCGCCAGGAGCCGGCGACGACACTCAATCATCGCGTGGGGTTCCTGTCGCTCTCTGCCACGGCCAACGGCCCTTGATCTCGACCTCGAGCGAGAAACTCAGGAAGGTTCGTATCAGCACGATGCCAGCAAGCACCGCGAGGCTGCTGAGCGTGGGCTGGATCGCGATGGTGTTGATGATGTCGGCCGCAACCAGGAATTCGAGTCCGAGAAGAATGGCTTCGCCAAGGCTCGACCTGAAGCTGCCCACCACATCCTGGTCGATCGGACCTTTCACGGATTGCTGCAGGAATTTGATCAGCGAGGAACCGGCGCCCACGACGATGATCGCCGTCCCGGTGACTTCAATTGCTCGCGTGATCCAGTGGATGCCCTCCACAATGAGGCTCTCGGTCATCACGGACACCGGTGCATCACGTGGCGAACCCTGCGACCTCCCAATGCGACGAGGCGATCGGGTTCGCGTTCGATGATCACCATGCGTTTGTCAGGCCGTCCCGGGGCGACCGTCTCCGGCCGTGCCAGGGAATAAAAGATGACGTCACCGAGTTCGTACCACTTCCCGGTGGCGCGCGGTGTCCGGTCGGGCAAACGGAGTTCGTTGTAAGACCCGTCTGCCCTGAACTCCCAGGCTGTGCCGGTCTCGCATCCGGACCGGGCATCGAACGACCAGATACCGACAAGATCCGTTTTCGTGCCACGACCCTGGGCGGGCTGGCTCTCCGCGACAGAAGGCTGGGCCAGGCCGCCAGCTGCAGCGACGATAGCCAAGGCCAAACCTGCTCGGCGGCGGAGCGACGGGGACCGGCCGGGCCAAAGCAACGGCGGACCCAAGCGCTGCAAAACGGGTCTCATGAGGGCGCCTTCACCGCGCCGGCTGCAGGAGGGTTTCCGTGCCCTGGTGCGTCTTCCCTGGGAATGCTCGCGAGATGCGCGAGGATCGGGCAATCCGCGATGGGAATGTCGATCGAGCATTGGGCGGACAGGGCGGACAGGGCGGTCTTGATGCGGGTCAGATCATCGATACGGGTGGTCGCTTCATTTATCTTGCTCTCGGTGATGGCCAGGACATCGGCGGTTGTCGCGGTGTCGGACGCGCGCAAATCGAGCAGGCTTCCGATTTCGCGAAGCGTGAAACCCAGCTGCTGCCCCTTGCGAATGAACCGCACGCGCTCGAGATCGGCGTCGCCATAGGTGCGGTAACCGGCAGAAGACCGGGCGGGCGGAGGAAGCAGACCGTTGCGCTCGTAATAGCGGATGGTATCGGGACGGATGCCGAGCGCACGCGACAGCTTTCCGATCGTGAAATATGTCATGGCGCGTCTCCGTTGCCGCGACCATTCGACAGGTCGCGGCATTATTCCTTCGATTTGATCTTGCTCAGGTCGGGCAGTGCCGGGGTTTTCAGCCTGCTCGGCTTACATATCCTTCATCGGGGCGGACTGACTGTTGTCGGGCGTGCTCGTAGGCGGGGCGCCATTGGGCATCATCGGCCCACCCCGGCGCATGTCGCTGTGGTCCATATCCTGACGGTGGCGCTCATCCATATCGGCCGCCGTGTTGTCGGTCCCGACAGAGTCCGTGGCGGCGGCGGTGTCGTTTTCAAGAGCGCCGGGCGCGCTTGCAGAGGCATTGGAGGCAGCCTGGTTTTGCGTGCCGTCCGTCTTCTTGCCGCACGCAGCAAGCGTTCCGAGAAGCGCAAGGGCTGTGAGCCCCGAGACGATCTTCCCGGACGTATTCGTGAGGTGAGTCTTCATGATGTGTCTCCGAATGAGAGTGAGCGGTCGAACGCAAATCCCGTCGGACGAGCTTGATAAGCGTGCTCGACCGACAGATCAGGGTGTCATTGCTGCTTGAGAATCTGCAGGCAGCGATCGTGCGAGAGATTCATCGGGTTGCGCCCCTGTCCCTTCATCTCGTTGTGATCATGGGGCGTCGCGAGACCCATATTGTCTTCCATGGCCTTGCAGCTCGCGATCTGCGCGCTGGTCGGCGGAAGGGTCGCGCAAGCGCCGAGCAGCGCCAGCGGGAGCAACCCGAGCGAGATAGAGTATTTCATGTTCAGTCCTTCCCTGTTGAGGTGGTGTGGTCCTCTCCCACGGAAATTTGTTCTGGTTGCCCTGCGGCCAATTGAGACAGCCGCCCGTCCCGAACCAGAAAGAGGATCGGGCAAGGGTCGCTTTCGGCTTCGTGCGAGGGCGCTTCACCCAGCTGCTCAAGGCCTGTTTCGATAAGCTTGAGCTGTTCCACCCTGACCAGTGCTTCGCGCAGTTTGACCCGCGTGACGGCGAGGATATCCGACCCGGCGAGGGCGTCTCCGGCCCGCACCAGCAGGAGCGCGTGCGTTTCGGTGAGGGTGTAACCGAGCCCCTGTGCAGCGCGAACGAACTTGATGCGTTCGACGTCTGCAGGATGATAGACGCGGTATCCTGCACTGGTCCGTTGCGGAGCGGGGAGCAGGCCGGTGCGCTCATAATAACGTATGGTGTCCTTTCGAACGCCGGCAGCCTCGGCCAGCTCACCGATTCTAAGCCGTGACATGGCAAGTCTCGGAGGCACAGTGCCGCTTGGACCTAGGTCCAGGGTCAAGAGAAATATTTGGACGTCGGTCGATCATCGCCGCTCTCCTGTCCGCTCAAAGGCCGCGCGACTTTTCGTCGCTTGCGGCCGCCATCAGGCATCATGGGGAGCGGCAAGCCCCTCCCCGGCACGCCCTTATTTCTTGCGGAGCTCGACTTTCTTGCGGAGCTCGACGATGTCGTGAACTGCGGGAGCGCCGTCGGCGACGCTCACATGCGCAAAATGGTCGTCAAATATATGATCGACCCTGACGTGGCCGATGAGGTCTCGGCGATAAGCGGGGCCGCTTCCTTTGTAGCCGGAGCCGGGCAGCGTCTTCACGCGATAGACGTCAAGCACCTGTCCGACTGTCGCGCCATCTGCTTTGCCGACACACACGATCGTTCCGGTCGTGTCCTTGCCGATGATCGATCCACGCATAAAAAAGCTGTGGCCGATGCCGGTCGCCAGAGCGGGGACCGCGCCGGCGAGGGCGATACTCGCCATGGCCATCGATATTGACTTCTTGAAGCGCATCTCGATTCCTTTCAATTCATGTCTCGTGCACCCAGGCCGGTGTTCGTCGCTTGGTTGCGAGCGATCGTGCCGGTCTCGTTCTGCAGCGAGGTGGCGTTGATGGTGGGGACGGCGGTCGCCGTCCCCGCTGCCGACTTATTTCCTGCGGAGTTCGACGATGTCGTGGACCTTCGGCGTGCCGTCGGCGATGCTCACATGCGCGAAATGGTCATCGAAAATGTGATCGATCTTGACGTGCCCGACGGCCACGCGCCGGAAGCCCGCGCCGGGGGTCTTCGAAGGTCCAGGTGTGCTTTCCACACGGTAGACCTCGAGGACCTGGCCTACGGTCGCGCCGTCGGCCTTACCCACACAAACGACCGTTCCGGTCGTGTCCTTGCCGACGATCGATCCACGCATGAAAAAGCTGTGGCCGATGCCCTGGGCGTAGGTAGGCGCGGCGCCGAGCACGGCGAGGCCTGCAAGCGCGATGGTGATCTTCTTCTTGAGCAACATGGTGGAAGCCTCCTTGGCTGAGTTTACAAGACCCGCCGAGGAAAACTGGCGGTGAAGAACCTTTCTTCGCCACCAAGACTATGGACCCGGCTCCCGACTCAATATGCGTAATGTTACGAAGCCCCATCAAAGCTCCGGGCAAACCCCGTGCCAAAACGTCGTCGCACTAATCGCATCTTTTGATACGCTCCCGCTACTAGCGGGTTGTGCTCTGGCGATAAGGGGTACGCGTACTCGATGGCCTGTAAATTAGGGCGATTCTCGCGGTCCAGGGTGCCGTCGGGCGGTACAAGGATCAAATCACTCACGCCCGCAGTATGCAACAGGATCATCATAGCTGCTCGGGCCGCTCAAGGAATTGATAGCGACAAAGCCGGTCGACATCAGGGCGCCCTCAGAACTTGGCCGGTTAAGCGTCGCCGCCCAAGAGCCTGGCTGAACAATGCAGAGGTACGGCGCAGCGGAAACCCGGCTATGATCAAAGTTGAATGTCCATCCTCCCGGTCATACTCCAGGTGATCTTGGATCCCTTTGGGTATGAAGTGAGTTGCAGGCATGCCCCCTTGGCAGCCGAGGAGGGTGAGGAGCCTAGAGGTAGGACGGAGTCGGTCAATGGAAGACAAGAAGAATGGCATGGGCATAGGCATGGGCTATGGCCGGTTCGTGGCGATGATTGCGACGTCTACGGTCGTGATGTTCGGGCTGATGTATCTCAACACCTATGCGCTGAGCCATGTCCAGTTCAGCCAGACGCGCACCTGGATGGCGCTCGTCATGGGCGCGGTCATGGCGGTGATCATGCTCAGTTTCATGTGGGGCATGTACAAGAACACCCGCCTCAATATCGGCATCCTGCTCGGTAGCGCTGCCATTTTTGGTTTAGCGCTTTGGCTGGTGCGGAGCCAGGAAACGGTCGACGACGTCTCCTACATGAAGGCGATGATCCCGCACCACTCGATTGCGATCATGACCAGCGAGCGCGCGCACATCAAGGACCCCGAGGTTCGAAAGCTGGCCGATGGCATCATCGACGCGCAGGTACGCGAGATCGCCCAAATGAAACAGATGATCGCGCGCCTGCAAGCTAACCCGGCGCCGGATGGCGCTCCGGACCTGCCCTCCTATCGCGATCGCGGTGCGTCGCCCCCGCCACCGCAAACCGACGAAAGCACCGGAATAGATACACGAAAGCCGATTTCCTGAGGTGTGTTCTTCGAAGTAAACAGGATGGGCACATGATCGGGTACTGTCGGAAAGGCTTCGTCATGCGCATCTTGCTCAAATATCCAGCGATCGACGCTCTTCGCGAAAGAAGCAGGATGGTGGAAGTATGACCGACATCGAGCGCAGCGGTCCGAGTGGCGCCAAAGGCGCTTCTGAGATCGTCCTCGTCACCGGAGCGAGCGGTTTTATCGCCGCGGCCCTGATCGCCCGGCTCGGCGAGCGCTACACGGTCGTCGGTCTCGATCGCGCCGGTCCGCCCGAGCCACCACCGCCCGCCGCCGCTATCGACATTGATGTCGGCTCGGATGAAGCGGTTCACGCTGCGCTCGAGGAGGTTCGCGCGCGATACGGCAACCGCATTGCTTCCGTCATTCATCTCGCCGCGTATTATGACATTTCTGGCGATCCCAATCCGCTCTACGACAAGGTAACCGTCCAAGGGACACGGCGGCTGATCGACGGACTCCAGTCGTTCGATGTCGAGCAATTCGTCTTCGCCAGCACGATGCTGGTCCATAAACCGACCGCCACTCCGCAGGAGCGCATCAACGAGGAATCGCCGATCGGTGCCTCCTGGGCGTACCCGCAGTCCAAAGTCGACACAGAGGCGCTGCTGCACGAGCGTCACGGACGGATACCCGTCGTCTACCTGCGACCCGCAGGAGTCTATGCCGACGAGGGACGCTCAGCGTTCCTCGCACAGCAGATATCGCAGATCTACGAGCACCGCCTGATCTCGCATTTCTATCCTGGCATGCTGTGCGCGGCGCAATCATCGGTGCACCGCGATGACCTGGCGGAAGCCGTGGTGCGCCTGGTCGATCGGCGGCACGATCTTCCGTCTGAACTGCCCCTGCTCATCGGCGAACCCGATGCCCCCGGCTACGCCGAAATCCAGGACATCGTCGGCGAGGCGCTCCACGGCGAGGGCTGGAAGACGATCCGCATCCCGCAGCCGCTCGCGAAGGCTGGTATCGTTCTTCAGAACGAGGCACTCGGCGACGACGATTTCATCCAGCCCTGGATGATCGACAGCAGCAACGACCACTACATTCTCGATATCTCGCGCGCACGGTCGCTACTTGGATGGGAGCCGAAGCACAGTCTTCGCGAAACGCTTCCGACGATCGTTGCGGCGTTGAAGCGCCACCCGCGCGCCTGGTACCGGAACAACAAGCTCAACGAAAACCTCGTCGCCTGGAACGACAAGTCCGATCCGAAGCCGGCCGAGCTGGACCATAACCCGCCTGAAGCGGCAGCCGGCGCGATGCCCGGCATGGAGCACGGAGCTAAGGACCATGGCAACATGGATCATGCCGCTGTGGGGCACGGGGCTGGGGACATGGCGATGTCCAGCCACGGTGCACATGGCGATCACATGGCCATGATGGACCGCGACGAGCGCCGTGCGCGCTGGGCGCTCTACGCCAACATCGGCCTCGGTCTGTGGCTCGCCTCGAGCCCGCTCATCTACGACTCCATGACCGCGCAGCGCGTCGGTGAGGCGGCGCGGTTCGTAACGGTCGATCGCGGTCTGCCGTCGATCGAGTGGCGTGCAAGCGCGCTGGCCGTAAGCGATCTTGTCAGCGGGCTTGCCATCGCGCTGTTCGGTGCGCTGTCGCTTGTACCACGCACCAAGACGTGGGCTCAGTGGGCGGTCGCATTCGTTGGGATCTGGCTGCTGTTCGCGCCGTTGATCTTTTGGAGCCCGAGCGCGGCGCAGTACAACAACGATTTGCTCATCGGCTCGGCTGTGATCGCGCTGTCGGTGCTCGTGCCGATGATGCCGGGTATGAGCATGGCAGGGATGATGGACCCCAAGAACATCCCACCCGGCTGGACCTATTCCCCGTCTACCGATGCCCAGCGGCTGCCGATCGTCGTGATGGGTCTGATAGGTCTTCTTACCTCGCGCATCCTGACGGCATACCAACTGGGCCACATCGATAGCGTCTGGGAACCCTTCTTTGTCGGCTCGTTGAGCGATCCGCGCAATGGTACCGAGGAGATCATCACGTCTAACATGTCAAAGGCGTGGCCGATTCCCGACGGCGGTCTCGGCACCATCAGCTACGTGCTCGAGATCCTGATGGCGGTGATGGGCACCCGCGACCGCTGGCGCACGATGCCGTGGATGGTGACCTTCTTCGGCATCCTGGTCATTCCACTCGGCGTGGTCAGCATCTATTTCATCATCAGCCAGCCCATCGTCATTGGCACCTGGAGCACGCTGGCGCTGATCGCCGCCCTCGCCATGCTGATCATGATCCCTTTCGCGCTCGACGAGGTCATCGCCATGGGTCAGTTCCTTGTGTGGGCGAAATGCCGCGGCAAGCCGCTGATTCGCACCTTCTTCCAGGGCGACGCGAGCGAGGCCGGCAGTGAGGACGCCTCCGACCTGATGTCGTCGCCTGCCGCATTTTGGGCCGATGCAAAGCGGGGGCTGACCCTGCCGTGGACGCTGGCGGTCAGTATCGCGCTCGGCGCATTCCTCATGCTCACGCGGGTGACACTGGGCAATGAGGGCGCCATGGCGAACAGCGACCATGTCATTGGTGCCCTGGTCATCACCGTCGCGATCATCGCCACCGCCGAAGTTGCCCGCGCCGTGCGCTTCATCAATGGCGCGCTCGGCGCCTGGCTGGTTGCTGCCCCTTTCCTGCTGACGGGGGCCGGCCACCTGGGAACGATCGTTTCGGTGATCATAGGGCTCGCCCTCGTCGGTCTCAGCCTTCCGCGCGGCAAGCGCAGCGCTGAACATTATGCGAGCTGGGACAAATATGTGATCTGAGGGTCGCTCTGCTCGACGTGGAATTGAACAGGAAAAGATACGTCACGTCTGTTGGGAATGCGGGACTCCGAACGGTCAACTTACGGCCGTGCGACCGGGTCGCTGAGATGTGAAATGCGGCCTGCTCGGGTGCAATAATGCTTTTCGACTGCATAAATCGACGCGAGTGCGAGAGGTCTGCAACGACCCTGGATTGCCCATCGACGAATGTCGGTTCGTGATCGCTACGGTAATCTTGCGACCGTCTGCCACTTTTTGAGGGGTAGGCGGCGGTCGCGCGTATTATGAAGAGTGGTAGCCTTGATGAATGGGTGCGGTGAAGGACGATATGAAACTCAAAGTCGCATTGTCGTTGGTCCTTGCGTCGGTTTCGGTCGCCAGCGCGGCGGCGACGCCTATCGTGGTTCACCGCGATCCGGGCTGTGGCTGCTGCGCGCAGTGGGCGGCGCAGGTGCGTAAGCAGTTCGGGCGCCAAGTAACCATCATCGACGATCGCCAGCGCTCCAGCTTCCAGCGGACCCAAGGCGTTCCTTCGGGCCTGTCATCCTGCCATACAGCGATTGTAGACGGCATGGCATTCGAGGGTCATGTCCCGATTACCGACATGAAGCGCGTCCTTGCCCAGAAGCCGCGCGGCGTGCGTGGACTTGCGGTTGCCGGGATGCCGATGGGCTCGCCGGGGATGGAAGTCCCGGGGCAACACGTGGACCCCTATAATGTCGTCGCCTTCGGTCCAGGTGGACAGCATGTCTTTGCGCGTCATGGCGGACGATGATGTCGTTGTTCTACGATAAGGACGGGTGTAAGAAGTAACGGCTGTGAAACGGGTACTGCATCTCTTCCTCCTGCTGGGAGCCTTGGTTGGCCTCATGGGCCAAGCGGCGGCCTATGCCTCTAACCCGGCCCCGGTTTCCGCGCCGATGGCGATTTCGGGAATGAGCGCAGATTGCATGAATGCGATGGCTCAGAAACAACAGCCCTCGGGCAAGCCCTGCAAGGGGCTGACGCTCGACTGCGTCGCATCAATGGGCTGTGTCGTTCCGATGGTTCTGCGCGACGCGCCGCGCGTCCCGGCATCGCCGGTGGCTCACGGAGCTATGGCATTCTGGACCACGACGTCGACCCTGCATGGCAGTGATCTGACCCCCGAGCCTGAACCACCGACTATCCTTGGCTGATCGACCACAGCCGTCAGGCTGACAGGATCGGTGCGCCTATCGCGCACTCAAACATCCTGTCCGATCTGCGGCTACCACGATGATTTGCCAAAGGATTACAGTCATGAAAAACCGTGTTTTCTACGCCCTGCTGGGCGTAGCCCTTGCCGCGCCTGCCGCCGCATTCGCCGGCCAGCCCGACCACAGCCAACAATCCGGTCATTATGAGTGGAAGTCGGTTCCCCAATATGGCCCGCGCGCCACGGGACCGGCTCAGCGGCGCGTCTGGGTGCCTGATACCGCGAAGATGGCCAACTGCGACTGCGACATGATGAAGATGAGCTCCGCGGATTGTATGAAGGAGATGCATGGCATGATGTCTCCGTCCGGCGCCTCGGCTGGCTAGCAGCAGGTTCTGGCCGCTTCAGGTCGCATAGACGGCTAGGCCAGCAGTGGCGGCGGGATACCCCTTCCTGCCGCCACTGACATGCCTGGTGTGCCACGCTTGCCTGAACCTCCGATCAGGAGATCTCCATGCGATTATTTTTGTGTATGCCGCTGTTAGCGGCAATCCCCGGCATTGCCTTCGCCGAGCCGCTCACCTTCGACGCGGCCCTCCAGCGCGCCCGGCAGGAAGCGCCGTCGCTCAAGGCGAAGGCGCTCGGTGCCAACGCCGCCCGTTCCGTGCGCGGCGCGGCCGGCGCCCTGCCTGATCCGACGCTTGCAGTTGGGATCGACAGTTTCCCGGTATCGGGACCGCTCGCGTTCGAGCCGCAGCGCGACAATTTCAGCATGGCGCGGGTCGGCGTG
The DNA here is from genome assembly GCF_027925545.1 of Sphingobium sp. BS19. NCBI lineage: Bacteria > Pseudomonadati > Pseudomonadota > Alphaproteobacteria > Sphingomonadales > Sphingobiaceae > Sphingobium > Sphingobium sp. BS19. Next base: position 118,019 of record NZ_BSEF01000010.1, read on the forward strand.
TCCCAGGACATTCCCAATCTCGCCAAGCGCCATGCGCAACAGGCGCGCGCCGACAGCGACATAAAGGCGGCCGAGGCTGATACCGCAGTCCAGGCGCGCACGGTCGAGGTTGGCACCGCGCTAGCCTGGATCAACTTGGCCTATGCCGAGCGCAGGCTCGCCGTGCTCGACGATATTCTGTCCGGTCTCGAGCGTGTGGTGGGAACGACGCCAGGTGCGGTCGCATCGGGAGGCGCGCGCCCGGCGCAGACCCTTGCAGGGCGCCAAGCCGTCGCCGCGATGCAGGATCGCCGCAGTGAACTGGTCTCGAACGTGGCGCGGGCACGCGCGACGCTAACCCGGTGGACCGGAGACCCCGCGCCGGAGATCGCCGGACCGATCCCCGATTTTGCGGTCGACGCAGCGGGTCTGCGCGCAGGACTCGACCGCCACCCCACCATCCAGATGATCGATGCCCAGGCCGGGCAGGCGGATGCCGATGTGCGCGTAGCCGATGCCGGCCGGCGTTCCGATTTTGGTGTCAACCTGGCCTACCAGCGCCGCGATCCCCGGTTCGGCGACTATGTCTCGGCCGGTGTGACGGTCAGCCTGCCGTTCTTCACGCGCAGTCGCCAGAATGCCGGGATCGCGGCAGCCCAGGCAAATGCCGGACGAGTGATGGCTGAACGCGAGGCCTCGCGGCGCGCGCTCGCCGCCGACCTTGATGCGGATATCGCCGACCATGTCATGCACCATGAGCAATGGATGCGTGCGCAGAGCACACTGCAACCGCTCGCTGAGCAGCGCGTGAAATTGGAAACCGCCAGTTATGCGGCTGGTCGTGCCAGTCTCGTCGATATCGCCGACGCCTATGCCGCGCTGGCCGATGCCACCATCACGACTCTTGATCGTGAAGCCCTGGTCACCGCGGACGGTGCGCGGCTGACACTCACCTACCGGAGCGCAAATCGATGAGCCAGGTTATGATAGCCCGCGGGTGGCTCTTTGGCGCAGCTGCTGCTCTTGCGCTTGCTGCCGGCGGTCTCGGGTTCGCTCTAGCGGGCTTCCAGGGCACAAAAGATGGTGGGGCCGTAAAGCCGGCAGCGCGCAAGATTCTTTATTGGTACGATCCGATGATACCGGCCGAGCACCATGAGGGTCCGGGTCTCTCATCCATGGGTATGCAGACGATCCCTCGGTATGCGGACGAGGGCGGAGCAAGCGCGCAGGTGCCGGGCATTTCGGTCGACGCTTCCGCCTCGCAGGCGCTCGGTCTGCGGATCGCCACGGTGCAACGCGGCGAGCTGGCTAGCAGCCTCACCGCGACCGGTACAATCGACTTCAACCAGCGCGATGTCGCGATCGTCCAGGCACGTGCCGGGGGCTTCGTGCAGCGAGTCTATGGTCGCGCGCCGGGTGACGTGGTCGGCGCGGGGGCGCCGCTCGCCGACATTCTCGTGCCGGAATGGGGCGGTGCACAGGCGGAATTTCTTGCGGTCCGTCGCACCGGGAATGCGGCGCTCACCCAGGCAGCGCGCCAGCGGCTCGTGCTGCTTGGCATGCCCTCGGGCACGATCGCATCTGTCGAGCGTACGGGACGGCCGCACAATGTCGTCACAATCTCCACCCCGACCGGCGGGGTGATCAAGACATTGGACGTCCGGACCGGCATGACGATGACGGCAGGGCAGACGCTTGCCGAGGTCAACGGCCTGGGAACGGTCTGGCTCAATGCCGCCGTGCCCGAAGCGATCGCCGGGCCACTTAAACCCGGACAAAGCGTACAGGCGACACTTGCCGCATTTCCCGGTGAGACGTTGTCGGGCCGTGTCTCGGCGATCCTGCCGCAGACCCAGGCGGACAGCAGGACGCTCACCGTCCGGATCGAGCTGCCCAATCGCGGCGGGCGTCTGCGTCCCGGCATGTTCGCCACAGTCTCGCTCGGCGGCAGTACGCAGCCTGCGCTGCTGGTGCCCTCCGAAGCGCTGATCCGTACCGGCAAGCGGACCTTGATAATGCTTGCGCTCGACAAGGGGCGCTACCGGCCCGCTGAGGTGCAGACCGGTCGTGAAGCCGGCGATGACACCGAAATCCTGGCGGGTCTGAGCGAGGGCGAGAAGATCGTCGCCTCGGGCCAGTTCCTGATCGATTCTGAGGCGAGTCTCTCGGGTGTCAAGGCGAGGCCGATCGGCGGTGCTGCTGCGGCAAAATCCGCCTCAACCGCTGCTCTATATGAGACTGTCGGCAAGATCGAACAGATCACCGCCACTTCGGTGACACTCAGCCATGAGCCGGTGCCCGCCATCGGCTGGCCGGCGATGACGATGACCTTCCAGCTTCCCGACCCCAAGATCGCGCGGGGCCTGAAGACCGGCGACGGCGTGCGTTTCGGCTTTGATCGGCCGCCTACGGGACCGACCGTTCGGCGCATGACCAAGGTGGCGGGCCAGTGATCGCCCATCTTATCCACTGGTCGGTCAGGAACCGCTTCTTCGTCCTGATCGGCGTACTGGCCCTCATCGGCGTGGGTGTCTGGGCGGTGCGATCGACCGCGATCGATGCGCTGCCGGACCTCTCCGACACGCAGGTCATCATCCGCACCTCCTATCCCGGACAGGCGCCGCAGATTGTCGAGAATCAGGTTACCTATCCGCTCACTACCACGATGCTCTCGGTGCCGGGCGCGAGGACCGTGCGCGGATATTCCTTCTTCGGCGACAGCTTCGTCTATGTGATCTTCGAGGACGGCACCGATCTCTATTGGGCGCGCAGCCGCGTGCTCGAATATCTCAACCAGGTGCAGGGACGGCTACCGGCCAGCGCCCGCAGCGCGCTTGGTCCCGATGCGACCGGCGTCGGTTGGGTCTATGAATATGCGCTGGTCGACCGGACCGGTCGCCACGATCTGTCGCAGCTTCGTGGATTGCAGGACTGGTTCCTGCGCTATGAGTTGAAGACCGGGACCGGCGTCGCCGAGGTCGCAAGCATCGGCGGGATGGTGAAGCAGTATCAGGTGCTGCTCGATCCGGTGAAACTCGCTGCCTATGGCGTCACCCATCAGCAAGCCGTTCAGGCGATCAGCCAAGCCAATCAGGAATCGGGCGGCTCGGTGCTGGAGATGGCCGAGGCCGAATATATGGTCCGCGCCTCGGGTTATCTGAAGACGCTCGACGATTTCCGCGCGATCCCGCTGAAGACCGCGGCCGGCGGCGTGCCTGTACGATTGGGCGATGTCGCCACAATCCAGATCGGCCCAGAGATGCGGCGCGGCATCGCCGAATTGAACGGCGAGGGCGAAGTCGCCGGCGGCGTCGTCATCCTGCGCTCGGGCAAGAATGCCCGTGAGACGATCGCGGCGGTGAAAGACAAGCTCACCGAACTGAAGAAAAGCCTGCCACCCGGTGTCGAGGTGGTGACGGTCTATGATCGTTCGCAGCTGATCGATCGCGCGGTGGAGAACCTCACCCACAAGCTGGTCGAGGAGTTCATCGTCGTCGCTATCGTCTGCGGCCTGTTCCTTTGGCACGTCAGATCGGCGCTGGTCGCGATCCTTACCCTGCCCTTGGGGGTGCTGGCAGCATTTGCCGTGATGCGGTTTCAGGGGGTGAATGCCAACATCATGTCACTGGGCGGCATCGCCATCGCGATCGGCGCGATGGTCGATGCAGCCGTGGTCATGATCGAGAACGCGCACAAGAAGATCGAGCACTGGGAACAGGATCACCCGAACAAGCATCTCGAGGGCGAGATGCGGTGGATCGTCATCACCGAGGCTGCCGCAGAGGTTGGCCCGGCTCTGTTCTTCAGTCTGTTGATCATCACGCTCTCCTTCATCCCGGTGTTTACGCTCGAAGGACAGGAAGGGCGGCTGTTCGCACCTCTCGCTTTCACCAAGACCTACGCGATGGCGTCGGCGGCGATCCTGTCGGTGACATTGGTGCCGGTGCTGATGGGTTTGCTGATCCGGGGGAAAATCCCGCCTGAGCAGTTCAACCCGGTCAATCGCTGGTTGACCAACATCTACCGGCCCGCGCTTGACTGGACGATGCAGCGACCGAAGACGGTGCTGCTGATCGCGGCGCTCGCCTTTGCGACCACGGCATGGCCGCTTACGCGCCTTGGCGGTGAGTTCATGCCGAACATGGACGAAGGCGACCTGCTCTATATGCCCTCGGCGCTGCCGGGCCTCTCGGCGGCCAAGGCCTCGCAGTTGCTCCAGCAGACCGATCGGCTGATCAAGACTGTGCCCGAGGTCGAGAGTGTGTTCGGCAAGGCCGGCCGCGCCGAGACCGCCACCGACCCGGCCCCGCTCGAAATGTTCGAGACCACGATCCAGTTCAAGCCGCACGATCAATGGCGACCGGGCATGACGCCCGAAAAATTGGTCGACGAACTTGATCGCACGGTGAAGCTTCCCGGCCTTGCCAATGTCTGGGTGCCGCCGATCCGCAACCGGATCGACATGCTGGCGACCGGCATCAAGAGCCCGATCGGGGTCAAGGTATCGGGTGCCGATCTCGCCCAGCTCGACCGCATTGCTCATGATGTCGAGACGGTAGCGAAGACCGTGCCGGGGGTCAGTTCGGCACTCGCCGAACGGCTGACCGGCGGGCGCTATGTCGATGTCGATATCGACCGGGCCGCGGCGGCGCGGTTCGGGCTAAACATAAGCGACGTCCAAGCGATCGTCTCGGGCGCGATCGGCGGCGAGACCATCGGGGAGACGGTCGAGGGCCTCGCGCGCTACCCGATCAGCGTGCGCTATCCGCGTGAGCTGCGCGATAGCCTCGAAGGCCTGCGGACACTGCCGGTCCTGACCCCATCGGGTCAGCAGATCACCCTCGGCAATGTGGCCCAAGTCTCGATCGCCGAAGGGCCGCCGATGCTCAAGACCGAGAATGCCCGGCCTTCTACATGGGTCTATGTTGATGTCCGCGGCCGTGATCTTGCCTCGGTGGTCGGTGACCTCCAGCGTGCGGTCGCGAAACAGGTGAAGCTCTCTCCCGGCGTCAGCATCGCTTATTCCGGCCAGTTCGAATATCTCCAGCGCGCCGTCGCCAAATTGAAGCTGGTCGTGCCGGCAACGCTGCTGATCATCTTCGTGTTGCTCTATATGATCTTCGGCCGGTTCGATGAAGCGGCATTGATCATGGGGACTTTGCCCTTCGCGCTCACGGGCGGGATCTGGATCCTCTATCTGCTCGGCTTCAACCAGTCGGTCGCGACCGGCGTCGGGTTCATCGCGCTGGCCGGTGTCTCCGCCGAGTTCGGCGTGGTGATGCTGATCTACCTGAAAAATGCCCTGGAGGGGCGCGGTGACGATCCTGATGCCGATCAGGTCGAAGCGGCGGTGCGCGAAGGTGCGCTGTTGCGCGTCCGCCCCAAGGCAATGACGGTCGCGGTCATCCTCGCCGGCCTGCTGCCGATCTTGCTGGGATCGGGCGCCGGCTCCGAGGTAATGAGCCGGATCGCCGCGCCGATGATCGGCGGCATGCTGACCGCGCCGCTGCTGTCCATGTTCGTACTGCCTGCCGCCTATCTGTTGCTCAGGCGACGAAAGACTACGCCCCTCCACCAACCCGTTTCATCATGAAGGACAAGATCATGACCTATGCACGACTGACCATCGCCCTCGGCCTCGCCGCCCTGACCGCTGCCTGCGGCAAGCAGGCGGAGACGCCGGTTGCGGCGGAGACGAGCCAGGCGGCGCCCGCCGCCGCCATGAGTGGCGACATGAGCAATATGGCGATGGCGCCAGCGGCCACTTCGCCGATCAAGGCCAAGGGGCATGGCACGGTCACCGCGATCGGCAAGGCCGCAGGCACGATCACGCTCGATCACGGACCGATTCCGGAAGCCAAATGGCCGGCGATGACGATGGCGTTCAAGGCAGCGCCGACAATCACCGATGCGGCGAAGGTCGGCGACAAGGTCGATTTCGACCTTACGCTTGTTGGCAGTGCCGGTGAGGTGACGGCAATCCAAAAGAAGCCTTGAATGGCCGATTTTATGAGGGCCACCTTTAAGCGTAATTAACCTCGTTCCTTTACGCTTCAGCTATGAGAAAAAAGAAAGCCGAGCGCGAAAAGCGGATCAAGTTCACGAAAACTGCGCGGTGGCGGTTGTGATTGCCACAACCCTCGGCTGCGTGGCGTTGTTGTGCGTCGTGAGTTGGCCATTTTTCAGTGACTATCGAACGGTGGTCAAGATCCAGAGCGCGGGTGCTGCCGCATTCGCGCTCTATTTCCTGATGCTGGGCTCGCCCACCGCTGCGATAGCCTGCCTCATTTCATGCTCACAGCTCGTCATTTCCGCGTCAGTGCGCGATCGCTATGTGGTTACGAGACTTTATGGAGCGTCTCTTATTCTGTTGGCCTGCCTCTCGGTCGTGACGTGGCACGGCATAGCGTCGGCCTTGGCATTTGCCGGCAGTTCATTGGGCAGTCTCGCACGACTGCAGACCTCAACCACGCGGATGAAAGGCCTGTTCCTCATCGGTGCACCGTTTTGGCTCGCCCATAATTTGATGGTCGGAGCCTTGTTCGCATTGGGCACGGATCTGGTATCGCTGACCTCGAACATGGCAAACTTGCTGAAATTCATGGCCGGGCGACGGCGCAGCGCCGTTGAGGACAGGAGTTTTTGGCCGATCACCCTGTCGAAATCTGCCTCTACCCAACCCGCCCGGACAAAATATTGACGTTCGTCAGATTCTGACGATCGCGCGACAAAGCTAAAGATATTTCGAAATCGTCCGGAACTCCTCGACCGCCGATCCGACACCATCGCTTACTTCGGCATGGGCGAGGCAGTGATCGATATGGTCGTTGATCAGCGCTCTCTTCGCGCTGGCGACCGCCTTTTCGACGGCATGGAGCTGCTGGGCAACATCGACACACGACCGCCCGGCTTCGATCATTTCGACGATGCTCCGCAGATGACCGCCCGCTCGGTTGAGCCGCTTAACGATCGCGGGGTGACTTTCGTGCCTGTGTTCGGTCATCCGCAAACTCCGTGCGACGCGCAGCAAGGCTTTACATATCCTCCCCAGGAGGATAGCTCAAGCATGGTCGATATCCCCCCTGGGGGATACATTCCACGCGAACTGGATCAGCGTCACGTGCTCTCTGTCTTGGCAAACCGCACCTATCGCCATCTGTTCATGGCTCAGGTCATCGCGCTCATCGGCACGGGGCTCGCAACAGTTGCGCTCGGCCTGCTTGCCTATGACATCGCCGGCGGCAGCGCTGGCGCGGTGCTCGGCACTGCGCTCGCGATCAAGATGGTTGCCTATATCGGTGTCGCGCCGGTCGTTGGCGCCTTTGCCGACCGCCTGCCACGTCGCGCGTTTCTCGTCAGCATGGATCTCGTGCGGATGGTGGTGGCGATCTGCCTGCCGTTCGTGAGCCAGGTCTGGCAGGTCTATGTCCTGATCTTCGTGCTGCAATCGGCCTCCGCGGCGTTCACGCCGACCTTCCAGGCAACCATCCCCGATATCCTGCCCGAGGAGCGCGACTATACCCGCGCGCTGTCGCTGTCGCGGCTCGCCTATGACATGGAAAGCCTGACCAGCCCGATCCTCGCTGCCGGGCTGCTGACCGTCATCAACTTCCACTGGCTATTTTCGGGAACGGCGATCGGGTTTCTGTGCTCGGCGCTGCTCGTCGTGACGACGGTCCTGCCGTGCGCGGCGAAATCAGAACCAAGAACTGGGGGCATCTACGCCAAGACCACGCGGGGTACGCGCATCTATCTGAAGACCCCGCGCCTGCGGGGGCTGCTGGCGTTGACCCTTGCTTCAGCCGCGGCCAGCTCGATGGTCATCGTCAACACGGTGGTAATCGTGCGTGGCAATCTTGGCCTCACGCAGCGCGATGTTGCCTTCACGCTCGCCGCTTTTGGCGGAGGCTCGATCCTGGCCGCGCTGACCCTGCCACGCATCCTCGATCGGATCGCCGATCGTACGATCATGATTGGTGCTGCGGCAGCAATGGCGATCGGTCTCGCCCTTCTGGCGGTGCTCACGGCAAGCTTTGGGGCAGCGCCCGGTTATTGGCGAATGGTCCTGATCGGATGGTTCATACTCGGTATCGCCTATTCGATGAGCGTGACGCCATCGGGCCGATTGCTTCGACGGTCGGCCAATGCCGACGACCGCCCGGCATTGTTCGCCGCACAATTCGCGCTCAGCCATTGCGCCTGGCTGATCTGCTATCCCCTGGTGGGTCTGTTGGGCGCCAGTATCGGGCAGACGGCGGCCTTTGCGGCAATGGCGGCGATTGCGGCCGTCGGAACCCTGGCCGCTTTGTGGCTCTGGCCCAGCGCCGACCCAGATACGGTGAACCATGACCATGCGGATCTCGCGCCCGATCATCCCCATCTGCGCGGCGATCACGGCAAGGCGCGGGAGCATGCGTTCGTCATCGACGAACTTCATCAGCGCTGGCCCCGCCAATGATTTTCGTCTGGCCCGCCATGATCGGCACCATGCGACGTGCTTGTGGACCGGCCGTGTTCGCGATACCCGTAACGACATGACGGCATCGTCGGTCAGATTGCGCGCTTCGGTGCGGGCCTGTGCCCGCATGCGCCTTTTTGCGCTCTCGGCGATTCTGGCGCTGTTCGGGATGCTGGCGCTTGCCACCTGGCATGACGCTATTCCGCACATTCATGATGCCGCGCATGTCATCAGCGTCGATCGGGATCATCATGATCACGCCCCGGCCGAGCAGCCGGACACGCCCGACCTGATGCATCTGGCGGCTCATGCGGTGCTCCAGACAATCGACGTGCCTGCGCAGGCTGTGATTGTTGCGCTCTTGAAGCCTGTCACCGCAATCTGGGCGCGCGACCCTGCCGAAGCGGCGCGCTCTATCGCACCTTCGTCAATTCTGCGTCCCCCGCGAGGCTGAATTCACGCGCGTAGCGCGTGCCGTCATTGCAGCCTTTTTTGGGGATAAGAATATGAGAGCCTTTATAGGCCGGCTGCCGCGTTGCGTGGTGTCCGGCATGATGGTCGCGACCTGCGTCGCGGCGCTGTGCGCACCCGCACAGGCGCAAGTGGCGCCGCCGTTCGCTACACTGCTACGCCAGACCGCCGAGGCGCCCCGGCGCATCGAAAGCGAAGCCGAGGTCCGCCGGTCCGAAGGTCTTGCACGCCAGGCCCGCGCCCGACCCAATCCGACCATTGGCATTCTCACCGAGAATGTCGCGGGATCGTCTCCCTATCGCGGGGTCGACCGCGCCGAGACGACACTGCAATATAGCCAGCCGCTGGAAATCGGCGGCAAGCGTTCGGCGAGGATCGCAGCCGGAGAGGCCGGCGTCGCCGCGTCCCGCGCCCGCGATCGTGATGCGAAGATCCGCTACGCTTATGATCTTGCGCGCGCTTATGCAGCGGCGGACGTTTCAGACCAGCGGATAATGCTGGCCGAAGGCGAGGTCGAGCAAGCGCAGAATATCCTGCGCGCCGCTCGCGTGCTGGTCGATGCCGGCAAGGAAGCGCGGCTGCGCGCCCTGCAAGCAGAAGCCGCGCTGAACGCCGTGACCGCCGATCTTGAAGGGGCGAAAGCGGATCGCATTGCGGCCTATGCCCGTCTCTCCGCACTCGCCGGCGTCGAAGAGACCTTCACCGGCTTATCGGAATCGCTCCTGGCCGTGCCGGTCGCGGCACCGACTTATGGCCCAGTCGATCCGATGACGAGTTCGTCCTTTCTTGCCGCGCAGGCAGAGCGAGAGGCTGCCGAGCGCCGCCTGACCGCCGAACAGAAGCGGGCAATCCCCGATGTGACGGCAATCGTCGGCGTGCGGCGTCTCGATTATGAGAATGCGACCGCACTGACGGCAGGCGTCTCGATCCCGCTCAACATCTTCGATCGCAACCGTGGCAATATTGCTGCCTCGCAAGCAGAGGCACAGGCCGCCGCCGCCAGATTGGCCATGGCGCGTAACGATGCGATTGCCGAAGCCCGCGCGGCCGGGGCGCAGATTGCGGCCGCACAGTCGCGGGTTGCTGCTGCGGAGGCGTCGCAACGCACCGCCGAAGAAACCTATCGTCTCGCTCGCATTGCCTATGAGGCTGGCAAATCCCCGCTCGTCGAATTGTTGAACGCCCGCCAAGGCCTTGGCGCGGCACGCGGCATCGTGCTCGATGCCAGAGTCGCCAGTTTCGAGGCGCGCGCGCAGCTCGCCCGCCTCCAGGGCCGCACCCTTTCCGGAGATGAGATCCAATGAACCCCGAACGCAACATGCTTTATGCCGGGGCCGCGATCGGTCTCGTCCTCGCCGCCCTTGCCGGTTTCGGTGTCGCCAGAATGGCTGGCCCATCCGCACCGACAGCCGAGACGGAGGCGGCCGCCTCCACCGCTCCAACCGACACGGTCGTGATCAACCAGGATGGTATCAAGACCTCGGGGATTGGCCTTGCACAAGCGGCAGCCGGTGGCGTCGCCGGCATCATCCTCGCCAGTGCCACCGTTGAGGCAACGCCAGATGCCGAAGCAGTGCTCACTGCCCGGGCAGCGGGCACCGTTACCCGGATCTTCAAGCGGATCGGTGATCCGGTCAGCGCGGGCGAAACGATCGCCCTTGTCGAGAGCCGCGATGCGTCGGCGATCGCCGCCGATCGCAGTACGGCTGCCGCAAGGGTTACGCTTGCAAGCCGACAACTGGCGCGCGAGCGAATACTGCTCAATCAAGGGGTGTCGCCCCGGGCAGACTATGAGACCGCTGAAGCCAATCTGGCGGTCGCGCAGGCCGAAGCCCGGCAAGCGAGCGCTGCCGCCAGCGCGGCAAAGGTCTCGCGCGATGGCAGGTCGGTTGCGGTGGTCAGTTCGATCTCCGGCCGTATAACGTCCGCACCCGTCAATCTCGGCGCGTTTGTGCAGGCCGAGACCGAGTTGTTCCGTGTCGCCGATCCGCGCCGCCTTCAGATCGAGGCGAGCATGCCGGCAGCGGACGCATTGCGTGTGAAGGCGGGTGACAGGGCCGAACTGACGACCAATAATGGCCAGAAGGTGGAAGGCCGGGTCCGCTCGGCGACTGGCGTGGTCGATCCGCAGACGCGGCAAGCGACGGTGGTCGTGACGCCAAGCGGCGGCGGCGGCCTGATCGCACCCGGCCAGCTTGTCCAGGCGCGTATCTTCGCCAGCGGCGGCGATGTGGCCTCGGGCGTGAATGTGCCGCAGGATGCGGTCCAGACGCTAGGGGATCGCTCGGTGGTGTTCGTGCGAACCCGCCAGGGGTTCAAGGCGCAGACCGTGCGGGTTGGAACGCGCAGCGGGGGCATGGTCGAGATTGCCTCGGGCCTCCCTGCAAACACGGTGATCGCCACCACCAATGCCTTCCTTCTCAAGGCCGAGCTTGGCAAGGAGTCGGCGGAATGATCGCGCGCATATTAGGGCTCTCGGTCAGAGCGCGATGGGCCGTTGTGTTCATCACCTTCCTCGTCGTCCTGTTCGGTGCCTGGCAGATCACCCTGCTGCCGATCGACGCGGTCCCGGACGTCACCAACCGCCAGGTCCAGATCAACAGCTTCGTGCCGACCCTCGGACCGGTCGACATGGAGAAGCAGGTCACCTTTCCCGTCGAGACAGCGCTTGCCGGTATTCCCGGTCTGCAGACGACCCGCTCGCTCACGCGTAACGGGTTCAGCCAGGTCACCGCGGTCTTCAAGGACAGCACCGACATCTATTTTGCTCGGCAGCAGGTGACCGAACGGGTCGCTCAGGCCAAGGACAGCCTGCCTGCTGGCGTTCAACCCCAACTCGCGCCGCTCACGACGGGTCTGGGCGAGATCTTCATGTTCAGCGTCGCGTTCGAACATCCCGACGGCAAGGGCGTTAAGGTGGTCGACGGTCAGCCCGGCTGGCAGTCCGATGGTTCCTATCTGACGCCCGAGGGCGAGAAACTGACCACGGTGGTTGCCAAGGCCGCTTATCTGCGAACGGTCCAGGATTGGATCATCAGGCCGCAGATGCGGACCGTGCAGGGTGTTGCCGGTGTCGATTCCAACGGCGGCTATGTGAAGCAGTATGTCGTCGAGCCGAATCTGACCGCGCTTGCATCCTATGGCGTCTCGGTCACTGACCTCGCCGACGCGCTCGAACGGTCGAACCTGTCGGCGGGCTCCAACTATGTCCGCCGTGCCGGCGAATCCTTTCTCGTTCGCGCCGACGCGCGGCTGCGCTCGGTCGCCGACATAGAAGAGGCGGTGATCGCCACGCGTGCCGGCGTCCCGGTGCGCGTGAAGGACGTCGGCCAGGTCGTCATCGGGGGCGCGGTGCGGACCGGATCTGGCAGCGTCGGCGGGTCAGAAGCAGTCATCTCGACTATCCTGATGCTCACTGGCGAGAACAGCCGCATCGTCGCCAATCGCGTCGCCGACAAGCTGGTCGAAATCAACAAGACGTTGCCGCCGGACGTTGTCGCAAGCCAAGCCTATAACCGCTCCAAGCTGGTCAATGCGACCATCGCCACGGTCGAGAAGAATCTGGTCGAAGGCGCACTGCTCGTCATCGTCGTGCTGTTCCTGCTGCTCGGCAACATCCGCGCGGCGCTCATCACCGCAGCCGTGATTCCGATCACGATGCTGATGACCGCTGCGGGCATGAATGAGCTTGGTGTTTCGGGCAATCTGATGAGTCTCGGCGCGCTGGATTTCGGCCTGATCGTCGACGGCGCGGTCATCATCGTCGAAAACGCGCTCCGGCGCCTCGCCGAGCGGCAGCACCGCGAAGGCAGGCTGCTGACACGGACCGAACGTCTCGCTGAAACCACTCACGCCGCGCAGGAGATGGTCCGGCCAACCGTCTATGGCCAGGCCATCATCTTCCTCGTGTTCATACCTTTGCTCACCTTCCAGGGCGTGGAGGGCAAGACGTTCGCACCGATGGCGATCACGCTGATGCTGGCGCTGGCCAGCGCGTTCATCCTGTCGATCACGTTCGTGCCGGCGATGGTCGCGTTGCTGGTGACCGGCAAGGTCAGCGAGACCGAGGTCAGATCGATCCGCTGGTTCAAGGAGAAATATCAGCCAGCGCTCACCCGCGCCGTGGCGCGGCCAATGCCGTTCATCCTGGGCGGCGTAGGCGTGTTTGCGGCGGCGGTGCTGCTGTTCGGCACGCTTGGTCAGGAGTTCATGCCGCAGCTCGACGAGAAGGACATCACGGTCACCAACTTCCGTATTCCGTCCGCCTCGATCGACCAGTCGACCGCGATGCAGCTCCAGATCGAAAATGCACTCAAGACGTTACCCGAGGTGGCATTGGTCTTTTCCAAGAACGGCAATGCCGATCTGGGTACCGATCCGATGCCGCCTAATGCGTCCGATACCTATGTCATCCCAAAGCCTGAAAAGGAGTGGCCCGCCGAGGTCAAATCCAAGGAGGACATCCTTCGGCGGATCGAGGAACGGATGAAGCCGCTGATCGGCAACCGCACCGAAATCCAGCAACCGATCCAGATGCGGTTCAACGAGCTGATCGCGGGCGTCCGCTCTGACGTCGCGGTGAAGCTCTATGGCGACGACCTGGACGCGATGAGCGAGGCGGGAGGCAGAATCGCGACAGCGCTGCGGACCATTCCAGGCGCGGCGGACGTGCAGGCGGAACAGACATCTGGTGCGCCGACCTTCGACATCAAGGTCGATCGCCAGGCGGCGGGCCGTTACGGCCTGTCGGTCGAGGAGGTCGCCAGTACGGTCGCGGCCGCCCTGGGTGGACGCGAAGCGGGCTTGTTGTTCGAAGGCGATCGGCGCTTCGCTGTCGTGGTGCGTCTGCCCGACGCACAGCGCGACGATATCGACACCCTGGGCTCGATCCCGGTCATGCTACCATCCAACGGTGCCGGGAACGCGCGTTCCATCCCGCTCAGCGAAGTCGCGCGTTTCACCTACACCGAGGGGCTCAACCAGATCAGCCGGGAGAACGGTAAGCGGATGGTCGTCATCCAGGCCAATGTGCGAGGCCGCGATCTTGGCGGATTCGTCGCCGAAGCCCAGGCGAAGATCGCCGATGTGAAGCTGCCCGCCGGCACCTTCACCGAATGGGGCGGCCAGTTCGAGAGCCTTCAGTCCGCTTCCGAGCGGTTGGCGATCGTCGTGCCGCTTTGCTTCGTCCTGATCTTCGCGCTGCTCTACATGGCACTGGGCGGTGCCTGGCCGGCGCTGGTCGTGTTTACGGCCGTTCCCATGGCGCTGGCCGGAGGTGTGTTTGCTCTGGCCCTGCGCGGGATACCCTTCTCCATCACGGCGTCGGTCGGGTTCATCGCGCTTTCGGGCGTGGCGGTTCTCAACGGCCTTGTCATGATGAGCGCGATCCGCAAGCGGCTTGATGACGGCGAAGGGATCGACGGCGCGATCATTGGTGGCGCGATGGAACGAGTACGGCCGGTTCTGATGACGGCCCTGGTCGCGAGCCTCGGCTTCATCCCGATGGCGCTTGCCACCGGAACCGGAGCGGAGGTGCAACGACCGCTTGCAACCGTGGTAATTGGGGGGCTCATCACGTCGACAGCGCTGACGCTGCTGGTTCTTCCGGCGATCTCGGCGCTAATGTTCCGGTTATTAGCGAAAGGGAAGACTGTCCAGGAGCCTCCGAGAACGGTTGTGGCGGCGTGAAGGAGTCCCCTCCGACAAATTTGGTGGAAAGCTGGGCTGAAAAGGTGACGCCCTGTCACACTAACCGGCGAACGGCACTCAAATGTCTGGCCGCCGGGCTTGTCGTAACCAGTATTCCGCTTCCGCTATGGGCGGCGAGGACCGATCGGGGTCAGTCTTGGGGCGGCTTCGCCACGCCTCCGGTCTGGCACCCGATAGAAGTTGCAACCGGGGACACGCTGATTGTGCCTGCCAAGGTGTCCGGCGTAGCAATCGACGCGGTGCTCGACAGCGGAAGCGGCGCGTCAATTATCAGCAAACCGCTCGCGGCCAAGCTTGGCTTGACGAACCTGGAGCCGCGACGGATCAACGGCCTGAGCGGCAAGGCTCCGGTCGATCTGGTCCGCAATGTCGCGGTGATGTTGGGCGCTTATGCTCCCGTCCTCCCATTCGCGGTGATCGCAGACTTGGGGGCGATCTCGGCTGCCTTTGGTCGGCCAATCGATATGCTGCTCGGGGCAGACGTGCTGGCTGGCGGCTGCGTGGCGCTCGATTTTGCGACGCGACGGTTCGCATTTGAAAGGCCGGCCAGCTTTGTGCCGGGGCCGGAATGGACTGCGCTCCCGCTCGGGCACGGTGCCAAACAGGAATTGTTTGTGCTCGCATCCATCGCCGGACTGGACCCGGTGCCGCTGATGCTCGATTTCGGCAGTTCGTCGGCGTTGATGCTATCCTCCGCCTATATCGAGGCGCACTCCGTTCTCGTCGGCAAGACCGTCTCCACCGCCGCCCTTGGCGGGGTCGAGGGAGTGCAAATCGTCAAGGCCTTCGTTGCCGACACGGTGAGCCTGGGCGCGCTCTCGAGCGCCTTAGTTCCGGCGCTCGCCCTTGATCGGTGGACCTCGGTGAGCACGTAGGGAATGTGGGGATGCCGTTGCTCGGACAATTCGATATCGTCCTGGACGTGTCTCAAGGGCAGTTGTGGTTGCGTTCCGCCCCTCCTCGGGCGCGCCTGCCGATGCTGAAGGATCGAAGCGGCCTCGGCCTCGCCGCCTCCACTACTGACCTGACTGTGGTGCATGTGGCATCCGGCAGCCCTGCGGATCGGGCGGGGTGGGCTGTCGGTGAGCACGTCGTAGCCGTGGACGGTCGTCCTATCGACGACTCCTATACGCGGGGATTGCTTTGGCAATGGCGCTACGGCCCCGCAGGAAGCCGGGTAACGCTTAAGGTCGCGGACGGAACTACGCGGATTCTAAAGCTTGCCGATTACTACTGAGCGGTCCGGCAGGAAAGCAAAGGGAAGCTGCGGATACTTCTCGGTTTAGGCGCGGGTTTGGAGGTGATGAGCCGGATCGCCGTACTCTGTCGGTGGCATGCTGGCAGCCTCGCCGGTGTCAATGTTCGTTTTGGCGGCCGCTTACCCGCTGCTGCTGCGCAGGCCGCTACGTCCATCTTTTGAAACTACCCCAGCCTCTCAGCAAAAGGAGGTCATGATAAGAGCGCTACGCATCGCACTGTTTACCGCCGCCATTTTGGCCGCCGGTCCGGCCCACGCCTAATCCATGAGCGGAGATGTGAAAGGCATGTCCGGTATGGGGGCATGGACAAAGGGCGCCTGCCGACAAGACGGGGCAGGGTGTCGGTGTCATCACCGCGATCGATACCAAGGCGAACAAGCACACGATCCAGCACGGACCGATTCCGGCGGTGGGCTGGCCCACAATGACCATGGCGTTCAAGGCTAATCCGCCGACGCTGTTTCGCGGCCTGCGGGTGGGCGAGCGGATCGGGTTCGACGTCCAGACCCAAGGCGTGGCCGCCGAGGTCACTGCCGTGCGGCCGCAATAGGCACTATTTGCCCGAGGCGGCCATTGAGTATGTCCGCCTGGGGGAGATGTCTTGAAGAACAGCCTGACCCCATGGAGATCAGTCAGGCGCAGCAAGACGCGTCTGGACCCGAAAGTTGAATTGGTGGGCACGCTACCGTTCCATAGGAGCAGAACACGCAGCAATCTCCTGCCTTCGGGCGCAACAAGGCACCGCAGCCGGTGCAATCGTAGAAATATTGGCAGGCGTTCGTCGGCATCGTTTCCGCCTTCACCGAGCCGCATTGCGGGCAAGTGATAGTCGATTCGAGAAGGGGCGCTCGCTCAGACATAGGAATATCCAAGCCAGAGCAGGATCGCGCCGACCGTCAAGCCGACGAACACCACAACACGCAAGGCAGCCGGCGTGCAGGCGCCGTTGGGCCCACAGGTCATCGCCACGCGCTGTTGCCGCCAGAGCATGATCGCACCACCGACAAGGCAAAGTGCGCTCAAGCCGAGGAGAAGCGTCCGATAGGGAGCTGCGGCAACGGCGATCCCGCCCAGCCACCCCACACTGACGCCAACGGTGGTCAGCAAGATCGGCAAGGCGCAGCAGGAGGCTACGCCGAATGCCGACGCTATTGCGCCGAAGGCGAGAAACAGCGCCCCACGCACGCTCGAAAAGCGGCCCAGGACATATGGTTTGGACATCATCGGCGACTCCTTGCGATCAATTGGCTGGAACTCTACCATCTGTAGGAACTACAGACTCAACCCCCAATTTCGAAAGGCGAGGGGCGGCCATGGAAACCATCGCGATTGGGGAGCTGTCGCGGCGCACGCGCTGCAACATTGAGACGATCCGCTATTATGAGCGTATCGGACTGCTGCCTATGCCGGCCCGCCGGGGCCGGTACCGCAGCTTTGGCCTCGCGGATGTTGCGCGGGTCCATTTCGTCCGGCGCGCGCGCGAGCTGGGCTTTACGCTAGACGAAATTCGGGCGCTGCTCGGAATCGCCACCGCCGAAGATATGGCATGCGGCGACGCCCGCGAAATCGCGGCTTCGCACCTCCGGCAAGTGCGCGCGCGGATTACCGACTTGAGGCGTATGGAGCGCGTGCTTGCCGACACCGTTCGTGCCTGCGACGCCGGCGATCAGGTCGGATGCCCGTTGATCACGACATTGTCTGCTACCGCCCAATTGGGCACGATTTGATCGATGTTTCTGCAAGATCGGCGAACCTGTCACGGCGCCTCTCACCGTCGCCGAAATCCTGGTATCTATCGGACTGTGGCTACATCTGACTGAGCTGCACGACCATTCGCCGGATACCAGATTGGGCGCAGCTCATAGTCATAGGCATCGCGATGCGTCGATGAGGCATTGCCATGCCCATTTCCCGATGTGCTGGGAGGCTGACGCCTCAGACTAGCCAGGCGTTGGTGGTCGCGATGACCAGAAGAACGCCAAGCACTCCGCGATAGATGACGAAAGGCCAGGCGGAGAAGCGCTCGAGGACGCGCATTAGGGCCCAGATCGCCGCGAATGCCGAAATGGATGCGACGACAAGGCCGACCGCCAGAATGGACCAGCCGTGCATGTCGAGGTGGACTTTGTGCAGCTCCCACAATTCCTTCAATCCGGCGAGAGCGATAGCCGGGATGCCCAACAGGAATGAAAAGCGCGCAGCTTCTTCACGCTTAAATCCGAGTGCGAGCGCAGCGGTGAGAGTCGATCCGGAGCGTGAGACGCCTGGGATGAGGGCTCCGACCTGGGCCAGGCCGACGAGCAGCGCGTCCACCAGTGATGCGTTCTCGACGCTGCGGCGGTGGCGTGCCAGGATTTCAGTGAGCGCCATCAGCACCGCCATTACGATACACGCCCAGCCGATCACCGGCAATGCGCGAAGGGGCGAGTTGCAGGTATTGAGGCTGCTCGAAAGGAGCACGCCCGCCAGCGCGATAGGGATCGTCGCCAGCACGATCCAGGTCGCAAGACGCAGATCGGGATCGCCGAATTCGCGGCGGCTGATCGCCGACACAGACTCGACGGCAAGACGGCGAACGTCCTGCCAGAAATAGCTGATAACGGCGGCGAGCGCCGCGAGCTGCATTGCGGCCGAAAAGGCCGAACCCGGATCTCGCCACCCCAGCACGGCAGGTACGACGCGCATATGGGCCGTCGACGAAATCGGCAGAAGTTCGGTAATGCCCTGCACCACGCCCAAGAGGGCGACCTTGGCATAGCCCAATGTCACAAAGCCCGTGTCGATGCTCGCGGTACATTGTCCGGCCATATCAATGTGGTCCTTTTGCGGGATCGAAGAGCGAAGATCGTGGCTTCGTGACGCTCGGAAACCGAGCTATCGCGCCCGCTGGTCGCGATTGATAAGACGCAGCCCGTTGAGCACGACCAGGAGCGATGCTCCGACATCTGCTGCTATCGCGCCCCAAAGCGACGCCATTCCGAGCAGCGTCAGCCCCCCGAAGACGAGCTTGACCGCAAGCGAGAAGCCGATGTTCTGCCGGACGATGGTGAGCGTCGCACGGGAGTGCCGAATAAGCCACGGTAGCTGGGAGAGATCATCCTGCATCAGTGCGATATCCGCCGTCTCGATCGCCGCATCGCTCCCAATCGCGCCCATCGCGATGCCGAGGCTGGCCCGCGCCATCGCCGGCGCGTCGTTGACGCCGTCACCGACCATCGCGACAAGGCCATGCTGCGCCACCAGTCTTTCTATCGCCTCGACCTTCTGTTCGGGAAGCAGCTCGGCGTAAACTTCATCCACACCGGTTTCATGCGCGATGGCCTGAGCGGGCGCGCGGCTGTCTCCCGTCAGCATCACGACCTGTGCGATGCCAAGTTCATGCAGTTGCGCGACGATTTGCCTGGCCTCAGGACGCACTGCATCACCAATTGAAATTAATCCGATGACCGACTGGCCCTCGCCGACAACGATCCCGGTCAGTCCGGCCGCAGCGATTCGACGCAACTGGGCGGCAAGCTCATCATCGCCTGCACCCCCCAGCCTCTCGCCGAGATAGCCAGGGGAGCCGACCCAGATCTCGCGACCACCGATCGCGCCAACGACTCCTTGCCCGGGCAAGGCCGTCACCGCCGTTGCAGGGACGATATCGACGCCGCGCACTGCTGCGGCATCAAGGATCGCGTGGGCAATCGGATGCTCGCTTCGCGCTTCGATGGCAGCCGCGAGCGCCAGCAGCTCGATCTCGCCCCGACCGCCAAGCGGGACAAGCTCGATTACCTCGGGGCGCCCAAGCGTGAGCGTGCCGGTCTTGTCCATCGCAATCGCTGTGAGGCGGGCAGGCGTTTCCAGGTGGACACCTCCCTTGATCAGCACGCCCCGCCGGGCCGCGCCCGTCAATCCGGCGACTATGCTGACAGGGGTCGAGATGACCAGCGCACAGGGGCAGGCGATGACGAGCAACACGAGCGCTTGATAGAACCAGGCGGCCCAACCGCCTCCCAGCAGAAGAGGCGGCACGAGGAATACCGCCAGGGAAAGCGCCATCACGACCGGCGTGTATATCCGCGCGAAGCGTTCCACCCATTGTTCGGTCGGAGCCCGTTTGCTCTGCGCCTCGCCGACCATCCGCACGATACGCGCGAGGGTCGTGTCGGAGGCTGGCCGGGTGGTTACGATTTCGAGCGCGCCCATGCCATTGATGGTCCCGGCATAGACGGTTGCGTCCTGCATGACCGTGACGGGTACGCTTTCACCCGTGATTGGTGCCTGATTGACCGCGCTGGTCCCCGCAACCACCTGGCCATCGAGCGGTATCTTTCCGCCCGGCGGAACGATCACGTGCGTTCCGACCGCAACGTCGGCAACGGGCACGTCCCTCTCGACGCCGGCCGCATCCCGTATCCGGGCCGAATCCGGCGCGATTTCCAAAAGGGCGGCGACGGCACGGCGGGCACGTCCCAGGCTCCATGCCTCAAGCGCCAGCGCAAGGGCGAAGAAAAATGCGACAGTCGCCGCTTCGAACCATTGGCCGATGCCGAGGGCGCCCGCCACCGCGACCAGCATGAGCAGGTTCATGTCCGGCCGGAGTCGCCGCGCCGCGAGGATCGCCTTGGGCGCGACGTATCGAACGGCCGACAGAATCGCCAAGGAATAAGCGAGCATCGCCAGAAGCGGGGGGTGCGCCTCGCGCGCCAGGCTCTCGTGCAGTACCGCAGCGAAGCCGTTCGCGCGCGCGTGAATCGCAAAACCGATCAGGACCAAAGCGCCGCTTGCGATGGTCAGCCCGGCCTGAACACGGCGCCGCCGCTGTTCCTCTGGCGCACCGACACTGCGCTCGCCTTCATTCCACAGTTCGGCGCGCATCCCCGTGCGTTCGACTGCCCTTAGGATGTCGGCGTGAAGAGAGAGATCGGCATCGCTCGCGATCGACATGCGACCGTTGATCAGATCGAACGACAGTTTTTCCGGCCCGACGATCGGACCGAGTTCGCGCTTGAGCACCGCGACTTCGTCACCGCAGTCCATGCCATGGATTGCGAAAATGACGCCGTCCGGACGGTCCGGCAGGGCCTGGGCAACGGGCGCCGGTTCACCCGAGCAGCTTCTGCAACCATCGGCTCCCGCGGCATCTTTTGAGATACCGCTCTGACCGTCTAGCTCAGCGGTCATCCCGGTGGTCGATACGGCCGCGATCACGGCTTCGACTGTGAGGCCGGACGCGACGTCGACGTCGAGCAGGCCAAGCTTCGGCTGGAACGACAAAAACCGCTCATCTCCACCGAGTGGGAGCAGCGCTTCCCTGAGCAACCGAACCTCGTTCTGACAGTCTAGCCCCTGCACCTTGAAGCGCCATCGGCGCTCTATCGCTATGGGGCTCGTCCCGATTTGATCGAACATAGCGTCACCTCGACTTTTCGACATGACACCCTCTATACAGTCTGAAGTCACTAGAGGGTCAAACGATATGTCCACCGAGCCGCTCAGCATCGGGAGTCTGGCCAAAGCCACCGACACCAAGGTGGAGACGATCCGCTATTATGAGAGCATCGGCTTGTTGGCGGCGCCCGCCCGAACAAAGAACAACTATCGCGCCTACACCGCCCAACATCTCGCACGGCTCAGTTTCATTCGCAGGGCTCGCGCGCTGGGTTTCTCGATCGACCAGGTTCAGGAGTTGCTCAAGCTTGCCGACCAGAAGGATATTTCTTGCAAGGCGGTGGACGCGATCGCGCGGGAGCATCTCGCCGAAATCGACCGAAAGCTTCGCGATCTGAACACGCTGAGGTCCGAATTGAGCAACGTCATTGTCCAGTGCGGGCATGGCACCATTTCCGAGTGCCGCATCATCGAGACATTGGCGCCGGATTGCACTGCGTTCGGCTGAGCAGGGCGGTCGATGATGTCACCGTTCGCAATTATCAGCAGCTAATGCAAATAAGTCGCAAAACTGCTTGACCCTCTAGCAGCTAGAGGGTGTAGACGCGACGTATGTTCACGCTTTCTGGCAGCCTTCACCTTTTATCGATTCGTCGGCGGACGGTTGCGCTGTGGCGCGTGTTGGCGGTTCTCGGTGCCGTCTTGCTTGCCCTTGCCACAAGCGTCGCTGCCGATGCGCAAACGACCGACGTGCAGACGGCATGGCGGCTGCTCGACTATATAGCGGTCGATTATGGCGGTGCTGTCAGCGGCGGACGGGTGAAGAGTCCTTCCGAATATGCCGAGATGACCGAATTCGCGGCTTCGGTATCGACCCGCCTTTCGACGCTGTCGCCCACGCCGGCGCGCAAGCAGCTGATCGCGGGTGCAGCTCGACTTCAGGGCGTCATCGCCGCGAAAGGAACGCCCGAGGAGGTCGCCCGCATCGCCCATGGCCTCGCCGCCGATCTGCTCAAGGCGTACCCTGTGCCCCTCGCGCCGAGCAAGGCGCCCGATCTGGCCCGCGGCGCTACCTTGTTCGCGCAGAATTGCGCGAGCTGCCACGGCATGACCGGGGATGGGCATGGCCCCGATGCTGCAAAGCTCAAGACGCCGCCGATCGCTTTTAGCGAGGTAGTGCGTGCGCGGCAGCGCAGCCCGTTCGCGCTCTACCAGGTCATCGACCAGGGCATCGACGGGACGGCGATGCAAAGCTTTGCGACCTTGCCGAGCGACGATCGCTGGGCGTTGGCCTTCTATGCCGGTCGCTTCGCCTTTCCCGATGCTCTTGCAAGCCAGGGCGAGCGGCTGTGGAAGTCCGATCCGGACTTGCGGAACAGGATCCCCGACCTGACGACATTAGCGGGGCTGACACCCGAGGTGCTTGCGAAGACGATCGGACCAGACAAGGCAGACGCGGTGATCGCCTATCTGCGCCGTCACCCGGACGCGGTGATCCGGCAGGCACCCGGTTCGCTGACCATCGCGCGCGCAAAGCTGGCACAGAGCCTTGCGGCCTATCGTGGTGGCGACCGCCACGCCGCCAAGGAACTCGCGCTCTCCGCCTATCTCGATGGCTTCGAGCCACTCGAGCCGATGCTGACCGCGCGCGACGCAACGCTCATGGGGCACATCGAAAGCGCCATGGGCGAATTTCGGGCATCGCTCCAGCAAGGTCGCCCCGCCGACGAGGTTGCCAAGCGCGTCCAGGTGCTCGACGGCCTGTTCGACGATGCCGACGCGGCATTGTCCCCGGACGCAGCGAGCAGCGCATCGACCTTCCTGGGCGCCTTCACCATTCTGCTGCGCGAGGGGCTCGAAGCCCTGCTGATCGTCGTCGCGATGATCGCTTTCCTGCGCAAGGCCGAGCGGCCTGAAGTGCTGCCCTATGTCCATGGCGGCTGGATCGGGGCGCTCATAGTCGGCGCGATCACATGGGGAATCGCGACCTATGCGATCGGGATCAGCGGCGCGAGCCGGGAGCTTACCGAAGGGTTCGGGTCGCTGTTCGCGGCTGTCGTCCTGCTCTCCGTGGGGATATGGATGCACGGCAAGGCGCAGGCGGACCAATGGCAACGCTACATCCGCCAGAAGATGTCGCACGCATTGTCGAAGCAGTCGGCCTGGTTCCTGTTCGGCCTGGCCTTCATCGTCGTCTATCGCGAGGTGTTCGAGACGATCCTGTTCTACGCCGCGCTCTGGACCCAGGGCAATGGCGGCACGATGTTGGCGGGCGCCGGCTCGGCTGTCGTTCTGCTCGGCCTCATCGCCTGGGCCATGCTGCGCTACAGCCGCGACCTGCCGATCGCGAAATTCTTTTCCTACAGTTCTTGGCTTATGGCAATCCTCACCATCGTCCTTGCCGGCAAGGGCGTGTCGGCGCTACAGGAAGCCGGCATCATCGACATTGCGCCGCTTGGAGGCGGGATCCGCGTTTCCATGCTCGGTATCTTCCCGACCTTGCAATCGATGGCCGCCCAGCTTCTGATGTTGATCGCGGTGCTCGGCGGCTTCTTCCTGAACCGTCGCCGTGCCGCCGCGGCTGCCGATTGATGCGGCCGCGCCAGCCAGCAACCCCCTTATTCTCTTTGCAGTACCGGAACTAATCTGGAAAATCACAAGTTTGAGAAGCTAGGCTAGAGGAGAAACTCAATGGCAAGCGCGCCGCCCGACCCCCACCCCGACTCGCTTCCTAGCGGTTCAGACGAGACGCCGGAGCAGCTCGCCCCCGCCGACGACGATGGCCGGGAGAGCGTCGAGGATATCCCGGCTTCTGGAACGCCGTAGGGCTCAGGCAGCATCCAGGATCAAGCGACACGCTGACGCCTCACTGCGCAGTAGAGCCGTTCAAGAGCTCGAGACGTCCACCCGCTTGCAGGGACGCGAGCACGACGGCGCTTGGCACAATCATGCCCATCCTTCACGAGCCAACATATGGGGTTACGGGAGCATAAGTGTTCAGATGACTACCGTTCCCGTGTCCCACCTGCCGATCCTATTGCGTCCCGATCCGGCGCGGACGGTGACTCGTCCGTTCTTACCCTCCGATCCCCCGCGTTACGCCATAGCTGGCCGGTCGCGCGGCGCGCGCATCATTGCGCGCGTACTCTTCCTCGACGCCGCGAAGCTCGATCGGGACCTCGCGCGGGTCCGCCTCTCGCTCGATGCGCGTTATCCGGATGTTGAGGCGACGTTGCTTCGCCGTTTCGAAGCGGTCGCGGACCTCGTACCCGGCCAGGCTGCGCTCAGGCGCGACCAGCGCTTGCTCATCGGAGCTTATTTCAGTGCGGAGTATTCCTATGAATCGGCCGCGTTGTTCAACCCCAGCGTGGTCGCCCACCCCGACCAGGGTGCGACGCCCGCGGGCGCCTTACGCTTTATCTTGTCGCTGCGCGGGATAGGTGAGGGCCACCTCTCGTCGGTGACGTTCCGCACGGGCATCTGGGCGGCGGATGGATCGGTGATGCTCGATACGCCCAGTGCGGTCTCGGTTCCGCCGGAGTTGATCCTGCCGGACGACTGGAAGGACGGCGATCCCTTCTCGCTCGATTGCTCGGCCAGCCACGATGTGTCGCAGACCGTCCTGTTCCCCTTCGTCGAAAGCCAGAGCGGCGGGATCGAGGACCTGCGGCTAACCCGCGTGGAGCGCGCCGACGGCACGTACACCTATGCCGGCACCTATACCGCGCTGGGCCTGCGCGGCGTGCGGCAGGAGATGCTCGAAACCGACGACTTCCATCGCTTTGCGATGCGCCCGGTCACCGGCGACCTCGCTGACGGTAAAGGTATGGCGCTGTTCCCGCGTCAGATCGGAGGGCGTTACATGGCAATCGGACGACAGGACAGCGAGAACCTCTGGCTGTTTGCTTCAAACGACCGGTTCCACTGGGTCGGCGGCAGAAAGATTCTCGAGCCGGCCGAGTCGTGGGAATTTATCCAGCTCGGCAATTGCGGCTCGCCCATCGAGATCGATGAAGGGTGGCTGCTACTCACCCACGGGGTCGGGGAGGTCCGCAACTATAGCATCGGCGCGGCGCTACTCGACCGCAATGACCCTTCGAAGGTTCTTGGGCGCCTCGCCAGTCCGCTCATCGAGCCTAGCGTGGACGACCGCGATGGCTATGTTCCCAACGTCGTCTATAGCTGCGGCGGATTGGTGCGCGGTCGGTCGCTACTCCTGCCCTACGGCGTCGCCGACAACTATACGCGCTTCGCGACCGTTTCGATCGACGCGCTGGTCAGGGCAATGACGTGACGTTTCAATGGCCGACAGTAATTCGCTTTTTAGGGCAGCGGTAGCGTCGAGATTCCGCCAGGCAGGCGTAGCCAATGTCATTGCCATTGCGCACGCCACTGGAAGGTCGGTTCTTCTTTTTATGAATGCGTGCTCGATCAGTGGTATCACCACCAGACGAGGATCCCGTTTACTCGGCGCGTTTCGATGTGCGGGACCCTTGGCCCGATCATGATGGTTAACGAGATCGTAACGCATCCGGCGTAACCAAGGACTGCGGGGGCGTTCTTATAGTCTTTGCGGTTCATTCCAGTGCGACAGATTTCCCGGCCCCACTGATGTCCTGAAGGAAGCCATAGTGACGAGCGTCGGTGCTGCAGATGTCATGGCTATTCGCAACGCAGTGCTGCAGCGAAATGCTGCCTTGCGGGATGCCGCCACCCGCCCCGTTGCGAACACTGGCCAAACGACCGATACAGCCCGCGTTGACGGTGTCGCTGCCGGTTCGGCATCCTTCGCGACAACTTTTCAAAATGCCCTCCAGCAGGTCAACACCCTCCAGGAGCAGGAAGATGTCGCGACTGAGGCCTATGAACGCGGTGAAACAACCGACATCGCGTCGGTAGTGCTCATGCAGCAGCGCGCATCAATCAGTTTCGAAGCGACCTTGCAGGTCAGAAACAAGCTTCTTTCTGCCTACAAGGATATAATGAACATGCCGGTCTGATCAGTCTCCGGCCACCTGATCAGACCCGAGCGGCAACGTGTCACGAGCGGATGCTGGTGTTATCGGAACAGACCGCCCAGAAAGCCGCCTCGCTGATGGCCGCTGCCGTGGCCTCCGCCGTGACCTCCGCCATGGCCCCCTCCGTGCCCGCCACTGTAACGATCCTCGCCATGACCTCCACCCCACGGGGCTGACTGGCCGTAGCCGGGCCCAGGTGCGCCGCCGCCGATAGACTGCGGCGGTGCATCGGCCTCGAAAGCGGCGTTCCGTTCGATGATCTTGTCGAGTTCGCCACGATCGAGCCAGACGCCCCGGCACTGCGGACAATAATCGATCTCGATCCCCTGTCGATCGGAAAGCAGGAGATCAACTCTGCATACCGGGCAGAGCATCCCCTGCGCGCGGGCCGTGGATGCAGATGCTGGGACGATATCGGACATGCTGAATTCCTCGCTCGTTCGGATGCGGCTTGCGACTGACAACAGGACACCGCGACGGCCATTGACCAGAGCATGATGCGCGTCTCGCAATGAACCTAACCCGAATGGCGCAGCCTGGCGGTTGCATTTTTGGTCAAATACCGATCCGCCTCTAGCGATGAGGACCGGAGCGGTGACCACCGAAGGAACCATGCCCGCCACCGTGACCGCCTACGCCGATTCCAACCAGATGGAGCCAAAATAAGGTTGCCCGGAATAGGTGCCACAAAATGGATAGTAGGATCGTCCACGACCGGGCCGACGTCCGACACCTTGACCACGCACGTCGCTTCCCCTTCCGTCGCTGCGACCGCGACCGCGACCGCTGAAGGCGCCTCGTTCGGGCGGCTCCGTTCGCAGGTTGAAGCGTAACTCTGATCGCGACGACGGCACTCGGGGTATGCAGGGCACCCGTTAATGGGCGTAGGCATAGCGAGGTTCGTCCTGCATGGTCGTGCAATCGCCCCGCAAGGCGATCGACGACATCCTCCCCACTGTCCCACCCAAAGTCCGCAGCATCTTGCATCGTCATTTATATTGTTGCGCCTGTTCTATCGCTTCACCGAGAAGAGTGCGCCATCTGTCGGCGAGGCGCTCGTCCTGCGGTCGGCCACCTTTTACTTGGCATGCCTTCACGACGAACTGGCTTGACAGACAATTTCAGGCTTTGTGGTTCACGATGAGTTCAGTGCTGCGTGGCTACGGAGATCGGCAAGAGTGGCTGGTTCGAAGCGCTAAGGAGAGAAGAGATGCAGCGAAAGATCCTTCTCGTTCTCGCTAGTGCCGCCCTCGCGACATTGACTGCGTCTCCCGCCTTGGCGCGGGACCGGCATGGCGGCGGCCACCATCGGGGCGGGCATGGCGGGGTTGGCATCAACGTTGGTCACGGAGCTGGATATTACGGTGGCTATGGTGGCGACTACGGTGGCTACCGCTATGCCCCCCGGTCCGCCTACTATGATGACCCTTATTTTTATGATCGGCGCATCAGCTACCAGCAACGCGGCTACTACGACGGTAATCGAGGCTATCGCCGTGACCATCATGACAGACGGCGGGAAGAGCGGCATCATTGACACAAATTGCAGCCATGGGTCGATCGGCCAGCGGATTAAGGACAATATGACCATGAAAATAGCGCAGATGTTGTCGATGTCAGCTTTCGCGGCGGCGCTTGCATCTCCGAGCGTCGCGCAGACGCAATCTCACGGAGCAGGTGTCAATTGGAGCGGAGGACATGGCGGCGTTAGCTGGGATGGCGGGCACGGCTATGGCGGGGGGGATTATCGCGGCTATCCTGTGAGCAATTCGCCACCCACATACCGCGCGCCTGCAGCCCAGCAGTCTGCGAACATGCCGCAGCGCCGCGGTCAACTCATCAGACCCGACAACGTCCGCCCGATGCCGGCGCTACCGCGCGCCGGTGGTGATAGCAGCGACCGCCACGGACGCGGCGGCCGCTAAGTCGATCATCTCAGTTCTTTCCGTTTCATACAACGCCGGGCCAGCGAGGAGCCTGCCAATTACGAAAATGGTCACCAGGGTTCCAAGATTGGCCGCCGTTGCTTATTCAAGAAAGGGGTCGCATCGGCAATTACCCGCCGATGCCGCGTCACCACCATCGCGAGCCACTAGCCCACTATCAATAAGAGCCTTAAGTGAACGATTGCTGCAGCCACTATTCCGGAAGTATTCATCCCAACGGGCTCAATACATATCCATGACGCTCCGTCATAAACTGAAGGATAGATCATGAGGAAGTATTTGATCGCAGCCGCAGCGCTCCTGACCTTTACCGCCCCGGCGGCGATGGCCCAGTCTCGGGATGGATATCGCGGTGGCCAGGACCATGGTGCGCAACGTGGCTACGGCAACTCAGGCGGTTACGGTTATAACGGGGCGTATGATTATGACAGCAACTATCGTCAGACATATCGCAACGAGCGCCGACAGGCTTATCGGCACAACAATCAAGAATATCGCAACGATCGGGGATATCGCAACGAATGGCGTCACGAACGACAGGAGCGCCGTGAGCACCGCCGCGATGATCGCTACTAGGCTTGTTGTCTGAAAGTGTTGGGCCGGGCGCCTCGATCGGGTGTTAATTTGTTCACGGACGAATAGGCATCCTTGCCGCGCAATCAAGCGCGGTGCACCTCGGCGCTGCGGGGGCCGTGTGGCCGGCTCGCCGAAACGGCAGAGCTGGCCATTTCGCCGCCGCAAGCGCTGAACAGTCTGGTCATGCAACTTACAGCGGCAAAATGCGACGGCGCTGCGCAATTAGAGCGTGGGTGGTTTTTTGCCGCCAGTGGCGGCACATGGTTCCAACCCGCCGTCGCGGACATACGTTAAGCGCCAGATGGAGCCGATGTGGGGGAGTGGATTCAACAACTGATTGACCAACTCGGCTATGTCGGCATTGCCATCCTGATGTTTGCCGAGACGGTTTTTCCGCCCCTCCCATCCGAGGTGATCATGCCGCTTGCCGGGCTCCGCGCAGCGCGCGGATCGCTGTCGCTGGCGGGCGCAGTCGCTGCGGGTTCTGCGGGCGCGATGGCGGGGAACCTTTGCTGGTATTTCGCCGCGCGATCGCGCGATCGCTCGGCGTTCACCGGTTTCGTCGGCTGCTCGAGCGCCATGGGCGATGGCTGGCACTCGATTGGTCGGAGGTCGAGCGTTCGAGGGACTGGTTAGACCGACACGGCGCAGCTTTTGTGTGTCTCGGGCGACTCATTCCGACGGTTAGATCAGTCGTGTCGGTTCCGGCAGGAATGCTTAAGATGCCGCTGCCTCGTTTTGCAGCCTGGTCTGCAGCTGGAACAGTCGCCTGGACGGCCGCGCTGACGGTTGCCGGATATGCGCTGGGACAACAATATACGCAGGTGGAGCGTTATGTCGGGCCGGTCTCCACCGCTATCACCGTGCTGGTGGTAATCGGCTACGGCTGGCGGGTCGCGCGATGGCACCGCAAGCCATGACGCGCGCGCTTAACAGAGTGGTGCTTGCGCTTATGCGAGCCAACGAGCATGGCGGCGTAAAATGAAAGTTCACGATGAAGTTCCTGCGGCCGCGGATTTATATTGGCGGGTGGAACGGGCGACACGCGCCACCGTAATCGTCGATGCGGACGGTTATTTCACAGCCCTACGTTCGGCGATGCTGAAAGCCGAAAGGCGCATCTTGCTTGTCGGCTGGGATTTTGACGCGCGCATCAATTTCGCACACGGCGGACAAGATGGCGGTCCGCCGACCGTGGGGGCGTTCATAAGCTGGCTGGTGAAGCAGAAGCCTGGCCTTCACGTTCATATCTTGCGCTGGGATACTGGCGCTCTCAAGACACTCTTTCACGGTCGCACTCTGCTCACAATCCTTCGCTGGATCCGCGACCCGCAAATCCACCTCAAGCTTGATGGACATCATCCCTTCGCCGGGTCGCATCATCAAAAAGTGGTGGTGATCGACGACGCTGTGGCGTTTTGCGGCGGCATCGACATGACGGAAGACCGCTGGGATACGCGCGAACACGTCGACGACGAGCCTCGGCGCGTCGAACCGAGCGGCCGGCCCTACGGTCCCTGGCATGATGCGACGACGGCGCTTGAAGGGCCCGTGGCGATCGCGCTGGGGGACATGTGCCGGGCACGGTGGCAGGCTGCCGGTGGCCGTGCGCTTGAACCTGTGGGCGGCGGCGGCGATTGCTGGCCGGACGGTCTGTCTGCCGATTTCACGAACGTGTCTGTGGGTATATCGCGGACGTTGCCGAAAATGGCCGATCGCGAACCAATCTATGAGATCGAGGCGCTCTATGTTGCATTGATCAAGCGAGCGCGGCGGTGGATCTATGCGGAAAGTCAGTATTTCGCCTCGCGTTTCATCGCGGAAGCGATCGCGCAGCGGTTGCACGAGCCCGATGGCCCGGAAATCGTCATGATCAATCCTGCCACCGCTAACGGGTGGCTGGAGCCGATCGCCATGGACTCAGCCCGCGCTCGTCTGATTGCGGCACTACGTGAGTGTGACACCTATGGCCGGTTCCGGATGTATCATCCCGTCACCGGCGGGGGTGAGCCAATCTACGTTCATGCGAAAGTTACAGTGATCGACGATGAAATTTTGCGCGTGGGATCATCGAATTTCAACAACCGTTCGCTCCGTCTCGACTCTGAATGCGATGTGACGATCGACGCTACGAATAGCGACCATCCGGAGGCCGAGCGCATGGTGATCGCGGGCATCCGGAATTCCCTCCTTGCAGAACATCTTCACAGCGATTGCGCGATCGTGCAGGCGAAACTTGCCGAAACCGGGTCGCTCATCGCCACTATTTCTGCGTTACAGACGTGGGCAAGGTCGCTGCGCGAGTACGAGCTACCCGCCCTCGCTCCCGTAGAGCGGTGGCTAGCTGATACCAAGCTGCTCGATCCCGAAGGACCCGACGAGATGTTCGAAACCTTTTCCCGGCGAGAGAGCTTGCTGTCTCGCTTGAGGCACCACCACCCAGTCAGAGGGAGGGGTGGCCGACGATAGCCGGAGCTAGCCGCGTGGGGTATTGCTCTAGATCTCTCGCCGACGCTTTCATGTTTAATGCTCCTCGACAGGCCGGTGTCGCTCCCCTCCTCTTTAAGAGCCCGCTGGGAACAGAAGCAGGATCTTGGGGGGCGACGTAGTAGCCGGCTGACCGAATTTAAAGTTGCATGGTCTGGCGTCGTTTCCAGCGTTGACAATCATCGCACGACGAGCATGGCAATTGCGGCTGCTGCCATCACGCATGTCGCAAGCCACCCCAAGAACAGCAGTATCCATCCGGCGTGACCCGCCTTGTCGATGAGGTGAGGAACCGGTCTTAAGCTCGTGCTCAAGAGCGCGCTTAGGAGCGGTTGATGGGTCAGGTGACGGTATTTTCGGGGCCTGAGCGGCGCAGGCGCTGGAGCGACGATGAGCGGCTGCGGATCTTGAGCGAGGCGTTTTCGCCCGGCGCTTGTGTGGCGAGGGTTGCCCAGCGGCACGATGTTTCGACGTCATTGGTCTACACGTGGCGACGCAAGCTGCGTGCGGCTAGCACCGAGCCGACGATGACCGAGCGATCGGCGCCGCAGTTTGCCGAGGCGATGATGGCTCCGGAGCCCGGCTCAGCTCGGCCCAGCCTCAACCCCGCGATCGTCGTCGACCTGGCGCGCGGCAACCGGGTCAGCATCTTCCCCTCGGCATCGCCGGCGCTGGTCGCCGCCGCCTTGAGAGCGCTGCGGTGATCCCTGCAGGTGCACGCGTGTGGATCGCGATGGGTCACACGGATATGAGAAAGGGGATGCAAGGCTTGGCGCTGCTGGTCCAGCAAGGCCTCAGCCGCGATCCCCACGGCGGCGATCTGTTCGTGTTCCGCGGGCGGGCAGGTTCGCTGGTAAAGCTCATCTGGCATGACGGGATCGGCATGTCGCTCTACGCCAAGCGGCTTGAGAAGGGGCGCTTCGTCTGGCCGTCGGCGAAGGACGGCATGGTGTCGCTGACGGCCTCGCAGCTGGCCTGTCTGCTCGACGGGATCGACTGGCGTAACCCGCAGTATTCCTGGCGCCCGCAAAGCGCGGGGTAGACCGCGCACTTTCTTCGTCAGCGGCGCATTTTGTGCTTCATCCGGGCGGTATTTTGTGATTCCATCGTGCTCATGGAAGCTGCGGTTTCGCCCGTTCCGGACGATGTCGAAGCGCTCAAGGCGCTGCTGGCGACCGCGATCGGACGAGCTGATGAGGCCGAGGCCAAGCTCGCCAACGCCCATGCCCGCGCAAGCGCCACCGAGGCGATGATCGCCCACCTCAAGTTGCAGATCGCCAAGCTGCGCCGCGAGCAGTACGGGCTCAGCGCCGAGCGTACTCGCCGTTTGCTCGAGCAGATGGAGCTGAGCCTCGAAGATCTCGAAGGTGACGCCGCCCAGGACGATCTCGCCGCCGAGGCCGCCGCTCAAAGGAGCGCGAGCGTCACCCCGTTCGAGCGCAAGAAGCCTTCCCGTAAGCCGTTCCCCGAGCACCTGCCGCGCGAGCGGGTGGTGATCCCTGCGCCTTGCGCTTGCCCGGCCTGCGGCAGCAGCCGCCTGTCCAAGCTCGGCGAAGACGTCACAGAGACGCTCGAGGTGATTCCGCGCTCCTGGAAGGTCATCCAGACCGTGCGCGAGAAGGTCGCCTGCCGGGACTGCGAGCTGATTACGCAGCCGCCAGCGCCGTTCCATGTCGTACCGCGCGGATGGGCAGGTCCCAGCTTCCTGGCCATGCTCCTGTTCGATAAGTACGGACAGCACCAGCCTCTCAACCGCCAGGCTGACCGCTTTGCCCGCGAGGGCGTGCCGCTCAGCACTTCGACGCTCGCCGATCAGGTCGGCGCCGCCGCCTTTGCGCTGATGCCGCTCTACCGCCGCATCGAGGCCCATGTCCTGGCCGCCGAGCGATTGCACGGCGACGATACCACTGTGCCGGTCATGGCCAAGGGCAAGACCGATACGGCCAGGCTGTGGGTCTATGTCCGCGACGATCGGCCATTCGCCGGCGCCGATCCGCCAGCGGCGCTGTTTCACTACTCGCGCGATCGCCGCGGCGAGCATCCCCGCGCGCATCTGGCATCCTGGTCAGGTATCCTGCAGGACGATGCCTATGGCGGCTACATCGAGCTCTATGCACCTACCCGCATGCCGGCACCCGTGCTCGAGGCTGGCTGCTTTGCTCACGCGAGGCGCAAGTTCTTCGAGCTGGCCGACGTCGAGGGCGCGGCGCGCAGGAAGAGCCGCGGCGAGCGCGCCGGCATGATCTATCCGATCGCGCTCGAAGCCGTGCAGCGGATCGACGCCTTGTTCGATGTCGAGCGCGCCATCAACGGCAAGCACGCCGGCGAACGCCTCGCTATGCGGCGCGAACTAAGCGCACCGCTGGTGACCGAGCTGCACGCCTGGCTCACTACCCAGCTCGCCAAGCTGTCGCGTAATCACGACCTCGCCAAGGCCATCAACTACATGCTGCGGCGCTGGGACGCGTTCACCCGGTTCCTTGAAGACGGGCGCGTGTGCCTCACCAACAACGCCGCCGAACGCGGACTTCGCTGCGTGCCGCTTGGCCGCAAGGCCTGGCTGTTCTGCGGGTCCGATCGAGGCGGCGAGCGTGCAGCGGTGATCTACACGTTGATCCAGACCGCACGCCTTAACGACGTCGATCCTCAGGCCTGGCTTGCCGATGTCCTCGCCCGCATCGCCAGCCATCCCGCCAGTCGGCTCGATGACCTGCTGCCCTGGAATTGGCAAACCCACCGCGCTGACATCGCCGCCTGACACACGTCCGCCGCGGCCCTCACCGGATGGCTACGAACAGCAACTGTGGGCGGGCGGTAAACTTACCCATGGCGGAGTGCTTTGATACGACGATCATCATAGCGATCATTATCGGTACTGCCGTAATTCCATTGATAACGGCACTCCAAAAGAGTGCCTTCAAGGGATCCAGCTCTGACCAGTCGATGCCAATTCCGAGTAGCGTGGCTAGCCCTATAACGACGTAAAATCCGACCGCTTCCCAAGGTTTATGTTCGAGGCCGCACTTCCATCCGCGGCTTTCACCTATGGCATATGCTGCCGAACCCGCCAGGACCGGCACCGCGAGCAAGCCGGTGCCGATGATGCCAAGGGCGAACAGCAGGAAGGCAAATCTGCCAGCAACAGGCTCAAGCGCTTTCGCCGCGTCGGCTGCGGTTCCGATCGATGTTTGACCTGACGCGTGAAGGGTCGCCGCGGTCGCAATCATGATCGCCAGGGCCACCAAATTGGAAATTGCCATGCCAGAAAAAGTGTCGAGCCGCATGCGGCGAAACTCCCGCCTGGCCTGCCAGGGGGCTTCGACGAGCGGCTCAGCATCATCATCTTGGGTGACCTCTTCCACTTCCTGCGCGCTTTGCCAGAAAAAAAGATATGGACTGATCGTCGTGCCGAAGATCGCGACGATCGTGACGACGGCTTCCTTGCTGCTGACGGAGGGCATGATCAAGCCAAGGCCTATGAGAGACCAGTCAAGCTTTACCATGAACAATACTGCTACATAGGCCAAGAGGACCAGTGTGAGCCACTTCAACAGACTGGAATATCGACGGTAGGGGACAAAGAGTTGCAGAGTGAGGGACACGAGGGCAAACAGGATCGTGAAAATATGCGAGCCCCAACCCACAACCATTTCGGCTGCGGCACCCATTGCTGCGATGTCGGCACCGATATTGATTGTGTTGGCGATAAACAGGAGTGAGACCAAACCCGTCACCAACCACCTTGGTAATATGTCACCCATATTCTTGGCGAGTCCGCAGCCGGTCACCCGGCCGATATGTGCGCTAACAAGCTGAACGGAACACATGAGCGGATAGGCTAGTACCATGGTCCAAAGCAGCCCAAAGCCAAACTGCGCACCGGCTTGGGAGTAAGTCGCGATTCCGCTAGGGTCGTCGTCCGCTGCGCCTGTGACGAGGCCAGGGCCGAGTTGCTTGAAGAGTGCGATCGACCGCAAGCGGGCGCCAAGTTTCATAAAAATCCTGTCTTTTGAAAATCGCTAAAGGTTACTAAAAGAAGCTGCTTTAACGTAGCGCTCGGAGACGAAAAGCTTCGCGTCGTTGCGCAAGTTGCGGTCATCTCTGGGGGATGATTGGCCGCAGTCTGAAAAGCAGGTTGAACCGCCCCGGGTTTGTCGGACGCTCCAACTCCTGAGAAGGTGGAGCCATGACGAGCAAGACGACGAACAAATATGCGCCGGAAGTCCGCGAGCGCGCGGTGCGGATGGTGCTCGATCACGAGCGCGACCACGCATCGCGATGGGCGGCGGTGATGTCGATCGCAGCCAAGATCGGCTGTGCGGCGCAGACGCTGCACGAGTGGGTCAAGAAGGCCGAGGTCGATAGCGGCCGACGCGTCGGCGTGCCGACCGAGGTCGCGGCCCAGCTGAAGGCACTGGAGCGCGAGAACCGCGAGCTGCGCCAGGCCAACGAGATCCTGCGCAAAGCATCGGCGTATTTTGCTCAGGCGGAGCTCGACCGCCCGTTCAAGCGATGATCGCGTTCATCGACGATCAGCGTGCCATTCATGGGGTCGAGCCGATCTGCAAGGTCCTGCCGATCGCCCCGTCAACCTACCATGCACACGAGGCGAAGCGCCGTGATCCATTGCGCCTGTCGGCGCGGGCGCGCCGCGACCTTGCACTTCGGATCGAGGTGCGGCGCGTGTTCGAAGCCAACTACCGCGTCTACGGTGTGCGCAAGGTCTGGCGGCAGCTGCAGCGCGAGGGGTTCGACGTCGCGCGCTGCACGGTCGCACGGCTCATGCGGGCGATGGGCTTGGCGGGCGTCATCCGTGGCAAGCCGGTGCGCACGACGATCGGCGACCGCTCGGCACCGTGCCCGAGTGATCACGTCAACCGGCAGTTCCGCGCGCCAGCGCCCGATATGCTCTGGGTCTCGGACTTCACCTATGTCGCGACCTGGGCGGGGTTCGTGTACGTCGCGTTCGTCATCGATACGTTCGCACGGCGGATCGTGGGTTGGCGAGCAAGCCGCACGGCCCATGCCGGCTTCGTCCTTGATGCACTCGAGCAGGCCCTCCACGATCGCCGACCGACGCACAGCGGCGGTCTCATCCATCACTCCGATCGCGGTAGCCAGTACGTCTCGATCAAGTACACCGAACGCCTCGCCGAAGCGGGCATCGAGCCCTCGGTCGGCAGTGTCGGCGACAGCTATGACAACGCTTTGGCCGAGACGATCAATGGCCTTTACAAGGCCGAGGTGATCCACCGGCGGGGACCGTGGCGATCGTTCGAGACCGTCGAATACGCGACGCTCGAATGGGTCGACTGGTTCAATCACCGCCGGTTGCTCGAACCCATCGGCAACATCCCGCCCGCAGAAGCAGAGGAGCAATACTATGCCATGATCGAACAACGGCCTATGGCCGCATGACCCAAACCAAATAGCCTCCGGCAAACCCGGCGCGGTTCAGGTCGCGCAACGCTTCCGGCGAGTGCTGACGCCTCGAAACTCTGGCTCATGCCTACTACGGGAACAAAATTATACCGATACGATGGTGGGTGGCGGCGCATCGATGCCGAAGTCTTTGATGGTAAGCAGCGGCGCGCCATTCTTGAGGCGCTCGATGCAGCTCTTGCAGCAACCGGTTCTACCCAGACGGTGACATGGGGCGAGCGGATAGAAGATCGCGGCAGCCAGATCAAGTTTTCCGCGCTTGGACAGGGGCGCCGCGGGATGCGAAAGAAAAATGGGAACCCGATTTTGCCAAACGCAAGATCATACGATCCGATCTTGCGGGGCGCTTACCCGGTCTATCCATCAACATGGGGCGCTACGTCCATCGACGTCACCCAAAGAGGCGTCGAAAAAGCCTATGGCCTTAA
Source organism: Sphingobium sp. BS19 (assembly GCF_027925545.1). Taxonomy (NCBI): domain Bacteria; kingdom Pseudomonadati; phylum Pseudomonadota; class Alphaproteobacteria; order Sphingomonadales; family Sphingobiaceae; genus Sphingobium; species Sphingobium sp. BS19. The sequence continues at coordinate 155,168 of NZ_BSEF01000010.1, forward strand.
ATAATTGAGCGCGTCCAGCGGCATAGCCTTTGATGCGATGTTCTTCATCGAGGAGCGATATTCCCTGGGAGGAATGACTATCCCGCGAAGACGCTTGGCCTGGACACGGTGCGTGCGCGATCCAGCCAGCGTTTGAAACCGCAACGTGCGGTGTGAATGCCACGTCCAGGGCTTGGCCCACCGCAATGGTGTCCTAGGCCCGCGCCGCGGCGACGCGACGTGGCAGCCAGAAAGGCCGCGATGACCTTGTTCATGCATGAAAATTCCGATTGATAGGCATCAAGTTGTGCGTCTGCTCTAGGCAGCGCACGGTCGTTTGAGCATCAATCAGGCGATAGGGGGTCTAAGATCAGGCCCAGGCGACCAACGGCCGTCGAATCGACAAATACAGCGGGGGCGCTCCGAAGGTCGAATAGGATTGGAACAATTGATCGGGCCGAAACGAGCGACGCCACGCCATGGCAGCCACCATGATGATGGGGCAGAGACCCATCGGCGTCCCCTTGCGACTGATCCTGATCCCCATCGCTATGGACATATCCAGAGCATTCGATCGTTGTCGCGCTGGTTGTAAAGGAACTGGAAAACTCACCTGCGTGCACCGCCGCAGTCGCTGTCAGCGACGCAACAATCGTGCAAAGCATCAGGAAGCCCCAACGAACCATATTCATCTCCATAGATGAATTTGTACGACCTGTCATTGCAAAGTCGCCGCCACAGATCGATGAAGGCTAGCTCCTGCACACTCACCGGCTAGGAGCTGCAGGACCATAAATTGGCAGGGCACTGGTTGTCAGCGACGATCATTCGCATGTGCCTGAGAGATTGCCCGCCCACTAAGCAATCCAATTGTCGACAATCGCCACTCCCAGGCCCGCTGTGCTTTCGATACCTTACCCACCAGCAACATGGCATGGGCGGGCTATTGATGCCGACCGCCGAACTCGCAAAAGCGGGGCCCCAAAGGTCAATATTCTGATCGCAGCCGCAGTGGTTGGGCGGTCGGGGCCGCCTAACTCGATATCTCGGTAGACTCACAATACCGGTAATCGTTATGCGCTCGGCTTGGAGGCTTTGGCAGCGGAGATTCCGCGTGTCTCGGGGCACAACGGTGCCGCTTGAAGTTTTACGATGACTTGGCGCTGTGTTTTGACTACACAAAGCAGTTATGTTGAAGAGGTTCTGGTCCCTCGTGTTGGTAATGCTCGCGTCATCCTTGGTGGTGACGGCGACCGTGCACGCGCAAGAAAGGCCGGAATCAGTCACATTCGAGTGCAGCGGTATCGTACATATCGATGGCGATGCCGATCAATCGCAAGGTGATTCGGACAACGCTGTTCCGCACCATCACGGCAGTTGCCACGGGTCGTCGATGAATGTCCCGGCTTCGGGTGAGCTGGCGGCTACTTTGCGTGCCGCAGACGTACGCCCTTTCCCCAGCTCAGACGCAGGAATCGCATCGCATGCGGTTGACCCTGCACTAAGGCCGCCCTCCGCCTGACATTTTCGCCGGCCAGCGCATGCTGGTTTGACGCAATTTGTCAGGATTACCACGTAATGAAAAAGATGATCGCGGCCGCACTGGCTGCGGCGTCCTGTGCATCGATTGCACAGGCGCAAGGACAGGCGCAACAAGCGCCTGCGCCGACAGCGGAGCCTTCATTGGCGACGCTAGCATCCGCACAGCCCTCGTCGGCATTCACGTTGGATCAGGCTGTGATGGAGGCGGGCGGCGTCGCGCCTTCCAACGTAGCAGCTGCAGCGGGGGTCGAGGCCGCGCAGGCCGGACGTTCCGTTGCGGGTCTGCGTCCCAACCCGACTTTTCAGAGTCAGGTCGAGAATGTGGTCGGCTCAGGGCCCTATCGGGGACTTCGAAGCGCCGAGACTACGGTCGGTGTAGCCGTACCATTGGAACTGGGTGGAAAGCGTAGCGCGCGTGTCGCAGTCGCAAGCGCGCAAGTCTCTCGGGCGGAATTGCAAGCCGCAATAGTAGCCGCCGATATCCGGGTGCAGGTTACACAGCTTTACGTGGATGCGATCGCCGCTGAACGGCGGTTGACGACGGCACGTGACCAGGCACGGATCGCGAGCGAGGTGCTGCGCGGAGCCGGGGTCCGAGTTCAGGCTGGCCGCGCATCGCCACTTGAACAACAACGTGCCGATGTCGCGCGGATCAATGCAGATGCCAATGTCGAGCGGCTAACGCGCCTCACAGCAGCCGCACGGATCAATCTTGCACGCCGGATAGGTCGCCCTATCGACGGGCCTCTCGATGTAGGATTGCTCGATCGACTCCCCGCACCGACCTATGGACCGATGGCCCCGACCGCGGCGGCGGGAACCCTTGCGCTGGCGGCAGCTGATGCCGACCTTGCCATCGCCGACGCAGGTATCCGGCTCGCCAAAGCCAACCGCATTCCCGACATCAATATAGGACCGGCGCTGCGGCGTCTGGAGGCGACGAAAGACACCGCTGCGGTGTTCGCGATCTCGATACCGATCCCAGTGTTCAACAATGGGCGCGCCGCCATTGCCCAAGCGACCGCCGAACGAACGCGCGCCGAAGCTGTGCGTCGTGTGACTGCGCTCGATGTCGAGCAGGCGATCACCGACGCGGAAGCGGAAGCGGCTAATGCTGCGACTTCGGCTAGAGCTGCCGCCGGTCCGGCTCTAGCCGCCGCACAAGAGGCCGCCAGGATCGCACGCATCGGCTACCGCGAGGGCAAATTCGGGCAGCTCGATCTACTCGATGCCGAACGCACATTAGCAGAGACGCGCGTCGCCGCGATCGATGCGCTCGCCAACTACCAAAATACCCGCGCCCGTCTTGAGCGATTGACCGCTCCGGCGCCAGACCAACAGGGGAATTGATCCATGTCGATGTTCATGCCGCGTACCGCGGCTTCACTGACGCTTGCCCTCGCTCTCGTAGCGTGTGGCGGCTCACCTGAGCCCGCTAATGAGACTGCAAACGAGGCCGCGTCGGCCAAGAGTGGCGAAGAAGGCGCAGGAGGCGGACATGCCGATGAGGGCAAGGTTACGCTTAGCGCCGATCAGATAGCGGCGGCGGGCATTCAGGTCGGCCGCCCGACGCTTGGCGGATCGGGCACGATCGAGCTGCCGGCCACGATTGAGGGGGATCCGCAAGGAACGCAGGTCGTCTCGGCGGCGATCGGTGGCCGTGTCGTTTCTCTGACCCTTAATCTCGGCCAGTCGGTCGGACGCGGACAGACCATCGCCGTCATCGAAAGTCGTGAGGCTGCGCAGCTCAAAGGTGAGGTCGAGGCATCACGTGCCCGGCTTGCTCTTGCCAACTCGAACCTGGCGCGCGAGCAGCGGCTGTTCGCGCAGCGGGTGTCGCCCGAGCAGGATCTGATCGCGGCGCGCACCGCGTCGATTGAGGCGGGCATCGCCTATCGGCAGGCTCAAAGCCAGGTTTCGGCCGCAGGCGGCGGCGGGGGCGGACTCAACCGTCTCGGCATTGTCGCGCCGATAGGCGGCCAGATCATCGCCCGCCCGGTCGTGTTGGGGCAAACGGTCGCGGCCGATGCCGAACTTTACCGCATCGCGAACCTTAGCCGCGTGTCGTTGGCGCTAAACCTCAAACCGGAAGATGCAGGTCGGGTGAAGCCCGGTAACACCGTAATGGTGACGGCTTCGGGACGGCAGGCGAGCGCACGGATCAGCTTCGTGTCGCCAGCCCTGGATCCGCAAACGCGGCAGGTGCCGGTTATCGCAACTCTCGAAAATGGTGGCGGTCAGTGGCGAGTCGGTGAGGCGGTGACGGCCTCGGTGCAGCTCAGCGGCACCGGCGGCGCCGCTAACACGGCCATTCTAGTGCCCACCACCGCCGTTCAGACAGTCGAGGGCAAGTCGGTCGTGTTCGTACGAACGCCAACTGGATTCCAGGCAACCCCGGTCACGCTCGGGGACGCTGCCGGGGCAACCGTCATCATTGGCTCTGGCCTCACCGGCCGCGAGCAGATCGCCACCACAGGCAGCTTCACGCTCAAGGCCGAAATCGGCAAGGGCGAAGCGGCGCACGAGGATTGATGCCATGATCGCGCGCATTGTCACATGGGCGGTCGAGAAGCGCTGGCTCGTCCTGCTTCTCACTGCCATCGCCACCGTAATCGGCGGCTATTCGCTTTACCGGCTCCCGATCGACGCGGTGCCGGATATCACCAACAATCAAGTGCAGATCAACGTCCGCGCACCTGCACTCTCGCCCGAGCTGGTCGAGAAGCAGGTGTCGTTCCCGATTGAAACCGCGCTAGCCGGCATTCCCGGCCTCGACAACACGCGCTCGCTCAGCCGCAACGGCTTCGCGCAAATCACTGCGGTGTTCGATGACTCGACGGATATCTATTTCGCCCGCCAACAGGTCGGCGAGCGGTTAGCAGGCGTCGCCGAGAACCTGCCCGACGGCGTGAATCCCGAGATGGGGCCGATCGCGACGGGTCTTGGCGAAGTCTATATGTGGACCGTTCGGCTCGATCACCGAAAGGATGACGAGCATCGGCCCGGAGAGCCGGGCCAGCAACCCGATGGCAGCTACATCACGCCGGAAGGCGAGCGGCTGACCACCGCGGAGGACAAGGCAACCTATCTGCGCACCGCGCAGGACTGGATTGTCACCCCGCTCCTGAAAAACACGAATGGGCTTGCGGGCATCGACTCGATCGGTGGCTATTCCAAGCAGTATCTGGTCGTCCCCGACGTCCAGAAACTCGCGTCGCTTAAGATCACACTTACTGAACTCGGCACCGCGCTCGAACGCAACAACACGAGCGTCGGCGGGGGGTTCGTCAACCGCAACGGCGAAGGCCTTGCGGTCCGCTCCGACGCGCTGGTGCGCAATGCGGCGGAACTCGCCCGAACCGTCGTCGCGACCCGCGAGGGCGTGCCGATCACGCTCGACCAGGTCGCGCGGGTCCGCAACGGGCAGGCGATCCGGATGGGGTCGGCATCGGAGAATGGTACAGAAGTGGTCGTCGGCACCGCAATTATGCGGATCGGCGAAAATAGCCGCAATGTCGCCACCGCAGTCGCCGACCGGCTCAAGGAGATCAATGCCTCGCTGCCGCCTGACGTCGTGGTGCAGCCGGTTCTCGATCGCACCGCGTTGGTCAATTCTACCATCAAGACTGTCGCCAAGAACCTCTCCGAGGGCGCGCTGCTGGTGATCGTCGTGCTGTTCCTGCTCCTCGGCAACTTCCGGGCGGCGCTGATCGCCGCGGCCGTCATCCCCGTGACAATGATGCTTACGGGCTTCGGAATGCTCCGCCTGGGCGTTTCGGCGAACCTTATGAGCCTCGGCGCGCTCGACTTCGGTCTTATCGTCGATGGCGCGGTCATCATCGTCGAAAATGCGCTGCGGCGTCTGGCCGAGCAGCAACATCACGAAGGCCGACTGCTGACCGTGAAGGAGCGGCTTGAAGCAGTGGCCACCGCAGCCCGCGAGATGATCCGGCCCTCGGTCTACGGACAGGCGATCATCATCCTCGTCTATGTGCCGCTGCTCACCCTCACCGGGGTCGAGGGCAAAACGTTCGTTCCGATGGCGCTCACCGTCATCATCGCCTTGTTGTTCGCCTTCGTGCTCTCTCTCACATTCGTGCCTGCGGCGATCGCCATCTGGCTGTCGAAGCGGGTTGAGGAAAAGGACGGAAGGATCATTAGCTGGCTCAAGGCCCGCTATGAGCCGAGCTTGGTAAAGGCGATGAAGCGACCCTCGCTCACGATCGGGGCGGGGATCGGCAGCCTCGTTGTGGCAGCGTTGGCTTTCACGACGTTGGGATCGGTGTTCCTTCCGCAGCTCGATGAGGGTGACTTGCTCATCCAGTCGCTGCGCATCCCGGCGACCTCGGTCCAGCAAAGCCAGGCTATGCAGGTGCCGATCGAGCAAATGGTGTCGAAGCAACCAGAAGTGCGGTTTGTCTTCTCGAAAACTGGCACGGCCGAACTGGCGTCGGACCCGATGCCGCCTAACGCGACCGACATGTTCGTCATCCTGAAGCCCCGCGATCAGTGGCCGGATCCCAAGCTGGCGAAGGCTGATCTGGTCGAACGTCTAGAGACGAAGCTGGGGAAAATCCCGGGCAACGCCTATGAGATCACGCAGCCGATCCAGATGCGGTTCAACGAGCTGATTGCCGGCGTGCGCGGCGACATCGCGGTCAAGGTGTTCGGCGACGACTTCGCTTCCATGAACCGCACTGCCGAGCAGATCGCCGGCGTCCTGCGCAAGACGCAAGGGGCAGCGGACGTGAAGGTCGAGCAAACGACGGGTCTTCCGATGCTTGATATTCGCGTCAATCGTGACGCGATGGCCCGGGTCGGCGTCACCGCGCAGGATGTGCAGGACACCATCACCGCCACGCTTGGCGGACGGGAATCCGGCATGATCTTCGAAGGTGATCGACGCTTCCCGGTGGTCATCCGGCTGTCCGATGCCGAGCGTGCCGATCTTGGGCTGCTCGAACAGGTGCAAGTGCCAGTGGCGGGCGGTGGCTATGTACCACTCTCCAGCGTCGCCAGCATTGGGGTGGTTGACGGGCCTAACCAGATCAGCCGCGAGAATGGCAAGCGCCGCGTCGTCGTCCAGGCAAACGTGCGTGGTCGTGACGTCGGCAGCGTGGTGGCGGACGCGCAGGCGGCCGTCGGGCAGGGCGTACGCCTGCCGGCGGGCAGCTATCTCGAGTGGGGCGGCCAATTCGAGAATCTGAAGTCGGCCAGCGAGCGGCTTCAGCTCGTGATCCCGGCCTGCTTCATCCTGATCCTACTGTTACTCTATGGGGCGTTGGGGTCAGCGCGCGATGCCGCGATCGTGTTCACCGGCGTGCCATTCGCGTTGGTCGGCGGTGTGCTGCTGTTGTTCGCGCGCGGGATGGACTTCTCGATCTCGGCCGCGGTGGGCTTTATCGCGCTGTCGGGCATCGCAGTCCTCAACGGACTTGTGATGGTCAGTTCGGTGCAGGATTTGATCCGGTCCGGGATGGACCGCGCAGAGGCGGCGCGCACAGGAGCGATCCAGCGCCTGCGCCCCGTCGTTATGACGGCGCTCGTCGCGAGCTTGGGCTTCGTGCCGATGGCGTTCGCCAGCGGCGCGGGCGCAGAGGTCCAGAAGCCGCTCGCCACCGTCGTAATCGGCGGTCTGATCTCGGCCACCCTGCTGACATTGTTCGTGCTTCCGACGCTTTACGCGCGGTTCGGTCAGCAAGCAGTGAAGGCTCAAGAACCGGACAAGGTGGAAGGCATCGAAGCGTCGCCGCAGCTCACATGATCGAGAAGGGGAGGGCGGCATCCGCTCTCCCCGCTTTGTCCAGAAAGGAGGAGTGAGGTGCCAATGATCGACAATGTTACGAGTCTGAAGGCATCGCCGCTGCGTGTTTGGTCGGTGCTCACCGATTTTGCGGGCCATTCGCAATGGAAGCCGGCCTTCCAGCTGTCGGGTGCAGCCACGCTTGGCGGTGACACAGCGTATACGTTCCGCATCGACCGCATCGATAAATCAGTAACCGCAAGGGCCGACATCACAAGTTTCGACAAGCCGGTGACATTTGCCTGGGTTGCGGGCGTCCCCAAGCTCCTAATGTTCGAAGAGGCGTATGCGCTCGAACGTGAGCCGACGGGCACGCGGTTGCGCCATACCCTGAGGTTTTCAGGACTGCTGGGGGACACGCTTGCGGCACTGATGCGCCGTAAGCTTCACGCCAGTCTCATTTGGTCAGATATCTGTCTTGAGCGCTATTTGCGGCGTCTGTCAGCCCAACCGAATCCCAACGTCAGGTCTTCACCCGCTCGTCATGGAGCCAAGGGAAGCAGGAGCAGGAGGCAGCGATGACATCGACTATTCGTTGGGCCACGAGACTCGCCTGCAGTGCGGCTTTGCCGTTGGCCGCGTGCTCGGAGCAGCCTCGCAAGGCGCCGCCAACCGAGCAGGAAATCCATGCGAACGACAGAGGAGACGCCAGCGGAACTCCGGGTCGCCATCCGTATCGATGCAGCGACGATCGCATGCTCCTTATCGACTTTAAGGATGCGGGACTTACCCTTGTGTTGCGAAGCGATCCGACCGCGGTGCCGACCGTCCTGACCGCGCCGTCTCAAGGTCTGCAATATGTCGGCGACGGAGTCAGCGCGACCTTCTCCGGTAGCGACATCAAGATCGAGGAAGCGGACAAGCTTCCTATCCTGTGCAGGAAGGCAACGAGCTTGTGACTAACCCACCCGCCACAGCGAGGCGCTGACAATGGCAGCGCTCAAATTTTCCATGATCCCCATGATCGCGATCATGATCGGTGCATTCATTGCCGGGTGGCGGCAGCCCGGCGCGAAATTGGTCGCGGCCATGCAGCACCTCGCAGCCGGCGTGGTGTTCGCCGCCGCTGCAACGGAGATACTGCCGCTGGTAATGCACGGTGGTTCTCCGACCGCAACTCTCATCGGCGGAGCGCTAGGAGTCGCTGTGATGCTTGGCCTGAAGGCGGCAGAAGGCCGGTTTGAGGGGCCGGTCGCGCTGCTAGCCGCGATCGGTCTCGATTTGGCCATCGACGGCTTGGTCCTCGGTCTTGCGTTCATCGCTGGTGAGAAGGCGGGTACGCTGCTGGCCGTCGCGCTGACTCTCGAAGTGCTGTTTCTCGCGCTCACCCTCACCAACGATCTGACAGGCCGGTATCGCAAGGCTAAGGCGATCGGCCTGACCTGTGCGCTGGCAGTGCTGGTGCCGATCGGCGCGCTTATCGCGCAGCCGGTGGCGTTGCTGACTCCGATATGGATCACTGGCTTCCTAAGCTTCGGCCTGATGGCGCTGCTCTACTTGGTCACCGAAGAACTGCTGGTCGAGGCGCACGAGACGCCAGACTCGCCACTAATCAGCGCGATGTTCTTCGTCGGCTTCCTGACCCTCCTGCTCATCGAGGAGATCATGGTATGACGGCTGCACCGAACGGCAAGGTTTCAGCCGAGCGACGCACGCTCTGGATCGTGCTGCTGCTCAACGCGGCGATCGCGGTTGGGTTTTTCGCCACCGGCCTAGCCGGCGATTCCAGCGCGCTTATCGCTAACGGCGTCGACAACTTGTCCGATACCGCGGTTTACGGGCTGAGCCTCGTCGCGCTGAGCCGCGGGATTAGGTGGAAGACGCGTGCTGCAACGGTCTCCGGCGTCATGCTGCTGATCTTTGCCGGCGGTATCTTGATCGACGTGGGTCGCCGCTACATCCAGGGCAGTGAACCGATCGGGCCGACTATGATGGTCATGTCGGCGATCGCCGGCGTCGTCAACTATCTCTGTTTGCGACTTCTGCAGCGGCTCAAGCAACCTGACGTGAACCTGCGTGCCGCGACCACGTTCAGCTTCAACGATTTCATCTCCAATGGCGGCATATTGATCGCCGGCGCGCTCGTGCTCTGGTTGGGGGCCAACTGGCCCGATCTTCTGGTCGGCCTGGCTACCGCGCTTATCGCGATCAAGGGCGGCATCGAAATCCTGCGCGATGCGCGGACAGAAACCAAGACCAATACGGAGACGGCGTGATGACCGAAAAGCTCGAACTCGACATTCCCGTCCTTCTGCCGGAAGTTCCAGATGCGGCCGATGCTTGTGTCGGCCGCCTTGTCTCGACTTTGAGCGCTAAACCCGGCGTCGAGCGTGCGCATGTCCTGCCAGCTGATGGCGATACGCCGGCAAAACTGTGCATCCATTTCGACAGTGACGCCTTACCGTTGTCACGCGTGCGCGACATAGTGCGGGCGGCAGGTGCCGAGCTCAGCGGACGTTACGGCCATGCAACATGGCAGGTCGAGGGTATCGGCCATGAGCGCCGCGCCCGTACAGTTGGCGAAACCCTGTGCCGGGTGCCCGGCGTGCTGCAGGCCGATGCCAGCGCCTCGGGTAGTGTCCGGGTGGAATATGACAAAGAGCGCGCGGACGAACGGGCGATCCTGGCCGCGCTGGGCAAGCTCAACGTCAAACCCGGGAAGCGGACTGGATCGGATCAGACCGTCGACCATTCTGGGCACGCGCATGGAAGTGGCGGCCATGCCGGAGGCGCGGAGAAGCATGGGCCGGGTGATGGACATGATCACGCACACGCCAATTTCCTTGGTCCCAACACTGAGCTGATCTTCGCGGTTGCGTGCGGCGCAATGCTGGCGATCGGGTTCGGAATCGAGAAGCTGGTAGCGGGCGCGCCGGACTGGCTGCCCACCGCCTTCTATATCGGCGCCTATGTGTTCGGCGGCTTCTTCACGCTGCGCGAGGCGATCGACAATCTGAAGCTCAGGAAATTCGAGATCGACACGCTGATGCTTGTGGCAGCTGCCGGAGCCGCTGCGCTCGGCGCTTGGGCGGAAGGCGCCCTGCTGCTTTTCCTGTTTAGCCTTGGCCATGCGCTTGAACATTATGCGATGGGCCGCGCAAAGCGCGCGATTGAGGCGCTGGCGAAACTCGCGCCTGAAAAAGCGACCGTGCGCCGCGACGGGCAGACTGCGGAGATTCCTGTTGAGGAACTGGTGGTCGGCGACGTTGTGATTGTCCGTCCGAACGAGCGCTTGCCCGCCGACGGCTTCATCACCAGCGGCTCGAGCGCGATCGACCAGGCCCCCGTTACAGGCGAGAGCATCCCCGTCGACAAGGAACCTGTTGCCGATGTCGAGGCCGCGCGTGCGAAGCCCGATGCAGTCGAGGCGACGTCGCGGGTGTTCGCGGGCACGATTAATGGCGGCGGCGCGATTGAAATCGAGGTGACACGGCGTTCCAACGAAAGTGCGCTTGCCAAGGTTGTGAAGATGGTGAGCGAAGCGGAGACGCAAAAGTCTCCCACTCAGCGCTTTACCGATAGGTTCGAGCGTGTCTTCGTGCCAGCTGTGCTGGCCCTCTCGTTTCTTCTTCTCTTTGCGTGGGTTGTGGTCGACGAGCCGTTCCGCGACAGCTTTTATCGCGCGATGGCGGTGCTGGTCGCCGCCAGCCCCTGCGCGCTGGCCATCGCCACCCCAAGCGCGGTGCTGTCCGGGGTTGCAAGGGCCGCACGCGGCGGCGTGTTGGTGAAGGGCGGTGCGCCGCTTGAAAACCTAGGCTCGCTTAAGGCAATCGCGTTCGACAAGACCGGCACCCTAACCGAAGGTCGTCCCCGTATCACCGATGTCGTGCCCGTCGATGGCGCAACCGAGGAGGATCTACTGATGCTCGCCGTTGCGGTCGAAGCCTTGAGTGATCACCCGCTGGCACAGGCGATAGTGAAGGATGGACGCGAGCGGCTAGGCGGGCGCGAGCTGCCGAGCGCGACCGCTCTTAAAAGCCTGACCGGACGCGGTGTCACTGCAACCGTCGATGGAGAGACAGTGTGGATCGGCAAGGCCGAGATGTTCGGCGTGGAAGGCATCCCTACGCTAAACGCGGCCGCGACTGATGCCATTGCCACGCTGCGCGAGGGTGGGCGCACCACGATGGTGGTGCGGAAGGGCGAGCGGGACATTGGCGCAATCGGGCTCATGGACACACCCAGAGAGGCAGCGAAGGTGGCGCTCAAGCGCCTCCATGACATGGGCGTCACGCGCATGATCATGATCTCTGGAGATCACCAGAAGGTGGCTGATGCCATCGCTAGGGAGGTTGGTATCGACGAGGCATGGGGCGACTTGATGCCGGAGGACAAGGTCGCTGCAATCAAGAAACTGGCGGGTGAGGACAAGGTTGCGATGGTCGGCGACGGCGTTAACGACGCGCCAGCCATGGCCAGTGCGACGGTCGGTATCGCCATGGGCGCTGCGGGTTCGGACGTGGCGTTGGAAACCGCTGACGTCGCGCTGATGGCCGACGATTTGGCACATCTTCCGTTTGCAGTGGGTTTGAGCCGCCACACTCGCGGCATCATACGGCAAAATGTCTTCGTCAGCCTCGGGGTAGTGGCGTTTCTTGTACCCGCTACGATCCTCGGGCTAGGTATAGGCCCGGCGGTAGCGATGCACGAAGGCTCGACTCTACTGGTCGTCGTCAACGCTCTTCGCCTGCTCGCTTATCGCGATCCGGCGAGGCAGGCGGCATGACCGCTGATCGCTACGACGCCCTCGTCGTCGGCGGCGGCCCTGCCGGCCTCACAGCCGCAATCTACCTTGCCCGTTATCATCGCCGCGTTGTCGTGGTCGATGACGGGCACAGCCGTGCAAAATGGATACCCCTCTCCCACAATCATGCCGGCTTCCCGGAAGGGATAGGCGGGGAGGATCTGCTAGCCAGGATGCGCAAGCAGGCCGAGCAATATGGCGCGGTGATCGTCAACGACCGCCTCATCGCCCTTGAGGGTGGCGATGACGTGTTCGTGGCGCGCGGCAGAGATATTGCAGTTACCGCTCGCGCCGTCTTGCTGGCAACCGGCGTCGAAAACAGGCGCCCGAAAATGGATGCTGCCACACATCGCGACGCCCTCGCGAGCGGCTTGCTGCGCTATTGTCCTGTCTGCGATGGATATGAAGCTTCCGGACAGGCGATCGGGGTGATCGGGGCCAATCGTCACGGGGTTGCAGAGGCGCTGTTCCTCACGACCTACTCCGATGACGTAACGCTCCTCGTTTATGAAACTATGGAACTCAACGGGACGGATCGCGCCGACCTTTGGCGTGCCGGGGTGAAGGTGAATGAAAGCCCGCTTGAAGAGCTCGAGTTCGGAGGACGCGCTACGGCCCGGCTGCGTGATGGAACCGCTTGCCGTTTTGACACTATCTATCCCGCGCTAGGATCGGACAGCAACCACTCGCTCGCGCTGCAGCTTGGCATCGAACTGAGCGATGGTCGCTGCATCCTTGTCGATACCAAGCAACGCACCAGCGTCGCGGGCGTGTACGCAGCCGGCGATATTGTCATGTCGCTCGATCAGATCAGCGTCGCAATGGGCCACGCCGCAATAGCAGCAACGGCCCTTCACAATGATCTGCGCGACCACGACGGAAACGGCCCGGCTTCATGAAATGGTGGATCCTATACGTTTTCAACGGGAGATTTGCGGAGACCAAGCTGTTTTTGTCGGCCGACATGGCAACGACGGGTTCACGCCTGCCCGATGATGATAGGGCCGAAGGAGGCGGGCCGTATGCGTATTGAAATTAGCTCTCTTTATGAGATTGGATCTCACCTCATAAATCTGGGTGCCGCTTATGGTCTTGCTCTTCCTATTGGATGGGACCGGGAAACTGAAGAGCGTAGTGCCGGGATTCGGACTTTCCCTTTGGTCGCGGTGGCCAGCTGCGGATTTGTGCTTATTGCAATCGCGGTTCTTGGCAAAGAGTCGGCTGGCCAAGCTCGAATTCTAGAAGGCTTGATCACCGGCGTGGGATTCATCGGTGGAGGGGCTATCCTCAAGCATGGGGGGCAAGCTTCTGGCACAGCAACCGCTGCGAGCCTTTGGGCAACTGGCGCCCTGGGAGCCGCCGTGGGATACGGGCTCTATGATATAGCGGCATTCCTCGGCCTGATGACCTTTATGACGCTCCGCGGTTCCCGCCATCTAAAAAAGGCTGCTAACATCCAACAGTAATTGAGCCTGTACAACAACAAGTCCTGCATATGTGCATCACATCGGTTCTTTACGCGCTATGAGCGAGGTTCACCTCCTTTTGCAATGTGCGTGCGCCCCATGAGGGGAAGTCCGAAAGGGATCGTGTTCGGCACCCGGGGATAATCCTGCATCTTACCGGAGGTGTCACGGACAGCAATGTTTGGGGGGATTCCGCCCGTGACATTCCATTGGTATCGGAGAGGGTTCGAGCTGAGAAGGGTTCAAGTGGGAAGGTGCAAAATAATCCTCCGCAAAAGGCACTTGCCACGACCTGTTGGTTCAGTCCGTGGATCCGATCTGGCGCGGTCACAAGTTGCCTAACGCGATTGGCAATGGCCAGCCAGGTCGACACGCCGTCATCGCCTCCGCTCTCCGTAAGGCTATGGACCCGCTCCAACAGGAATGACGCAACGTCGTCTCCTTCGGTTTGGCGTCGGTACATAGAACGGACCCAGATATACGCTAAGGCCCGACAGCCCCGCTCATGGTGTCTGAAAAAACCTGTTTGTCGCCAGTCATGACGGCAACCGGGTTTTCCGTCATCTGGTTGCTCGATGACCTCGATTGGGACATTCCTGCCGTTCCGAATCCAAATACTGAACGGCAGCTCTTGCGGTAAGCCGCCATCCCTCGCAGTTTCTTCGATCTCAAGACCTGCTCGGTTGCCGGCACGTAGGTTACGGCATTCCCCTGTCGAGCCGCTCCCCAAGTGCAAGCTCGGAAGGTATAGATAGGCAAAATCGCGATCAAAACTAGTCGAGTTAAGTCCTGCTTCGCGCTACTGGTGGGCGGCCACGTGAGGGCCGCCGAGATTTCGAATGCAGATGGATGAAACAGGAACCGGAGAAGCCTCCCAAAGATGAAGTCAGCAGCTCGAGCCCGGTCGGGCGCGGGGGTGCAGGCACTTACATTGAGGGTGAGCTTGGCGCTTATTATCTGCTTCAGATGTTGGCTGGCAGCGAAGCGCGTGGTCTCCCCGATGCCGTGATCAAACGGGTTCAGTTCCAGGGCGTGGATGAAGGCTATGCGCTTGACGATCTGATCGTCCACGCGGCGTCGAAAAGCGGAAGCTCGGTTCTCGAAATCCAGTCCAAGCGCACCGCCACCTTCGCGCCGAAGGACGCGATTTTCATCAACCTGTGCGAACAGATCGCGCGCACCGCGCCGGACAGTCCGCCGACCGACCGGCACCTCCTGGCTGCCGCGACCCAGCGCACCAGTTTTGCGATCTCCGGCCCGTATCAGGATGTGCTCGCCTGGGCGCGCGCCGCGAGTTCCGGGGCTCAATTCTTCGCCCGGCTTGCGCTTAATGGCGTGGCCAGCCCGAAAATGCGCAATTTCGGCCAAGCGTTCCGGACCCATCTCGTCGCGCATGGGATCGCGGACGACGACGAGGTGATCTGGAATATCATCCGACGCTTCCTGATCCTAGAGTTCGACTTTGAATCCGGCGCACCACAGGCGCGGGACTATGCGCTCATGCTGGCGCGGCAGGTGCTCGCGCCCGAAGATGCCGGCCGCGCCGAAGGGCTCTGGAGCGATCTGATCGCGGTGGCCATCAAGACCGGCACGACCGGTGGATCGCTCACGCGCGAGGTGCTGATCGACACGGTGACGGCGCACGGCTTTCGCCTCGCCGGCGACCGGAACTTTTCCCTGGCCCGCGGCAAGCTTGCGGAGTTGTCGCGCCACGCACTCATGGACATCGGCACGAGCGTCGGCGGGATCACCCTGCCTCGCCTGGGCGCTGTGGCGGCGATGGAAGAGGCGCGCGACGCGCACCGCTTCATCGAAATCACCGGCGATCCCGGCGTCGGCAAATCCTGGGTGCTGCGTCATTTTGCCGAGAGGCAAGCGCGCGAAGGCCAGGTCATCGTCCTTGATCCGATTACAACGCCCGACGGGGGCTGGTCGGCGCTCTCGGAGCGGTTGGGCGTCCCGGGGACCGCCGGGGAATTTCTCGGCGATATCGCGGCCAGCGGCGGCGGGATCCTGTTCATCGATGGGCTCGAGATGTTCGCGACAGCGGAGCGGCGCCGCACGGTCAACGACGTCCTGCGGGAAATCGCCGGTATCGAGGGGTTCTCGGTCGTTGTCTCGACGCGGCCCGACCTCGGCGTCGAGGACTGCAGCTGGCTCGCCGAAGACGCCATCGCCAGGCTCGGCGCCCCGCATCGCGTATTCGTGGGTGAGCTCGACGAGGACGAGGTCGCGGTTCTGGTCGAGATGGCGCCGGAATTGCACGCCCTGCTGTCGCCGGACCATCCAGCCGCTCCGATCGCCCGCAATCTGTACCGGCTGACCCGGCTGCTGAAGGTGCCGAGCACGGTCGACATCCGCACGGAGGCGGCGCTGGCGCACCATTGGTGGGACAGCGCCGACGGGGCGGAGCCGAAAGACAAGCGCGCGGCCCAACGCCTGCTCGCCGGACTGGCCGAAGCGGCGCTCGGCGGCCGCGACACAATCGATGTCGCCACCGATTCGGATGCACGCACGCATTTGTTGGACAGCCGGAGCCTGAGCGAGCCGCACCGCGACAAGCTGGGTTTCCGCCATGACGTGCTGCGCGACTGGGCGATCGGCGCGCGCCTCCATGAGAACATCACCCTGCTCGATGGCGTCGACCTGACGGTGCAGCCTTCGCCGCGCCTCGCGCGCGGTATCGAGTTTGCCGGCCGGTTTGCGTTGGAGAGGGCAACAAACGGCGCGGTATGGCAGGCGCTCCTTGAGGCTCTGGCGCGCCCTGGCGCGCATGCAGCGTGGCGTCGGCAAGCGCTCCTCGCCATCGTGAGGTCGGAACTGTCGGCCGAGCTGCTCAACCGATGCTCCGACACGTTGCTTGCGCAGGGCGGTGCGCTCCTCATCGAACTCTGCACCGCGATCATAGCCGTGGAAACGATGTCGGCGGCGGCGCTGTTCGCACGGATCAAGGCCCAGGGGTTCGAGGTTCCCGAAGGCACGACGTCCCTTCGTGCGGCATCCTCACCATCGGCGCCCGCGATGCTGATGTGGTGTTTGGACCATCAGGCGCAGATCCCGGTTCACGCTATCGCGTCCGTGGTCAAACTCGTGGAGATCCAGTTCTTCCTCGCAATGACCATTTCCGCTTACGGACAAGCGGCCGCCGGGATGCTGTTTGATTGGCTGTTGCAGCTCGATGTGCGAGAGACGGCGATCGCGATCCCGTCGCCGGCGGACGCCCCGAGGATGCAGGGTGAAGCGCGCTCGCGCATGATCGAGGATCTTCGCAGCATGACGCTGCTGCTCGCGGCCAACGCGCCGGAGAAGGCAAAGGCCTATCTGCGGGCGGTGGCGGGCGAGAACGACACTTACAAGGTCAAGGCGATCCGGCTGTTCAGCAAGGCTCTAGCGAGCGTCGCGCCCGCAGAACTTGCGGCGCTCATCGAAGCCAGCCTCATCGAGAATCCGCGCAAGGGACGGTCTCGCCGCGAGTCAATGGGCCGCGTCTTCGGTTTCGCGGATAGCGATTACATGCCGGCGTCACCAGCACAGACCCCGTTTCTCGATCTGCTCGATGCCAATCAGCAAATCGGACTTGCGCTCATTCGCACGCTCGTCGCAGCGGCAGTCGACGGTCATGCCGCTGGCAAGGCGACCGAGACCAATGGCTTCACGGTCGTCGTCGACGGTACGCCGCGGTTCTTCCCTTGGGTCCAGACCTATTTCTGGTCACGGCAGTTTCAGGCACCGGAATCCTCGGTCGGCTCCGCCCTCAAGGCCCTCGAAGCTTGGTCGCATGAGCGGCTCGAGCGCGGCGAGGATGTCGCCACGGTGCTGCAGGACATCCTCGGGCCGGAGGGAAGCTGCGCTGCCTATCTCGTGGTCGCGATCGACGTCCTCATGTCCCATTGGCCCGCGACGCGCGACGCGCTCGTTCCGTTTGTGGCCAACCCGCATATCCTCGCCAGCGATCGCGACCGCGCGTCGATCGAGATGTTCGGAGACATGATGGCTTTCCAGAAAGAGCCGAGCGGCCGCGTGCGGCTCGCCGATCTTGCAAAACGCGGCTCCCGCCGCTTCACCCTCGAGCAACTGATGTTCTCCTATTCCGGGAACGACGATGCCAGTTCCGCCGTCCGGCGGCTTCTTGCCCAAGCGGTCGATGAACTCGGACCTTGTAACGAGAGCGATACTTTTCGCGATCCAACGTTCATGGGAGCGCATGCGCTGAACCTATTGGACCGGGCCAACTGGGTCGAGGTCGACGGCCTATTTAGCTTCGTGCCGCCGCCCGCCGAAGCCGAGCATCTAGCGCGCCTCGAAACCGCAAGCCGCGCGCTCGCCTTGTCGAGTGATATCGAGGCGAGAATCCAGCTCGCGACCAACGATCCGGCGAGAGGCTCGGCGGAGACCGCACGACAAGCGGCGGAGCATGCGGCGGGCGATCTGCCCGACGACCGCGACGAAGATTATCTAAAAGCACGGTCCACCCGCCTCATTGCCACCGCCATGCTGGTCGCGCGCGACGGCGATGACGCCCTTCTCGCCGAACATGAAGCCTGGGTCAGGGCAGTCATAGATATCGCTCTGATTGAGGAGGTGGACGCCTACGGCTCCGGCGAGACACTCGGCTTCAACCGGCCCGGGATGGCGATTTGCGCGCTTGTTCATCTCTGGCATCGTCGCAAGGTGACGGCAGATCGCGATCGGATCGTGGAAGCCGCCGTGCGAGGCGACAGGGCAGCGATACCGGCGTTCACCGCGGCCCGGGCGACGATCGATCACGCTGATCCGCGGCTCATCAAGTCGGCGATCCGGATGGCGTTCGCCCGTCGCCGCTATCGGTGGCACCCCTATGATGATGATCCCGCCGATGAGGTCGCCTATGAGACAGAGCGCGCGCGTCAGGACAGGGAGGCGGTTTCTGCCGAGATCGCATGGCTGGACGGCGGGCCCGAGCCTGAGTGGCCAGCGCTGCTAGACGAAAGACCCTTTCTGCGGAACAGTCCGCGCGCGATCCTCTCGCGCGACGGGGCGCGGATCGAGTTCGAACAGGACGAGGCAGAGGAGAGTTGGGCGCCGCGCTCGAAAAAGGCATCGATCCATGTCGAGACGCAAGGCATTGCGAAGTGGCTCGCGCTTTTGAATCGCGAGGCGTGCCCGAGGCCGGCGTGGTTCGGCGAGATTGTCGATACCTATGCGCCGTGGTCGGCGCGGCTCAACGCTCATGGCTATCCCGCCGACGCCGAGCTCGACCGATCGCCTGACGACTGGAACCAGCAATTCTATCTGCTGGTCGCCGCAGTCATCATGGATTCGGCGCATGACCGGCTCGATGCTATCCTGACGCCGATCCTGGAACTTCCCGACCGCTCGTTCTGCGACGTCGCCGACACGCTCACACGCGCGGCCGATGCCTCCTACTTCAATGATCGGGGGCGCCCGCCCAATCGCGCCCTCACGATCCGGCGGCAGCTGGTGACGCGCACCATAGCTCTCGATCGCTGGTCCCGGCACCGCCGACCGGGCGACCTGAGCATCGACCTTGAATCAGGTCCGACGATCGCCGTGATGCTGATGAATGAATATGTCTTCGGTTCGGGCAGTCAGAGTTATCTCGTTCCAGCCATCTTCGACCGGATCGATCCGCTGCTCGAAGCGCTGCGCCCCATGATGCCGGGCGGGCCGACCGCCTTTGTGGCGCTTTGCACGATGAACACTCTCCTGATTGGGCCGACCGCGCGTCACCTCGACTTCCTTCTCTTCGCCATCGAATCCTGGCTAGAGGCCACGGCGGGCGACCGGGCGATGTGGCATGAACTGGCGATCGGCCGAAAGGTCGCGCAGTGGTTCGAAAGTGCGTCGAAGGGCGACCCGTCGCTCTATTACCACGATCATGGGCAGCGCCTGCGGATCGACGCCATGCTCGGGAGACTTGTCAGCCTTGGCGTGTCAGAAGCCCATGAGCTCGAGCTGAAGTTAGAGGCGGCGCGTAACGGCCCGGCCCAAAGCCGTCTGCGAGACGCATGAACGCAGGGCGTCTTCTGGCAAGGAGCTCACAGCACCTCGATGAGGGGGCCTTCCTTGCGCATCAGCGATAGGTAGTCACCGCCATTGAGAATGAGCGCACCCTTGCCGATACGCGTGGCGAGCGCGCCGAAGCTTCGCGCGACGGTGGCGCGCGCGGACACACTGTCGGTCGCCAACATACCGGCCTCAAGCTCGACGGGATCGTTGAAACGGAGATGGATCCTCCTGGCCTCGGCCGACTGTTCGAGGCAGGCGCGGCGGAAGATCGAGTAGAAGCTCAGGTCTCCGAACTGGACGAGACGAAAGGCCACCATGCTTCTCACGAGCGGGAGGCTGATGTCGCGGTCGGTTTCGAAATCGAAAGTGGGCGTGCCGGCGGCGCCGGCGATCGCGAAATTGACGACCTCGTCATGCGCGGCAAACACGTCGGCGGCGCGCATTGGCGGATTATCGTCGGGGCTGCAGCAGCTTCGGAGATATCCCAAGGCGTCGTCCAACCAGACGAAAATCTCACGGTCCTCGATTGCGACAGGAGGGCAGGTCGTCTCGAGCGGCTCGTCCTGGTCGTCGAGCATAAGCGAAACCGTGCAGCGCTCGCCCGAGATCACCATGAACCGCGCAAGATTCTGGAGGTGATCGAAAGGGTGAACATCGGTGCCGCGGAACTGGTAGCTGATGTTGAGCTCGGGGCCGCGCAGGACAGCGCTTATGGTCGGTGAGGTGAAGGTCGCGCGGACCGTCTCCAACGGGAGATTGTCCATGGCGAACTTGCGGACCTCGCCGGCGAAGGTGGCGGCTTGGCCGGCCGCGTTCTGAAAGGTGAGCTGCCCGGGTTGCGGAATGGCGTCGAGGTTGAAGATGGTGGGCTTGCCGGCGAAAAGCGGTGAAACGATGTCGAACCGCTTGTCGCCAAAGATGATCTCGACGTCGGCCGGGCTTGTCGGCAGTCCGACGGCGGCATCGATCAGCTTTTGGACGTCGTCGAAGGGGATCGTCACCGTGCCGCCGAAATGGCCTTCGTCGAAGCCCAACTCGCGGGTCAACTGGCGCTTCTGGTTGGCATAGTCGTGCTGGTCGGTGTCGCCGATCGAGCGTATCCACGGCAGAAGATCATCGGTGCGATCGTCGGCTTCGTCGAAGGCGATCGACAAGCGGAGACGATGGAGATCCGTCTTACCGTCGCGCTGCGCTTCCCGGGCGCGGCGCAGGGCGGCCTCGATCAGCGGCTTGTCGAAGTGACGGGCGTAGATCCTCTCCTCGCTATGGTCGCTGTTGCGCCACCAGAGCGTGATGAAGCACGGATCCGGCTCATTGGCGAACCGGAGCGCATTGCTCAATTTGACGCTCGTGGTCGGCTTTCCATCGGTCTTGGACTTACCTGAACCCGCACCGTGGCGTTCCCCGGTTGCCGATCGTGCGGGAGGCCATGGACCCTTTCGCGAGCAAACTCGACCATATAGTCCCAACCCTCGCGATCCTGGATCGAGGGGTTCTTGGTGACATTGGCGATGTCGCAGAGGACCTCGAATGACGACTGGGCATAACTCGAGAAGTTTTGCGCGAATGCCGGCACGTCGTGAATCTTCCTCGGAGATAGGCAGGACAAAGGTAAGCAGCGGGCGACGGGCAGGCAATCGGTTACTGCGTCCTTATGGCCAACATTGTGCCCGGGGGCGGGCCTGCTCCCGCATCGGTCAGTCTTCCGCGTGACAGGTATCGATGAGAGAGGCGAGGGATGGCCCCGCGCGATCGAACGTCGTCATATCGATCAGCTTGCCGCCATGATCGCGCGCGACGCGCAGCGGGCCGGCCTTCTTGAGGTCACGGGTCAGGACGACAGATGCGAGCGACGCCGCGCCAAGGGCCGCATCGCCCTCGTTATGGCTAAGCTGGCTGTTACGGGTCGGCTTTCCGATCAGAAAGGGCTCTCGGATCGCAGCGTAGAATGCGCGCGCATCTTCAGACTGGAACGTGCCGAAGCCGAAGCCGCCGCGCCGCTGTGGACCCTTTTGGGTGGTGAAGCCGAAGACGGCGGAGACCTTGACGGAGGCGTCTCGCATCTGCTCCCGGATGTACGCCTTCAGAGCGACCTTGTCCGGCCGATCGGGGATGGCGGCGATTTCGATTTCGATCTCGCGCGGCACGAATAGCGCAAAGCGCGTGACGGGAAGTTCGGCAGCCAGATCGAAGCCGAGGGCAAAGAACTGATCCCAGACATTGCTGTCGATGGTGACGGCCACGCGGCCGTCCGCGCGGGCGGTATAAGGCAATTGGACCTCGAAGTCATGGTAGCAAGCTCGGGATTGCTGCGCAGCTGTCTATAGGGCGAAAGTCGAAGAGAAGCGAAGCTGTTCAGTCCGGCGTTTTCTTCTTCTGCCGGTTCGACCTTGCTAATTTCAGTGTCTGAGGCGACGCCCGAAATGATGAGCCACCGCTTCGCAGAGCCTTATCGGCAGCTTTCGGCGTGAGCTGCCGTACGGAGCGTTGGATCGGAATGGCGAATTTTGGTCGGCAGCTGCGGACTGCACCGCGTCAGAAGTGGACGTTCCCGACCTCAGTTCACACCCCGAAAGCTGCCTTGCAGGCGCAGTGCGGCGCTCAGCGCCTCCGACCCAAGAATTGACCAACGCTAAGGCAAGTTCGAACATCAGCTCCGCGGGACATTGCGGGCACTCAAGCCCGCATGTGCCATCTGCATCAATCCTCAAACTTTTGCGCATCCATCGTTTTGATGAAACGTAGCAGGGCGGTCACGCTGTCATAGATGAACTTCGCTTCATCCATCGAGACAAGGCTTTCATTGTCGTGCGCAAAGGACTTGTTGTTCCGAATCTCGTTCATCGACTCGAAAGTGGAAATGGAACTCTTGATGATGCGGTCCGACATTTCCGTGAGGTTTCGTGATGCTTTCAGTGCCTTAGCATATTTCCCCACTCTGGCGTGCAGGGCGTCATTTTCGCCACAGGGCTCACCCCCGTGTTTGACTACAAGGGACGCGAAGCGCTTCATGCAATACGTATGCAGTCGGTCCAATCCAGCATTTGGACGGCCAGCGTCCAAGTCCCTGCGGATCGCAGCGACTAATTCTTGAAGGGTTTCATTTGCCTCGAATGCTTCTATCCCCGTTGAATCAACTACGTGCTCTTCCCCTTCGAACTTGCCAACTATCTTGAAATAGACTTCTCTCAAACGATCCTCGCGTGGCCCGCTGCTGCCTAGGATGTTGTTCTCCCGGTACTCCCAGAGCGCACGTAGCGCACGAGCGACAAGGTGAGGTTGCGCTCGTGCTATAAATGACCGCAGGCGCTTGGCTTTCGAAGTGCCATAGGCTGAAAACAACGAAGATCCGGGCGGGGCATCAGGATCGACACCAACTTCTGTGCAGAAGAAATCCCCAAAAGTGCGATCTGAAAAATCCAAAACGTAGCCCGACTGCATATTAAGCGCTTCTTCGAACACGGCGCGGTCAAGCCGCGTGATAAGCGTTTCGTAACTCTGCATCTTTTCTATGCCCCTTCGCCTACCCATTTGGTCCGGAGTATTGCCAGCTACGAGCGATTAGGCCAGCGGCAGCTGCATCTAGGTTGACTGTCCGCTCAGGGCCGAACGCGACTATGCCCCTATCGAGCGTGAATGTCTGCTTCACCAATTTTTAGCGATTTTCGGTTTCGTCATGCCTGCTCGGTCTCGATGGTGGCGTGGCTGATATTGGGGAAAGGGGAGGGCGGATTGGGTTACTCCTCCGGGGCTTCCTCGGTACGGTCGTGTAGTTCACCGATATACCTATAGAGCGTTTGCCGGGAGACATTGTAATGGCGGGCGAGGGCCGCTTTGCCTTCTCCGGACGCAAGCCGCAGCAGCAGCTCGGCAACCGTATCGTTGGAGAGAGACCTTTTCCGTCCTCTATAGGCGCCGCGTTTTTTGGCCAGGGCGATCCCCTCACGCTGACGCTCGTTGATGAGGGCGCGCTCGAACTCCGCAAATGCGCCCATGACCGAGAGCATGAGGTTGGCCATCGGAGAATCCTCGCCTGTGAAAGCAAGATGCTCTTTCACAAACTCAATCTTGATGCCGCGTGCAGTCATCGACTGAACCAGTCGGCGTAGGTCATCGAGGTTGCGCGCAAGGCGATCCATACTGTGAACGACCAGCGTGTCACCCTCGCGGATGAATGAGAGCAGAGCTTCCAACTGGGGGCGGCTAGCGTCCCGACCGGATGCCCGATCTATAAACGTCCGATCTACGTCCACGCCCTCGAGCTGTCGGTCAACGTTCTGGTCGACCGAACTGACCCGGATGTAGCCGACCCTCTGCCCCTTCACACAAAAACTCCAAATATGTCACGTTAGAGTCTAAGATGTGGTCAGTCATATGTCAAACAATTGCGAAATTGGTGCTAAAGTGACATCTTTCCGACAAGAGCCGTTACGTAAGGATAGGGTACACCCTAGAATGACAGTCTCGAACTGCGGGTATTTTTAGGCCTTTTGAGTGGGAGACCAAATTGTTAGTGGCGGCGGTCGCATAGAAATGCCATAATTTCGAACGTGGCATAATAGGTGCGGTACAACTATGGGAAAAGCGGTCGATATTCGTGTTGCACAGAATGGACGCATGGTTCTGCCACGGGCGGTGCGGGAAGCGCTGGGCATGGTGGACGGCGGAACTGTCGTTCTTTCAATTGAAGGCGACGAGGTAAAGCTGACATCGATCCGAAGGAGCATTGTGCGGGCGCAGGAACTCTACCGCCAGCATGTCAAAGACGATGGCACAGTCGCCGACTTTCTGGCCGAGCGTCGCGTTGAAGCTGCGGCGGAGCAGTAAGGAATGGCGAGTGTCGTGTTCGACGCGTCAGCGCTCCTGGCGTTGCTGCGTGATGAGCCGGGCGCTGACGTCGTGGCCTCGCACATGGGTGACGGTCTGATTTCCGCAGTCAATTTGCAGGAGGTCATCAAAGCTCTGCTGCGTCGCGGTATCGGGATCGAAGTGGTCCGCGAGATGATCGACGCACTCCATCTCGATGTTCGGCCCCACAAGATTGAGGATGCCTTTGCTGCGGGGGAGCTTTATCTTTCGACTGAAAAGTACGGCAGTGGCCTGGGTGATCGCAGCTGCATGGCCCTTGCGATATCGGAGAAGCTGCCGGCCCTGACCGCCGACAAGGAATGGTCAAAGGTCAAGGTGAAGGGTTTGAAAGTTATGCTGGTCCGCTAGGTGCAGACTTGAGCAGGTGTAAGGTGGCACCATCTTGCTCACCGCTAAACCAGCGAGCAAGCGCCGCTTCGAACAGCGGGCCGCCGCCGGCATTGATGAACAAGGTGAGACTTGAGCGCAATTTCATAGCGTCGATCTCGCCAAATACGGCTTCGGGGTTCGCCGCGGTCAAATCCTGAACTGCCGCGACGCACTCCTCAAGCCGTCGTCCCAAAAGCGGATGCGCGAGATAGGCTTGAGCTTCGGCAATCGACCTGATGGCATAGCGCTCCGCTATGTCACTCCGGCCCAGGCCGGCCAGTTGCGGGAAGATGTACCACATCCAGTGGGAGCGTTTACGGCCACGCCGAATTTCGGCGATTGCCGTTTCAAAAGCGGCAGTTTGGGCTTCAATAAAGCGGTCGAGGTCAAAGGGAATGGTCATGCCGTCCCCTAGCATGCGTTCCTTACTTCCCTTCCCCATTCCGCACCTTCTTCGCCTGCGCGTCGAGGCGATCGGCCGCGATGTCCGCGTTCACTCGCATCTGGTCGCCTTGCTTTTCCAGCGCATCGGCCTTGGCTTCCTGCACCTCCTGAGCCGCCTGCAGGGATCGATCCAATGCCCGACCGCGAACCTCATTCATCCCTTCGCCCACCTGTGTGCTGTTGTTGGCAAGAGCGGACGCGCGGTCTTGAGCCTGGCCCGCGGTCTCATTTGGCCCGTCGCACGCGCCAAGGCCGAGCGCGGAGGCTATGGCGAAGACAACCCCGAGCCTGGAGAATGCGTTGATCATTTAATGTTCCTCTCGATCCCATAACGCAGCGAGGCCATGATGTTTGCAGGCCACGCTCAGATTGACTGCGAGAATCACTGGAGCGGTAGTGATTCAAAAGATCAGTTGGACCGGCGCCGAGCGACGCTGGTTTAATGGCGCCATGATGACGCTGCCCACTCAATTGGTCGAATGGCGCTGTGACCTCGAAGCAGTCGACGACGGTTGGAACATCGCCCGCGCCTACAGTGTCAGCGTGACCCAAGATCTGTTTGGCCAATGGATCGTGGATCTGAGGTGGGGGAGGATCGGTACTTTAGGAACGGGGCTGAAGCTTACATTTGAGAGCGACAGCGCCGCCCGCCGGTTGGAGCACGTACTTTGGCTCGTCGCGCATCCGCGCCCCGTCGCATTGGCGTTCCATATAGAGGCTGCTGACAACCAAGGGTTGTGAGCCCGGCGGTTGGGGACCTGATGCCGGGCTCTATCAGTGCTATTGCGCCGACATTCTTCAGAACGGCTGGCGAGCGCCGACTTTTAGCCGCTCATTGGGTAAAGCCACATTCGCATGAAACCATCGGGTAGTGGTGGGTCGGTCGGAATTGGGGTGCACTCATGTCGCTTCTTATGCGAAATGGGGCCATGGCTACCCTGCGAAACACGATCACCTTCCGATGCAAGAAATGCAAAACTAATGGCTCTGCAGAGATTTCAGAGACGGACCACCCTTACAACCCAACAGCCACTTACGTTAGCGATGTTACATTGGGGTTCAGTGTGCGCCGAGCCGCCTACCCCGATACTGCAGAGGTTTACTGCGAAACATGCAACAAAAAGGTTCGCTGAGCCAGCGTAGGAACTCTACTCCCGGGCACCGCTAAGCTTTACGAGGAGGTGAGGGCGATCACCTCCATCGACGAGTATTGCACTGCGGCGTAGACTAGACCAAATATCCGCCTTGTTATTCCGGTGCAGGTGCACCCCCGCTTTCAGATAAGCGCTGCTGAAGCCACGTGCGGCTAATGACCTTCAGACCTTCGTGCCAAGGCTCGTTACTAGATATGTTGAACGACAAGGCTTCAAGGTCAGCCATGATGAGATCACGACCAGCCCTGGTATCGTAGCTCGTACTAGCCCACTCCGCCTCAAAGAATTGCGGGTCCAGCGTCGCGAGGACGTCCTTCGTAACGTCGCGGACTTTATCCGGATCGCCGGGATCAACCTGATCCCGCAGGCGAGGGTTTCGCGCCCAGGTCTTGATGGTGGAGCAAACGAACTGCGTCATGCAAGTCATGCCGACTTTGGAGAGCAGCTTGCTGTTGGCGACAAAAAGGTCAGCCCATTCTTCCTTGATGACCGTCCACATGGCGATCAGAAACGCATTGAGGCTGTCGAGATCTTCGAGTTCGCCAAAACCGAGCGACTTTGCTTCAGACGCCATCGCCTCGATCGCTGCCGGCACGACGATGCGCTGCTCTGGGGGATTGTTCGGCCACGCGACCATTCCCCGAAACGGGCTATCTGGATCTTCGTCCAGAACGCCCACCGACCCTAGGTTGGCGTTCAAAGCTAAGCGCGCGCTCTTGAGCCTCGTCTCGAGTTGATCATCGGCGTAGTTGAGCGCAAGCGCGCGGAGATGGTCCGGCGGAACCTTCGCGGATTTGTTATTGATCACGAGGAATTGGAAGGCCATCTCAAGATCTGAGGCTTCGATGAGGCCGACCACTGGTATAATGGTGTTTGGGTCAACGGCCTCCAACCCGCGCATGCGGTGCTGACCATCGATTATGAGGCCTGGATGAGATCGGCCCTCTTGTGTTTCGAACCGCAGCTTTCGGACTACCCCTTCGCCTTCAACAATGACGCCGCGAAGACCAATCACGATGGCAGTTGGGATCGTATTAGAAGGATTGTCGGCGAAAAAGCGTCGGATGCTCGCGATGCGACTTTTCTTGGGCTCGCGCTGCGGCGCCAAACGGTTGTCGGGCCCGAGCCGATCGACATCGGCCCATTCCGAGACTTGGCCTGCAGGAGCGTGGAACATCGCCAACAACGGGCCTAAACCGTCCGCTCGTTGGTGAAACACAAAGGCATCATACTCATACTGCATTAGTTCGGCGTCCAGTTTACGCTGGTGCGGTCCACGTCATGAACCCGCAAATTGAAAAAGTCGTAGCCCTGATCGGCGTCGATCCGCACTGGCGCTTCGCGCGGACCGATAGCGAGCAGGGCGTCCTTGAGAGAGCTACCATTGACTTGTGCATAAGACATCGCGGCTCGGATGTGGAGGGCTACCCTGACTTCGCGAGGTAGGCTCCTCAATCCGCTCTCTTCGTCGATATCAGAGAAGGCTATGGGTTGGACCCAGGCCATCTGCCATGAAGCTATATGGCTTTTGGCGTTGTTGCACCGCGGACAGGCCGGGAGAAGGTTCTCCAGGACCGTGTCACCCCCGAGCGCGCGGGGCCAAATATGGTCGGCGGTCGCCGCAAGCCCATCCGGCCCTGGTGCGTCCTCATAGGCAATCCCGAACATGCGACCACAACTGTAGCAACTGGCAGGCCCGCCTCGAATATCACCGACGTACTTTCGCAGGTCGAACGCTGGACCGGCTTCACCCGGCACTTCGGGCATGTCTCGAGCGGGCTGCCGCCTACGGACGAGCGGGCCTTTCTTGCTACCCTGATTGCCGAAGCGACCAATCTTGGGTTGTCGCGCATGGCCGAGGTATGCGGCGCAGGGTCACGCCGCGCGCTGCTGCGCATGCAAACATGGCACATGCGCGAGGAAACCTTTCGGGCGGCGCTCGCCTGTCTGACCGACGCCATCCACGCTGAGCCGATCGCGGCCTGGTTTGGGCAAGGACACCGGGCTTCCGCAGATGGCCAGGCCTTCTACCTGGGCGGGCCGGGCGAAGCCGGCGGAGCGGTCAATGCCCACTATGGTCGCGACCCGGTGGTCAAGATCTACACCACCATCACCGACCGCTATGCGCCGCTGCACCAGACCGTGATCGCCGGCACGGCAGGAGAAGCCATCCATGCGCTCGACGGCATTCTCGGCCATGACAGCAACGCCGATCTGACCGCGCTGCACGTCGATGGAGGCGGCGTTTCCGACATCGTGTTCGCGACCATGCATCTCCTCGGGCTCGATTTCGAGCCGCGCATTCCCCGCCTGTCCGACCGCCGCCTCTACGCGTTCGAACCCTCGAAGCGTTATGGCAGGCTTGCGCCACTGTTCGGTCACAGGCTCGACCGCGACCTGATCGTCAGCCACTGGCCGGATATCGAACGTGTCATTGGCGCGATGCGTAACCGCACCGTTACGCCCTCGCTGATCCTCAAGAAGCTATCCGCCTACCGCCAGCAGAACAGCCTCGCCGCGGCGCTGCGCGAGATCGGGCGGATCGAGCGCACGCTGTTCACGTTGCGCTGGTTCGAGGATCCGGCTCTGCGCCGTACTGTCACTGCCGAGTTGAACAAGGGCGAGGCCCGCAACAGCCTTGCCCGAGCAGTCGCCTTCCATCGGCTCGGCCGTTTTCGCGACCGTGGCCTGGAGAACCAGCAGACCCGAGCAGCCGCGCTCAACCTCGTCACCGCTGCGATCATCCTGTTCAACTGCCGCTATCTCGGGCGCGCCATTGACGAAATGCGCCAGCGAGGAAGCCAGATCGATCCGGCTATGCTGTCCCGGCTCTCACCGTTGGGATGGGATCGCATCAATCTCACCGGCGATTACGTCTGGTCCGATCGCCTCGATCTCGATGCCAATGGCCTCATGCCGCTGCTCATCAAACCGCTACCGTGAATCTGTGTCCCTACAATGCACAGGGGCCGGCTTGCGGGGCTGACGCTCGGCCTGCTGGCCGTGGCGCTCTTCCTGTTCCCTGTCGCCGCGAGCATGGCCGAGCTCAGTGGGATCATCGTTGCTGCCGGCTGGAGCTCGGCAACCCTTCGATTGGTCACCAGCTTCTGGATCAGCGGTGCGGCAGCCCCTTCGGGTCTGAAGCTCGGTCTCCAGCATTCCGCCGCCAGCATCGGGCAGGCGCTCGCGCCGCTGGCGATCGCTGTGGTCGCTCCGGGGGCACAGCACTTAGTCTTGTGGGGGATTGGTGGTCTATCGCTAGCGCTGCTTGTGTCCCTGCCGCTAGCCTGGAGGCCGCCCGCCATCGGAAAATCATCTGCGCGATGAGGGGAGGGGCGCATTGATGCGTAGAGTAAAGGAGGGGCCACTGTCCCATGCTCATCGTTCTTCCGGGAGTCATTTCATGAAGACCCGCCTATCCGCCGCCTTGCTGTTCCTCGCCATGCCCGGCGTAGCGCTTGCGGCCAGTGATGTCGTCGTCCACCGGGATCCGGGATGTGGATGCTGCGAGAAGTGGGCGCAGGCCGTGCGCGAGAAGCTGGGACGCAAGGTCGTCATGCGTGACGATGCGTCGCGCAACGAGCTTCAGCGCAGGGCCGGCATGCCCCGGACGCTGGCGTCCTGCCACAGCGCGATCGTCGATGGCTATATGATCGAGGGCCATGTCCCGATATCCGACGTCAAGCGCTTGCTGGCGACCCGTCCTGCGGGTGTCAAAGGCATTGCGGTTGCAGGGATGCCGATCGGTTCGGAGGGCATGGAAGTGGCAGGCGCTGCCCACCAACCCTATACAGTAGTGTCGTTCGGCAGCGCCGGTCAGCGTACTTTCGCCCGGCACTGATATCGCTCGCGTCACAGGTCTGGTCAGGATTGCCTGTCTATAGGGAAGGCATCGCCTGACCGGCTGATGCAGGCCCAATAGATGATGCTGCCAAGGGCGACGACAATGCCCATGATGGCAAAGGATTCCATGCTTGAATGGCTCAAAAGCCAGATCGTGAGAAGGAGGCCACATGCAGGAATGACAAGCCCCCCGGGCAGCGCGAATTGCCCTGGATCTTTCGGCAAGCTCTTCTCGATCTTCGGCAAGGCTGCAATGCACAAGGCGTAGGTCATCAAGCGGACCGAGGTGCTCAAGAGCACGAGCCACACGAACTGCTGCCCGACGGCAAGCGCCAGACTGAGCGCTCCGCAGAACAGGATCGAGTTCGCCGGCGTGCGGGTTCTCTCGTTCACAATACCGAACCACATGGGGAGCGTTCCATCGCGGGCCAGTGCGAAGGTGAGGCGTGGCGCGGTGAGCAAAGACGTCAGACTGCCTCCGCCAATCGAGAATATAGCGCCCAGCGAAAGGGCTATTGCCCCGGTCGCTCCTGTCAATCGCCTCGCCAGCTCGACGAGTGGTGAGGCGCTGTTTCCGAGGTCGGGGCCTACCGAGACGGCTACGAGCTGGATCAGAGCATAGCAAAGGGCGATGGCGATCACCGTACCGATCAAGGCGCGGGGAACGGTTGCCTTTGCATTCCGTGTTTCACCCGCGGCGATGAGGCTGAACTCAAAGCCGATAAAGGCGTACATCAGGACGAGCATCGACTGGCCAAGCTGCGTGGGCGCGATCAGACCGCTGTCGACGACACGTGCCCACTCGATGGCGGGGAAGCCGATGACGATCAGTAGCAGCAATGGGGCGAGTTTCAGGATGCTGATCAGGTACAGGACCGTCATACCGGCGCGCACGCCCATGGCATTCAGAAGAGTTGACCGTCCCGAAGCTACCGTTCAGCTCGCCTGACACCGTCTTCGTCGGGAGCGGATTAGGGACAGGGGTTACACCACTTAACGTAATCGCCACACTCGACCTCCGCTTTGTTGCGGTAGGATGTCATTGCCGCTTCGGCGCTCGGCCGGAGTCGAACGTGGAGGACGTTATGGGAGTTTTTGCAGCACTGGATGTGTCACAGGAGGAGACGGCGATTTGCCTGGTTGGGGCGGAAGGTGAGATTCTCGCGGAGGCGAAGGTGCCGACCTGCCCTGACGCGATAGCCGACTGGCTAGCGAAGCGCGCCGCGGATGTCGAACGGGTGGGAATGGAGACAGGTCCCCTTGCCGTCTGGCTCTGGAACGCGCTGACGAAGCGGCGTGTCCCGATCATTTGCCTGGATGCGCGTCACGCTAATGCGGTCCTCAAAATGATGCCAAATAAAACCGACAGACATGATGCTCGCGGCTTGGCTCAGATTGTCCGCACAGGTTGGTTCAAGGCTGCCCGGATAAAGAGTCATGAGGCCTATGTTAACCGGGCGATGCTGACAGCGCGCGATACGCTGGTTGGCATGCGTGTGAAGCTTGAAAATGAGATCAGAGGGTTGCTGAAAACGTTTGGCGTGATGTTCGGAAAACGGGTTGGGGGCTTCAAACGCCGTGCGACGGAGATCATCACAGGCGAGCTGGCAGTCGCACCGGAGCTCATACCTATCTTTGAAGCGTTGATGCACGCCCGGAGTGAAATTCTAGCCCGTATTGCCGCTCTCGATGGCAAAATCCGGGCGGTAGCCAAACAGCATGGTACGGTACGTCTTTTGATGACAGCGCCGGGAGTCGGACCGATCACCGCGATGGCGGTAACTGCAGCATTCGACGACGCCGAACGCTTCAACCGATCTTCCAGCGCGGGCGCTTATCTCGGTCTGACGCCAAGGCGCTACGAATCTGGCGAAATCAGCCGGAACGGGCGCATCTCGAAAAGCGGTGACAGGTTCGCTCGAAAATGCCTGTACGAAGCAGCAAATGCGATCTTGTCTCGAAAGCTTGGCGGCCCTCGCCTGCGTGAGTGGGCACAGGCGATCGCAGGCCGAACCGGGCCTCGCAAAGCGAAAGTCGCCCTGGCCAGGAAGCTGGCGGTAACATTGCACGCAATGTGGCGTACCAACACGACCTTCCGGGAGGCGGCCATGGCCTGATCCAAATCCGAAGCAATACGCTGAACTCAAGCGCGACAGAACGCGTCCCGCTGGGACGCTTAGCGAGGGTGAGATCGTTCCCGCGAGTGCGGCACGGACCGCGCACACCACTTAGATTCACCCTACTTTGAACGCTAACATGCGGCGTCCAGCGCGACGACCGCGGAGAGAACCCTGGAGCCCAGCGCGCGTGACGAACCGCAAAGAGGTCAGCTGTTGACAGTGGCGATTAGAGAACGATGCCGGACGTGCTGGGCTATGCCCGCGTCTCCACCAGCGACCAGGACCTGGAGGTGCAGCGTCGCCGGTTGCGCGACGAAGCGGGCGCGATCCGCGTGTTCGACGATGTGATCTCGGGCAAGAGCTTCGATCGGCCCGGCCTAAACGAGCTGATTGGCTTCTGCCGACCCGGCGATATCATCTGCGTCGTCCGGCTCGATCGCCTCGGCCGATCGCTCAAGGAGCTGCTGGAAACCGTCGACATGTTCAAGGCGCGCGGGCTCGCATTCCGTTCGCTGGAGGAACGGCTCGATACATCCTCGGCTGCAGGCGAGCTGGTGTTCCATGTGTTCGGTGCCATCGCGCATTTCGAGCGGCGGCTGATCGTCGAGCGCACCCGCGACGGCATCGCCGCGGCGCGCGCGCGGGGAAAAGTGCCTGGACGCCCTACGCTCGACGCCGACAAGCTGGCGTCGGCGCTCAAGCTGATCGAGGCCGGCGTGCGTCCGGCGCAGGCGGCGAAGCAGCTTGGGCTTGGCCGATCCACTCTCTACCGCGAACTCGCTGCACTCAAAACCGAGGCACCCACCACGCCCGCACTCAACGCCGCAGAATGAGCCGTAACGTCGTGGCTGTCATCGTCTCTGACATATAGCTGACATCGACTTTGAAAACCGACAGCTCCGGCCGCGATCGGCGGGGCTGTCGCGCGAACGACCGTTCGCGGGAGATTACTCGAAATCGACGCAATGCCTCCCGGATTGTCTATTGCGATGCATTACCAACTTCTCTACTCAGTTGAGAATAGTTCGCAAAGGGGCGGTGTGGTGAAAAAATCTGGTTTTGCAGCTATGTTCAGCTTTGGGGTGATTGCCGTCCCAGCAGCGGCTCAGGCTCAGGATCAGCTTGCCTTGGCGCAGGGAAGTCCCTCGCAGACGATCATCGTGACCGGCGTTCGGGACGGCTACCAGGCTGATACGACCAGCACCGCCACCCGCACGCCGACGGAGCTCAACGACGTCCCCCAATCAGTCTCCGTTATCACGGAAGCGCAGATTGACGATCAGGCGATGCGCTCGATCGCCGACGTGCTTCGCTATGTACCCGGCGCGGTGATCTCTCAAGGCGAAGGCCACCGCGATCAGATCATCCTGCGCGGTAACAACAGCACCGCGGATTTCTTCGTCGATGGCCTGCGTGACGACGTGCAATATTACCGCGGCCTCTACAACGCAGAGCGGATCGAGGTTCTGAAAGGCCCCAACGCGATGATCTTCGGGCGCGGCGGTGGGGGCGGGATCGTTAACCGCGTCACCAAGCGCCCGGGTGCCAACGCCTTCATCAGCAGCAGCGGCTCGGCGGACACATATGGCGCATGGTATGTCGATACCGACATCAATCAGCCGATCAGTGGGTCCGCCTCCGCTCGGCTGAACGCCGTTTACGAGGAGTTCAGCAGCAACCGCGACTTCTACGACGGACGCCGGTTTGCGATCAATCCCACCGTCGCGCTCTCACTTGGCGCCACCACCCGGATAGACCTGGGCTTCGAATACAATAATGACAAGCGCACGATCGATCGGGGCGTCCCCTCAGCTACGCAAGGCTCTCTGACGAGCCCGTCACGCCCCCTCACCGGCTTCCGCGACACCTTCTTCGGTGTGCCGGGGTTCAACGTCAGCGATTTCGAGGCCAAGGTCCTGAGCGGGCGCATCGAGCATCGGTTCGGCGACAACCTGATTCTGACAAGTCGGGTCCTGTATGGCGACTATGACAAGCTCTATCGAAATGCCTTCGCGGTAACCCCGGTCACCCTGCGCGGGGGCGTCCAGAGCGTCGGCCTTGAAGCCTATAGCGATCCCACGACGCGCAAAAACCTGCTCAACCAGAACGATCTCGTCTGGACGGTTACGACCGGACCCGTTCGCCATGTGCTGCTCGCCGGCTTCGAGTTCGGCGATCAGCGCACGCGCAACCAGCGGATCAATGGCTTTTTCGAAAGCGGCGATATCGTGAACGGGGGCCGGCGCGCGTTTGTTGGGTTAGCTGACCGGATCACGGTGCCGCCGGTCACGCTGCGCACCACCGCCAATACCGGCTACCGGTCGATCCGGACAAACGCCGACGCCACTGCCTTCTATGTGCAGGACCAGATCTCGATCGGCGAACATGTCGATGTCATCGGCGGCGTTCGCCGCGACCGCTTCAAGCTTAGCATCGACGATCTCGTCGCCGGGCGGAGCTATAGCCGGACCGACACCCTCTGGTCTCCCCGTTTGGGCGTAGTGTTGAAGCCGGTGCAACCCGTATCGATCTACGCCAGCTATAGCCGGTCCTTCCTGCCCCAGTCAGGCGATCAGTTTTCATCGCTCGACATAACAAGCGCCGCGCTGGAGCCGGAGAAATTCGACAATTACGAACTCGGCCTCAAATGGGATATCTTTCCAACGCTTAACCTGACCGCTGCCGTCTACCGGCTCGACCGCACCAACACTCGCGCGACCGACCCCAACGACGCCACGCGGACGGTGCTTACGGGCGCGCAGCGCAGCAAAGGGCTAGAGATCGGCCTCAGCGGCGCGATCACACCCCAATGGCAGGTTAGTGCGGGCTATGCCTTGCAGGACGCGGAAATCCGCAAGACAACGAGTGCGGCTCCTGCCGGCCGCGATGTCCCGCTCGTGCCCAAGCAGCAGGCCTCGCTCTGGACCCGCTACGATTTCACCCCTCGCTTCGGGGCCGGTGTCGGCGTCTACCGCCAGTCCAAAAGCTTCACCTCGGTCAGCAATACCGCCGTCCTGCCCGCGTTCACCCGCGTCGATGCCGCCGCATTCTTCAAACTCACCCCCCGGGTCGAGGCGCAAATCAACGTCGAGAACCTCCTCAACAGCAACTATTTCTCGTCCGCCTACAACGACAACAACATCATGCCCGGTGCACCGACGACGGCGCGAGCGACGGTTAGAATGAGCTTTTAGACAGGTGGGAGTTTTCCCGTTGCTGCTGGATGCTTCACCACAGTCGTTCAGCATGCGCTAAACCGCCTCCTCGTTGGGGGGGCACACTGAACCGCCCCATTCATTTCCTCCAGAAGTCGATAGTGTCGGTCCATCTACCGAGCCGCTACCATTCTTTGACGATTCCGCTGGCCATCGTCCAGCTCCTGCGGGCAGCGGCATGGCCATGTGCCGCTGCCCGGCTCACGAGCAATATCGGCGGCTTGTCGCCAATCGCGCTATGTGGCCGCGATAAACGTCGGCATATGTACGGCCATGCCCTTGCCGGCAGCCGCCACGCACATAATAGTCGCCGCCTCGCTTGACCTAACGAGCACCATGGTTGCCGCCGTAGCTGCGCTCGGAATGTCAACAGAGGTTAATCAGGGAAATTGAAACAGCGGGACGCGTGGATCGCCGGCCTGCGTGCGAGCTGTGAACGATTGGACGCAATGGAAAAGTGCGCCGCCGCGCCCGGGGGCGTTCCCGCTTAGTGACATTCGTTCACGTCGGATTCGAGGGGTGTTCGCCGGCCGTGCGTAAAGGATGTGAGCACGGCGGAGGAATGAACATGGATATGGATTTGGACAGCGCCTTGCGCCGCCTTGCCGAGCAGCCGCTTCATCCCCGGCTCGCTGAACTGGAAGGCGATGTCATGCGGTTGATCGCGGCGGAGCGGCGCGCCGGCGGCGGAGTGACACTGCGGACTGGCATGCTGGCAGCGGTAGGCGCAGTCGCCTTGGGAGTGGTGGGCGGCGGCTTGTCGTCCGCAGCGGCGACTGCGCAGGTGCCGGCGCTGACACCTTTCGGGCCCGCCACGCCGCTAGCGCCTTCGACCTTGCTGGCGTTCCAGTGACGAGCAGCGCCCGGAGAACGATGCTGATCGCGGCCGTCGTGTTCTTGGCAGCGATCGCAGGCGTGTGGGCTGGGCGCGAGTTGTTCCCTTCCCCACCGAGCCCGGGCGTGGAACTTCATAGCTTGCTCCACGACGGGCTCGAGCTGGACGAAGCTCAACGGACCAAGCTCGAGACGCTGGAGTCACGCTTCGCCGTTCGAAGGCGTGCCTTGGAGCTTGAACTCAGGGCCGACAACGCCCGGCTTGCCGACGCCATCGAGGCCGAACATGGTAACGGGCCGCAGGTCGCGGCGGCCGTCGATCGTTCGCACGGCGCGATGGGCGAGCTCCAAAAGGAGACGTTGAACCATATGTTCGCGATGCGGCAGATCCTGCGGCCCGACCAGGCGAGGACGTTCGACCGCGCGGTGGTGAAGGCGCTGACCGCAGACGCGCGGTGAGTCTTGAACTTTCGGCCTGCACGGACGGCGAACTCGCCGCCTTGACGCTCGCTGGACGTCAGGCCGCCTTCGCCGAGATCATGCGCCGGCACAAGGGGCCGGTTTACCGCCTGATCCGTGCACATATCGGCGATGCCGAAGAGGCGCTTGACCTCACTCGGGAATGCTTCGCGTCCGCCTTTCAGAACCTGCCAAGATGTGACGGAGATCGGCCGCTCGCTGCGTGGCTGGCCCGCGTGGCGATCAACAAGAGCCGCGACTGGCATCGGCGGCGTCGCATACGCCAGATATTATCGTTCGCCTCTTCGCTGCCGCCCGAGACGATGGAAAGTGAGTGGGACGAGGCGCCAGGCGCCGACGCGGTAACCTTCGATCGCGCAGAACTAGTCCGGCTTTCGCGCGCGGTGTCCCAGCTGCCGGCCACGCTTAAGGAGACGCTCTTGCTGCGGACCGTGGAAGGCTTGTCCCAAGGGGAAACTGCCGCCGCGCTGGGGATCAGCGGCAAGGCCGTGGAGACGCGGCTCCGGCGCGCGCGAATAAAATTGTCGAATATTCTTAATTGCGCATGAGGGGGCGGGCTGGTTCATGCGTAATAAGGGGTAATGTCAGCGGCGGCGTCCCCCGGCTGCAAGCATTGAATTGGAGTGAAGGAACAGCATGAGCCGCAATCTGAACCGGCGCGACGTGATGCGCGGAACCGCCATGCTCGGCGGCACGCTGGCCATGTCGGCCTATCTGCCAGCCTGGGCGCAACCTGTGTCGCGCGGCATCGCCAAGCCGCTGCCGACCGTATCAGGCACGGAAATCGCGCTGACGATCGACCGGATGAAGCTGGTCATGGACGGAATTACAACGCCCGCGATCGGGGTGAACGGCACGGTCCCGGCGCCACTCGTCCGCCTCAAGGAGGGCCAGAAGGTCCGGCTCGCGGTGACCAACAATCTTGACGAGGATAGCTCGATCCACTGGCACGGTCTCATTCTGCCGTTCCAAATGGACGGCGTGCCGGGCATCAGTTTCCCCGGCATCAAGGCACGTTCGACTTTCGTGTACGAATTTCCAGTCGTGCAGTCAGGCACCTACTGGTACCACAGCCACTCGGGCGAGCAGGAGCAGGGCGGGCTCTACGGCCCCATCGTCATCGATCCCGCGGGACCCGACCCGATCGCATTCGACCGCGAGCATGTGATCGTGCTCTCCGATCACAGCCAGATGACCGGTGAGGAGATCTTCCGCAAGCTCAAGCAGATGGGCGGTGCCTATTTCAACTATCAGCGCCCGACGCTGAGTGGACTGCTCGCCGGACGGGAAATGCCCCTCAAGGATCGCCTGAAGTGGGGGCAGATGCGGATGGACCCGGCGGACATCGCGGACGTCACGGGTTCGACCTACACCTTCCTGGTCAATGGCTTTGGGCCTTACGACAATTGGACGGGTCTCTTCCGGCCGGGGGAGCGCGTCCGGCTACGCATCGTCAACGCCGCGGCGCAGACCAACTTCAACGTCCGCATCCCTGACCTGCCAATGACAGTGGTGCAGGCCGACGGCCAGAACGTCCGGCCCGTCGAAGTGGACGAGTTCCAGATCGGGGTCGCGGAGACGTTCGACGTGATCGTGACGCCCGGCGACCGCGCCTACAGCTTCGTGTCCGAAGCGATCGACCGTTCCGGCATGGGGCGCGCCACCCTGGCACCGCGCGAGGGCATGATCGCCCCAGTCCCGCCGCTTCGCCCGCGCACGCTCCTGACCATGACCGACATGGGCATGGATATGGGAGGCATGAAGGGGATGGAGGGAATGTCGGGGATGTCCGACGAGAACCCGGTGGCGAAGCGCGGCCTCGACCCCACGGTCCAGCAGAACGCATCGCGTAACCTGTGGAAGCTAACCGGCTGGAAGGGACCGACTGACCACGGGGCGGTCGCGGTTGCGTCCGGGATGGCCGGCATGGCCGGCATGGATCATGGCCAAATGAACTCCGGCGCGATGGCGGGAATGGACCACAGCCAAATGGGTGCCAGCGCGTCGGGCATAACCCCAAGCCAGACGGGCAGCGGCGGCATGGCGGGGATGGACCACGGCGCCATGCAAGGCGGTGCAGGGCAGGCCGGTGGGATGGCCGGAATGGATCACGGCTCCGGGGGCATGGACATGAACATGCGCAACCCGAAGAACGCGCCCGGCGTCAAGATGGGGCCGGGGGTGCAGACCATCTCGCCGATGCCGAAGGACCGCACGGCCGAGCCGCCGCAGGGGCTGGAGGACGTCGATCATCGCGTGCTCACCTATCGCGACCTTGTCGCGCTGGATCGCAACCCGGACGCTCGTGCCCCGGCGCGCCAGTTGGAGATCCACCTGACGGGCAATATGGAGCGCTATATGTGGGGCTTTGACGGCCAGAAGCTCAGCGACCCCGCCGACCCCATCCCGTTCCGCAAGGACGAACGCGCGCGCGTCACCCTGATCAATGACACGATGATGCCGCACCCAATCCACTTGCACGGGCACTTCTTTGAACTGGTGACCGGGCATGGCGACTTGGCGCCTCGCAAGCACACGGTGAATGTAGCGCCTGGCGGCAAGATGACGTTCGACGTGACGACCGATGCGGTCGGCGACTGGGCGTTCCACTGCCACAATCTCTATCACATGACCGCAGGGATGATGCGTGTCGTGACCGTTCGCCCGATGGGCGAGGAGAATCGCGATGCAGCTTAAGCTCCTCCTGATCGCGAGCGGCGCAGCGCTCGGCCTGGCAACCCCGGCGGCCGCGCAGATGGACCATTCCAATATGCCCGGCATGAAGATGCCGCCGCCAAAGACGCCAGCGGTGAAAAAGCCTGCCGCTAAGAAGCCAGCAGCGACCAAGCCCGCCGCGCGCAAGAAGTCCGTGAAGCCCGCCGCCAAGTCGACACCGCGCGCGAAGGCGGGATCGGGGGCCAAGCCCGCCGCAAGTCGGTCCGCCAAGCCGCCGGCCCCTGGAGCGGTCGTTGCCGATCCTCACGCCGGTCATGACATGACGGCCATGCCGGGCATGACTACGCCTGGAGCCAACCCCAATCCTGGTGCCGGGCACGACATGTCGGCGATGCCAGATACCTCCGGCGGTGCCGCCCCCGGCCAGCCAGGTGCCATGCAGGGCATGGACCATGGTTCGGGCGCTATGCAAGGCATGGCAGGTCACGACATGGGAAGCATGCCTCCTTCGGCGACCGGCACGACAATGGTCGGGACCAACCTGCCGGCCGGCAACGCTCCGCCGCCGCCCATCCCGATGGATCGGGCCGCAGACCAAGTCTACTCTGCCCCCGCCATGGCGCATTCGCAGCAGCATCTGCAGTCGATGCACGGCGGCCAGAATTTCTCGCAGGTCATATTTAATCTGGCCGAATACCAGGTCCGCGACGGTCGCGACGCCTATCGATGGGATGGCGGTGCCTGGTACGGTGGCGACATCAATCGCCTGGTTCTTAAAACCGAAGGCGAAGGGAACTTTGGGAGAAGCCTGGAAAGGGCGGAGCTGCAGGCGCTCTATGCACGGGCGATCGGACCCTTCACCGACTTCCAGGCCGGGATTCGTTACGACTTCAAGCCCAACCCCTCCCGTGTCTACGCTACGGTTGGGTTCGAGAGCCTGGCCCCAGGCTTTTTCGATGTGGAGGGCGCACTGTTCTTGTCTAGCAAGGGTGACGTGCTCGGCCGCGTTGAAGGGTATTACGATCAGCGTATCACCCAGCGCCTGATCCTCCAGCCTCGTCTCGAAGCGGAATTTGCGGCGCAAGACGTTCCGGAAGACCGGATCGGCTCGGGCTTGTCGGACCTCGAGCTTGGCTTGCGGCTGCGCTACGAGGTGAAGCGCGAGTTTGCCCCTTATATCGGTGTTTCATACGAGCGCAGAGTGGGCCGCTCTGCTCGTTTTGCACGCGAGGACGGCGAGGATGCGTCATCGACCAGCCTTGTTCTGGGCATTCGCACATGGTTTTGAGGCCGATTGGGCTTTGTTGCGTTGACTAAGTCCAAGAAGGAGCAGGCAATGTTTAAGACACTTACAGCTCTGGCTCTGGCGGCGATGGCAGCGAGCCCGGCTTTGGCTCAGCAGCAGATGCAAGGCATGGACCACTCGAAAATGCAGGGCATGAACCACGACAACATGCCTGGCATGAACACGCCCTTCATGCCCGCCGAGATGGCGATGCACGAGAAGATGATGAGGGCCAAAGGCGCCAATGCAAATGAGACGTGGGCCCGCAAGATGATCGAGCATCACCGCGGTGCGATTGCCATGTCGCAGATCGTTCTCCGCGAGGCGCCCGATGCGAAGACCCGGCAAATGGCTCAGAAGTCTATTGCCGAGCAAAACAAGAGCATCGGTGAACTCCAGGCGATGCTCCGGTCGATGAGCAAGCGACCTCAGTGATAATCTTCGTTCCTCCCGCCCCACGAGGGGGCGGGAGGAATGACCAAGGAGTTTTTCCATGAAGACAGCTTTACGATCCGCGCTTACTGCCGCAGCCTTGTTGGTTCCGGTTGCCGTCAGCGCGGCCACCCCGATCGTTATGCACCGCGATCCCGGCTGCGGCTGTTGCGCCAAGTGGGCAGCACAGGTGCAGCGGCAGCTCGGGCGCCAGGTGCGCGTCGTCGATGATTCCAATCGCCCGGCGCTGCAGAAGCGCGCGGGGGTCCCTGCGGACGTCTCGTCTTGCCACACAGCAATCGCCGATGGGATGGCTTTCGAGGGCCACGTGCCGATTGCCGACATGAAGCGGGCTCTGGCGACCCGGCCCAAGGGTGTGCGAGGCCTCGCGGTCGGCGGTATGCCGCTCGGCTCGCCGGGAATGGAAGTGCCGGGCGTCAAGGCGCAGGCCTATGACGTGGTCGCCTTCGGCTCCACCGGGCGCCGCCTATTTGCCCGCCACGGCAGCTGATTGGCGATTTTTTCGGGGCGGGGCCGCAGGACGCGGTCGCCGCAGCTGGTGTAGCTCCACGGTCCAGTTCGTCTTGGAGAGCAGACGATGAGTTTCACAAGAGGATTCGGACGGGTGAGGCAACGGGAATTGATGAGTATGAATCAAGGAGTTGGGTGATGGGCGGTAAACGAGGCGGGGCCTTCGCTTTGCTCCTTGCGGTTGCAATGTCAGTAAGCACGTCGGCATCGGCGCATGAAGATCATGATGCGCTTGGGGCCGGTCCCGGGCCCACCGCTAACAGCGCAGTCGAGACTCAGAAAAAGGATAGAGCGGACGCCGGCGACGGCCATATGGACATGGGCTCTATGTCGACCGTGGACATGAACATGGGCGGCCGCGATATCGCCGGCGACGACATGGACATGGGCGGCATGCACGAGGAGACCGCCAACAAGAACAAAAGTTTCGGCGAACGGCTTGTGAGTTGGCTGGGCCGGCTTCACACCATGGTCATTCATTTTCCCATCGCACTGTTCATCGGTGCATTCGGGGTGGAGTTGTTCGGGTTGTGGCGCCGCAACCGGGACTATCAGCATGTCGCACACATA
This sequence comes from Sphingobium sp. BS19, assembly GCF_027925545.1. Classification (NCBI taxonomy): domain Bacteria; kingdom Pseudomonadati; phylum Pseudomonadota; class Alphaproteobacteria; order Sphingomonadales; family Sphingobiaceae; genus Sphingobium; species Sphingobium sp. BS19. Next base: position 197,533 of record NZ_BSEF01000010.1, read on the forward strand.
ATGCTGGTCGTAGGCGCGCTCGGAGCTATCGCGGCAGCATTCCTGGGCTGGTTCGCAGGCGGGTTCTACCTGACCGACCGCAACCCGATCCTGATGACGCATCGCTGGCTAGGGACGTTGATCGCGGTCTTCGGCGTTGCGCTGGCTTGGATGGCAGCGCGCCACCGTAAGGGTCCCGAGCGGTCGCGGACGTTGTACTGGGTGTTGCTTGGCCTGATGACGCTGGCGATCTCCATCCAGGGGTTCCTTGGCGGAACCTTCATGCATGGCGGAATAAACCACTTGGCGTTCTGACCCAGTCCGGCTGTGTGCGTGAAGCGGTCGTTTCCTGAACAGGGACCGTCGAGGACGCGTCTCCGCCAAGGACGCGTCCTCGGCTGATCAGCGGATCGACTGAACCGCTTCGTTGCAAGCCTGTTCGCAGCGGCGACAGTGTTCAGCGCAGATGCGGCAATGCTCGTGCATGCTCGCATGCTTCTCGCACTCCTCCGCGCACAACCCGCAGGCGATGGCGCAGGCTTGAAGAACGGCGATCAGCGCTTGCTCATTGCTGCCGGTGCGGCGGGTGCCGAGCGAACCTGCCGCCAAGCAGATGTCGGCGCAGTCAAGGTTCAGACGAATGCACTGGCGAAGCTGTGCGACCATGTCTTCTGCCAGACAGGCATCAGCGCACGACGTACAAGTCTGAGCACATGAGTAGCACTCCTCGATACAGCGGATCAGTGCGTCGTTCGTGCTTCCCTTCACGTCCGGATGCGTGGCGATCATCTCTTGCATGTGTTGCATGGTTCTCTCCTGGTAGCGCGGTCTAACAACTGTCGAAGCAAGAGGTTACAAACCTGAAATGTTCCGGCCTTTGCGTTGGACCGTGCGGCCGCTTGGGCGTGTCGAGTAACCGCCGGCGCTGGTCGTAGCGCACCGTCGACGCCCACGCCGCCTGCGTGAGCGAGTCCCGGGATCGTGCTGCGGGATCATCGAACCGAGAAGCGCCGTGTCGCCGATCGTCGTGTGGGTACAAATCAGCGCTGGGTGGCGGCTTTCACTCGTTGCACTGCCGATGGTTCGCGCTACGTCGGCAGTACGCCCCGAGCGGGACACAGCCCGGCCATGGCGGATGCCAATCCGCTGTCGCGGTCGCGCAACAGGTTATGGATTGCGGTCGCAGCGACCGCTGCTTGTCCGGTCGCGACGCTGATCTGATCGAGCCCTTCCACAACGTCGCCAACCGCGTAGAGGCCAGCAACAGAGGATTGTTGGTGGGCGTTGGTCAGCACGCAACCTGATTCGCTGAGCTTCGCGCCCAGCGAAGTGGCAAGCCGCGTTCGAGGCGACGAGCCGAGCGCAGGGTAAAGCGTGTCGAATTGTAGCTCCAGGCCATTGGCCAACCGCACCTCGACACAATCGCCAAGACGCAGCTGCTCGACAGGCGAGGGCGCGACATCGATGCCCTGCTGGTTCAGCTTGGCAAATTCGGTCGGTGCGAGGTCGAGCGACCGTTCGGCGAGAAGCATGACCTTCGCGCCATAAGCGCGCAGGAATTCGGCTTCGTCAGCGCCGTGGCCGTCGCAGCCGAGCACCGCCACGTTCATTCGCCGAGCCTCATAACCATCGCAAATCGGGCAGTAGCGAATAAGACCACGCGCAACGCCGATGTCATGCATCGCATCAGGCATCTCGGGGCGTCGATTGACGACACCGGTCGCGAGCACGACGGTCCGCGCGTGCAGGACGTTCAGTCCGCAACTTGCCGAGAAGTGGTCGCCTGATGCGACGATCGCGTCGATCTCACCGTTCTGGACCGTACCGCCATATTCATGCAGCTGAGCCTGCAGGCGCGCAAGAAACGAGGCGCCCGAAATGCCGCCGGGAAATCCTGGGAGGTTGTGCGAGCGCGGGATGGAGGCGGCGCGCCCCGCCGCCGCGTCGTAAACGACGCAGCTCCTGAGAAAGCGGGACAGATAGATCGCGGTCGTGAGGCCAGCGGGACCACCGCCCACAATCAGACAATCGAGGACCTCCTCGGGATCGCCAGTCCAGCCTTGATTGGTCAACCGCAACCTCATCATTACCCCGCGAGCGCCCGTCAGGCCCGCGGCCACAGCTCGTCCGGACGGGAAGGCGCAGTGAAAAGCGCTCTGTACTCCCTTCTGAATACGCGCCGGTGCCGTTGACCCCTCATCGAGAGGGTGCGGCGGCACGAAAAAGATCGTGAGGGGTGAAACGTCCGGCTGCGTAATACAAGTGAACCCAATGGAAATGGAGATTGCCCAGATGCGTCGCTTGTTCATCACGACTGCCGCCGCCGCCTTGTTCTTCGCAGGCGGCGTCGCAAACGCGCACCCGAAGCTGGTATCCGCCAGCCCCGCCGCCAACGCGGCGGTTGCGACCCCGGAGAAGATCAGCCTCCAGTTCAGCGAGAAACTCGTGCCTGCTTTCTCCAAGGCCGAACTGATCATGGCCGCGATGCCTGGCATGGCGGCCATGAAGATGCCGAGCAGCGCCGCGGTCGGCTCCGACGGGCGTACGCTCACGATCATCCCGAAGCAGCGTCTCCCGCGTGGGCGTTACAACGTCGACTGGCAGGTCGTTTCCGGCGACACGCACAAAATCACTGGCAGCTACACCTTCACGGTGAAGTGAGCGGATGATTGACTGGCCGACCGTCGCCATCCGCTTGGCGTTATACCTCGTCCTGGCGGTGCTGTTCGGCCTGTCGGCGTTCAGCCTCTATGGCCTTCGGCTCGGCGAGCGCGAGGATGCAATCGCTCTGCGGCCTTGGCTTTCGGGAAGTGCTGTGCTCGGGTTGCTGCTCTCAGCCGCTGGCCTGATCCTCATGGCCTCGTCGATGGCCGGATCTCCATTCTGGCCGGTCGACGAGGCCGCGGTGGCTGCCTTGCTCGGAGGGCCACCGGTTGGCTCCGCCTGGAAGGTGCGCATGGTAGCGCTGGTCATTGCCGGGGGCGCGGTCCTACTGGCGCGAGGCAGAGCATCATGGCTGGCGATGGCCATGATTGCCGCCGCTACGGCGTTGGCGACACTCGCATGGAACGGGCACGGTGCCATGGACGAGGGAAGCACCGGATGGCTTCACCTGGGCGCGGACATTCTCCATCTCCTCGCAGGCGGTATATGGGTTGGCGCACTGTTCGGATTGCTTCTCCTGATGATGCGCCGCGCCGAGGCGATCGATGCCGCGCACCTTCAGCTTACCCATCGGGCGCTGCACGGCTTCGGGGCGGTGGGCACGCTCGTGGTTGCCATTTTAGTGATCACCGGCTTGATCAACAGCTGGCTGCTCGTGGGCCCAGCCAATTTCACGGCCTTGGGCACGACGCTCTACGGCTTGCTGCTGCTCGCCAAGCTGGTCTTGTTCGCAGCGATGCTGGGACTCGCGTCGCTTAATCGGTTCCGCCTCACGCCGGCCTTCGAACGCTCGATTGCCATGAACGATCATGACGGAGCGCTTATGACGCTGCGGGTCAGCCTGGCGGTCGAGACAACCTGCGTGATTGGTATCTTGGCGCTCGTAGCATGGCTCGGCACCCTCGCACCGCCCGCATCGGGCATGTAGGTGAGGTTAGCTCTGCTGGGTCTGTTGATGTATTCAAAGGTGAACGAACGAGGGTAGCAAGTCATGGCCGATGTCAAACGCAGTGAAGCCGGCAGCGGCCAGGCCGACGGCGACGTCGTTCTGACCACGGGCGCGAGCGGCTTCATCGCCGCCGCGCTGATCGCCCGGCTCGGGAAACGCTACACCGTTGTTGGCCTGGATCGTGCCGGTCCTCCAGACCCGCCGCCGCCCGCAGCGGCGATCGACATAGACCTCGGGTCGGACGAAGCGGTCCGGGTTGCACTCGACGAAGTGCGCGCACGGTACGGTAACCGCATCGCCTCGGTGATCCACCTCGCCGCCTATTACGACATTACGGGCGATCCGAATCCGCTCTACGACAAGGTCACCGTGCAGGGCACCCGCCGGCTGATTGACGGGCTGCAATCGTTCGAGGTCGAGCAATTCGTCTTCGCCAGCACGATGCTGGTCCATAAGCCGACCGCCACTCCGGAGGAGCGCATCAGCGAGGAGTCGCCAATCGGTGCGTCCTGGGCGTATCCGCAGTCCAAGGTCGACACCGAGGCATTGCTGCATGAGCGCCACGGGAACATCCCCGTCGTCTTCCTCCGCGCCGCAGGAGTTTACGACGACGACGGGCGCTCGGCGTTTCTCGCGCAGCAGATATCGCAGATCTACGAGCACCGCCTGATCTCGCACTTCTATCCCGGCATGCTGTGTGCGGCGCAGTCGTCCGTGCACCGCGACGACTTGGCTGACGCCGTGCTGCGCCTGGTCGATCGGCGGCACGAATTGCCGTCAGAACTGCCACTGCTCGTCGGCGAGCCCGACGCGCCCGGCTATGCCGAAATCCAGGACATCGTCGGCGAGACGCTCCACGGCGAGGGCTGGAAGACGATCCGGATCCCGCAGCCGATCGCAAAGGCCGGAATCATCCTGCAGAACGAGGCGCTCGGCAGCGACGACTTCATCCAGCCCTGGATGATCGACAGCAGCAACGACCACTATATCCTCGACATCTCGCGCGCGCGTTCGCTGCTCGGATGGGAGCCGAAACACAGTCTCCGCGACACGCTGCCCGCGATCGTTGCCGCGTTGAAGCGCCATCCGCGGGCCTGGTATCGGAACAACAAGCTCAACGAGAATCTGGTTGCCTGGCACGATAAACCAGGGGCCGAACCTGTCGGACCGGGCCATCAACCCGCAGCGGCAGGCGATGGGATGGCCGGCATGGATCACGGGGCTGTGGATCATAGCAGCATGGACCATGCAGCCATGGGGCACGGACCTGGCGCGGCGGACATGGCGATGACCGGCCACGGTGCACACGGCGATCACATGGCCATAATGGACCGCGACGAGCGCCGTGCGCGCTGGGCTCTTTACGCCAACATCGGCCTCGGGCTGTGGCTCGCCTCCAGCCCGCTTATCTACGACTCCGTCACGACGCAGAGCGTCGGCGAGGCGGTGCGCTTCGTCACGGTCGATCGCGGCCTGCCTTCAGTCGAATGGCGCGCAAGCGCACTGGCGATCAGCGATCTCGTCAGCGGTCTGGCGATCGCGCTGTTTGGCGTACTGTCGCTGTGGCCTCGAACCAAGACCTGGGCGCAATGGGCAGTGGCGTTCGTCGGCATCTGGCTGTTCTTTGCGCCTTTGATCTTCTGGAGCCCGAGCGCCGCTCAGTACAACAACAACCTGCTCATCGGCTCGGCCGTGATCGCCCTGTCGGTGCTCGTGCCGATGATGCCGGGCATGAGCATGGCGGGCATGATGGACCCCAAGAACATCCCGCCCGGCTGGACCTATTCGCCGTCGACGGACGCGCAGCGGCTGCCGATCGTCGCCATGGGCCTGGTCGGCCTTCTCACCTCGCGCATCCTGACCGCCTACCAGCTGGGGCACATCGACACCGCGTGGGAGCCGTTCTTCGTCGGATCGCTCAGCGACCCGCGCAACGGGACCGAGGAGATCATCACTTCGGGCATGTCGAAGGCGTGGCCGATCCCTGATGGGGGCCTTGGCACGATCAGCTACGTACTCGAGATCCTGATGGCGGTGATGGGCACGCGCGATCGCTGGCGGACCATGCCGTGGATGGTGACCTTCTTTGGCATCCTGGTCATTCCTCTCGGCGTGGTCAGCATCTACTTCATCATCAGTCAGCCGATCGTGATCGGCACGTGGAGCACGCTGGCGCTGGTCGCTGCGCTCGCGATGCTGATCATGATCCCGTTCGCACTGGACGAGGTCATCGCCATGGGCCAGTTTCTCGCCTGGGCGAAACGCAAAGGCAGGCCGCTGATCCGCACCTTCTTCCAGGGCGACACGCTCGAAGCAGGCGAGATGGATGCGGCTGACGTAATGGCTTCACCTTCGATCTTGTGGGCGGATGCGAAGCGAGGTCTGACGATGCCATGGACTCTGGCAGCTAGCATCGCCCTCGGTGCGTTCCTGATGCTGTCACGGGTGATCCTGGGCAACGACGGGGCCATGGCGAACAGCGACCATGTGGTCGGCGCCCTCGTGATCACAGTCGCGATCATTGCCACCGCAGAGGTGGCCCGCGCTCTCCGCTTCATCAATGTCGCGTTCGGGGCATGGCTCGTCGCTGCCCCGTTCCTGCTGACAGGGGCCGGCCCCCTTGGGGCGATCGTGTCGGTGGTCGTGGGAATCGCGCTCATCGGGCTCAGCCTGCCGCGCGGCAAGCGCAGCCCCGAACATTATGCGAGCTGGGACAAATACGTAATTTGAGGCCTTACTCGCCTCCAGAGAGGAGGGGCACAGCATGGCGCAGTCCAGGTACCGAGTTCTATCCGGGCGGTCATTCAGGCGGCGGGGGTGATGACGGGGGCGGTGGACCGCGGCTACAGCTTTAAGCGAGCATCGACACTGTTCCGGTACGGTCCAGCATGCTAATGCGATTCCTTCGCAGGATCGTTGGTGGCCTGCGGCTAAGCTGCATCGCATCGAGACAAAGATAATATGAAGTGAAGCGCCTCAAACTTGTCCTCCTGCGGCTTGCCATCACGCTCACCGCGCTGTTCATCCCGGCCGCGACAATGGCCGAACCCGGCGACGTGCAAACCGCATGGCGGCTGCTCGACTATATCGCCGTCGATTATGGCGGTGCGGTTGCCGAGGGCCGGGTCAAGAGCGCGGCCGAATATGCCGAGATGAACGAGTTCTCCGCGTCCGTTACGACGCGGCTGCGCGATCTGCCGGCGAAGCCGGAACGGCCGGCGCTGGTTCAAGGAGCCGACAACCTGCAAGGGATGATCGCGCGCAAGGCATCGGCTGAACAGGTGGCGACCACCGCGCACGGGCTGGCGGCTGATCTGCTGCGCGCCTATCCAGTGCCGCTCGCGCCCGACAAGGCTCCGGACCTCGCCTCGGCCGATGCGCTGTTTCGACAATCCTGCGCGTCCTGCCACGGCATGACGGGCGACGGGCATGGCCCCGACGCCGCCAAGCTCGATCCGCCGCCGATCGCGTTCACTGATGCCGAGCGCGCCCGCCAGCGAAGCGTGTTCGCGCTCTATCAGGTGGTGACGCAAGGGATCGACGGGACAGGGATGCAGAGCTTCGCCGATGTGGCGAACGATCAGCGCTGGGCGCTCGCCTTCCGCGCCGGGAGCTTCGCCTTCACCGACGAACAGGCGCGCGAAGGCGAGCGGCTGTGGAAGTCAAACCCGGCGCTTCGCCAGCGCATACCGGACCTGAAAACCCTCGTCGCGCTCACCCCGGCCGCGCTCGCCACCTCGATTGGCGAAGCGAAGGCCGATGCGGTCATGGCCTATCTCCGCCGCCATCCCGATCAGGTGATGCAACACGCGCCTGGCTCGCTTGCGGTTGCGCGCGCCAAGCTCGCCCAAAGCCTAGCGGCAGCGCGGCGTGGCGATGCGCGCGGGGCGAGGGAGCTGGCCTTGTCGGCTTATCTCGACGGGTTCGAGCCGGTCGAACCAACGCTCACCGCGCGCGACGCGGCGCTGATGGGCCGGATCGAAGGCGCGATGGGCGAGTTTCGCGCCGCGATCGACCGCGGTGCCTCGCCCAACGAGCTCGCGGAAAAGGTGTCAGTGCTCGACGGGCTGTTCGACGATGCGGAAGCGGCGCTGGCGCCTGATGCCGCCACGGAAGCGTCCACGTTCCTGGGCGCATTCACGATCTTGCTGCGCGAGGGGCTCGAAGCCTTGCTCATCGTCGTCGCCATGATCGCGTTCCTTCGCAAGGCGGAGCGAGGAGAGGCGCTGCGATACGTGCATGGCGGTTGGATCAGCGCGCTCGTTGCCGGGGGGATCACCTGGGTGGTGGCCACCTATGCAATCGGGATCAGCGGCGCGAGCCGGGAGCTGACCGAAGGGTTTGGGTCGCTGTTCGCTGCGGTCGTGCTGCTCTCGGTTGGAATATGGATGCACGGCAAGGCGCAAGCCGATCAGTGGCAACGCTATATCCGGGAAAAAATGTCACGGGCGCTCACCGGAGGATCGGGCTGGTTCCTGTTCGGGCTGGCGTTCGTGGTGGTCTATCGGGAGGTCTTTGAGACAATCCTGTTCTACGCGGCGCTCTGGTCGCAAGGAAACGGTCCCGTGCTGCTGGCCGGGGCGGGCTCGGCCGTTCTCCTGCTTGCGGTGATCGCCTGGGCCATGCTTCGCTACAGCCGCACGCTGCCGATCACGCAGTTCTTCCGCTACAGCTCCTGGCTGATGGCGATCCTGACGGTCGTGCTCGCGGGGAAGGGCGTCGCGGCCCTTCAAGAGGCGGGCATCATTGCCATAGCGCCGCTTCGCGATGTGCCCAGGCTCTCAATGCTTGGCCTGTTCCCTACATGGCAGTCGGTGCTGGCGCAGCTCCTGATGGCGGTGGCTATCGCGATCGGGTTCGCCTGGAACCGTCGCGGCGATCGGGGCAGGGCATCGGCTCACTAGCACCGATGCGAGTCCATGACGGAGACCATCACCTCTTGCGGCTGAGCCGGGAGGCGTCCGTAGCTATTCCGCCGCCTTTTTCTGGATCGTGCAGCGCACCGCCTGCTTCGCCTTCACAGCGGCTTTGCGGCATCCCTTGATCGTCTCGCGATTGTCGCGCAAGACCCTGTCGGCCGTGACTATCACCTCCCAGCTCGGCTGCGATGCGCTGACCATCAGATGCTGGCCGGCATCCCAAAGGGTGGGTTCATCCAGCACGCGCGCCGCCATGCGCTCGGGCCATTTGCCAGCTCGCCGGTGCAAGGTGCGCGATCGGCCCCGCCAGCGGACCTAGAGTAGCAGCACCAAAAGCTTCCCGCCGCCGCTGGCTCGGCACCTCGATCGCGACATTTGGAATAGGCCTCGCCTAACTGGCCACAGTGCACCGCACCGCGCCCGACCGATCGTGCGCGGTGTATTGGGGGTTTGCTCGGTTTGATGACGCTGGCGATATCGGTACAAGGGTTCCTGGGGCGCGCCTTCATGCATGGCGGCCTCAACCATCTGGCATTTTGAAGGGGGAAACATGATTTTGGCGTTTAGGGTGGCAATGGCCACAGCACTGGCGATGCCGATCGCGGTCGCCGCCCAGCCTGCATCGCGCTTCGCGGATACGAAGGCCGTGGAGGCAGTACTGTCGCAGTACAAGGCGGCGATTGAAAAGCTCGATGCGAAAGGAACAGAGCGACTCTTCGCGGCCGACTCCCAGATATTCGAAACGGGTGGCTCGGAGGGAACCTACGCGACATACCTCGCCCATCATCTTGGGCCAGAGCTGGCAGCCTTCAAGTCGTTTACATTTTCCGACTACAAGGTGAAGGTTCGCTTTGAGGGTCCGGTCGCACTTGCCACCGAGACCTACCGCTATCGGATCGAGCCGAAGAACGGGGCTGTTGCCGAACGTATTGGCGTCGCAACCAGCGTCTTAACGCGCTCGGGGAGCAGCTGGAAGATCATCAGCATGCACAGTAGCGCTCGCAAGCCGAAAGGCTCCTGATCGGTCAAGATCACATTGCGCCCGGACCCAGCTTCAGGGGTCGGCAATATGGCCGCTACTGCTTCTTCGCTGGATTCGGCGTAGCCGACTGCGGTGTCGCATTTGTAGAATTCGTCGGGTGATCGTGCTCCGGTATGCCAGCATAATGGTTCATCTGATCCTCGGAGATGTCCGACGTTTCCTCGCTGCTGCCACAAGCCGTTACGGCCAGAGGTAACAGAAACATGGCTGTGATAATCGCCCTCGATCTTCTCATAACAGAATACCCTTCGATGCCGATCTGAACCCATCATAGCTGATACGGTGGGATGCTCGTATCTGACTTCCTTACAATGATATGATCGACAAGGTTTTCGCTAGACTGGCATGCTCATGATGTCCTTATACGCGGAAAGCAACTTATTGCGAACTTGCAACGTCGCCTCGAACGCGATCGACGACTCCTGCCGCGCGAGCATTACCTTTGCAATATCGACCTCTTCGCCGCGTTCATAGGCAACCGTCAACTTTCCGGCGCGAGCGTTGATTTCATTGATCTTTTGAAGCTGTGTTTGCAGTGTAGAGGTAAAGCCACCTGGTTCCGCGCGCCCGGCAGCCGAGATCCCTTGGGTCGAACCTGGACCTACGACCGAGTCTGCACCGTCCGCCTTTCCAAGCACGGTATTCATCGCTGCTTCGAATTTTGCTCCCGCACCCTCGGGGCTACCAACAGAAACCGCGCTGCTTGCTACATTCCGAAGCGCCGCATTCCTGTCGAGAATGGCGCTTCGCACGGCCATGACGTCGTTGATGAAGATGCTGCTCATGTTCACCCCGGTGCGACCTCTAGCATAGCTGCATGATCGCATCGCAAGCGTTAGAGGATGGTTAACGACGCTTAGGAATGATTTCTTCATCGTAAAGCCAGGCGTCGATCGTTATCGGATTTGCCCAAGCCTGCCAGATGACGCGCGACCAGATGATCCAATCATTGGCACTTGGCCCAGTCGGCCCCAAGCTGCGATTTTGGCCAAGTCGGAGAACGTTTTGGGAACGTGGCATTCGGTATTGACGATGGAAATCATAGAAGAGGACAGTTCGCTCCATCATAGGGAGTGGGTTGATGGATCGGAGTATTCCGGGCGGGGATTTGATCGGACGATGGAGCCTGAGCTTTGCCGATATTGATTTTGTAAATTCGAAGCCGGCCCTGACGCGCCTTGGCCTCGCCGCACAGCTGAAATTCTTCGCTTCCCTGGGGTTTTTCGCGATCGATCCCGGCTCAATCCCTACCGATGGCCTCTCGTATCTGGCCGAGCAACTCGGTGTCGAGGCTGGCGAGATAGCCGGTTATGACTTTTCCAGTCGGACAGCACGACGGCATTGTGCGGAGATCCTGATCCATCTTGGATATCACCGCATGAAGCGGGTGGATCGCGCGCAATTGACGGAATGGATTGCTGGCGAGCTGTGCCCGGGCGGCCAGTCGATCAATGCCATGCTTGAGCATGTTTTCCTGTGGTGCCGGGACCGGCGTATTTATGGGCCGTCGCGCAAGGAGCTTGAACGTGTCGTTCGCTCACAACGGCAAGATTATCTGGACACCTGGCTGATCGGAGCCAGTGATCGGCTTTCGTCAGATGCGGTGGCGTTATTGGAAGCCTCGCTTGCCGATCCGGACAGCTCGACCGGATTCAACAGGATGAAGGGTGACGCCGGACAGGCAACGCTCGACAACATTCTCGACGTGACCGAGAAACTCGCCTTTATCCAGAGACTTGATCTTCCCCATGATCTCCTGACGGCTACGGGCAAGCCATGGGTCGATCAGATTGTTCGCCGCGTTGCCGGTGAAAAGGCCTCGGAGATGCGCCGGCATGCGCCGGCGCGACAGCTCGGCCTTTATGCGATTTATCTAATGTCGCGGGAGGCGCAACTCACTGACGCGATGATCGACCTGCTGATCGAAACCGTTCACAAGATCGGAACGCGCTCGAAACGCAAGGTGGTGGGCGATATCGCGAAAGACATCGAGCGGGTCTATGGAAAGGAGCGCCTGCTGGTCGAGATCGCCAGCGCCTCGATCAATGAACCATCGGGGCGCATCTGCGATGTCATTTTCCCGATCGCCGGTAAGGCCAAGCTGGCGGCGATCGTCAAGGAGAGCCATGCGAAGGGCGCTCTGGACCGGCGCATCTACAAGGTGATGCGTGGTTCCTGGGCCAATCATTACCGGCGCATGCTGCCAAGCCTGCTTTCCGTACTTGAGTTCCGGTCGAACAACGCGGTGTGGCGGCCGGTCCTGGCGGCCCTCGACTGGATCAGGAGCAAGGTGGATGGCGGATGCCGCTTCGTGCCATTGCAGGATGTTCCGATCGATGAGGTGATTCCAGCGCGATGGCGCAGTTCCGTCATTGATGACGATGGGCGGGTAAACCGGATCAGCTATGAGCTTTGCGTCCTGACGCAACTGCGCGACCGCATCCGCTCCAAAGAAATCTGGGTGGTCGGGGCGGATCGCTATCGCAATCCCGATGACGATCTTCCCAAGGACTTCGAGATCAGGCGAGATGCGTACTATTCCGGCCTCAGCCTGACGCCAGATGCGCAGGCGTTTTGCGCCTCGATCCGGGAGGAGCTTGAACGGGAACTGTTGCTCCTCAATGCCAATATTCCACAAAACGACAAGGTCCGGCTCCTGTGGCGCGGCGACAACCGGATATCGATTACACCGTTCAAGCCCTTGCCCGAACCGAAGGGTCTCGCTTCGATCAAAAGCGAGATCGGTCAGCGCTGGCCGATGACCGGACTGCTGGACGTGTTGAAAGAGGCTGCTCTGGACACGGGATTGATGGATGCTTTCGAAACGTCGGCCTCGCGGGTTACCCTGTCGAAAGCAGCCTTGGCTCAGCGTCTTTTGCTGTGTCTCTATGGCTTGGGCACGAACGCCGGGCTCAAGCGGGTCGCTGGCGCAACACCCGATGTCAGTTACGAGGAATTGCTGCATGTCCATCGCCGTTTCATCCACGCGCCAGCGCTGAGGGAGGCGTGCGCGCGGGTAGCAAACGCGACACTGGCAATCCGCAATGCCGCAGTATGGGGAGATGCGGGCACGGCATGCGCGTCCGATTCAACGAAGTTCGGCGCGTGGGACCGCAACCTGATGACGGAATGGCACGCCCGCTATGGCGGCCGTGGCGTCATGATCTACTGGCATGTGGAGAAGCGCGCGACCTGCGTTTATTCCCAGCTCAAGCGGTGCTCTTCCTCGGAGGTCGCCCCCATGATCGAAGGCGTGCTACGCCATTGCACCGACATGGAAATCCAGCGCCAGTACGTCGATAGCCACGGCCAGAGCGCAGTCGGCTTTGCGTTCTGCCGACTCCTTGGATTTGAGCTTGCCCCGCGGCTGAAAGCAGTGGCACGCCAGAAACTGGCCCTTCCCCAAGCCGGCATGCGCACGCGGCTTTCCAATTTACTGCCGATCCTCTCCAGCCCGATCGACTGGGACGAGATCGAGCAACAATATGACGAAATGGTCAAATATGCCGCTGCCATGCAATCGCGCACCGCCGATCCGGAAGCGATCCTGCTCCGGTTTGCCAGAGCCGAAGTGATGCACCCGACCTACAAGGCGCTGAGTGAACTCGGCCGCGCGGTCAAAACAATCTTCCTATGCCGGTATTTGCGTCAGGAGGCATTCCGCCGCGAGATCCACGAAGGGCTGAATGTGGTTGAGAACTGGAACGGCGCTAATGGTTTCGTGTTCTTCGGCAAGGGCGGCGAGATCGCCACCAACCGCATCCATGAGCAGGAAATCTCCGTTCTGGCGCTACACCTCCTGCAAGCGTCGCTGGTGTATGTGAACACCCGCATGCTTCAGACCGTACTGGTTGAGCCGAAGTGGGCGGGGCGGATGACGCCGGAAGATTATCGTGGTCTCACGCCGTTGATCTACAGTCATGTGAACCCTTATGCCCATCGCCGGACTGGTGATCGCGGGCTTTGTAGCGGGAGGGTTGAGATATCGCTCAGGATGCGCGGCAAACTTCGACCGGCACCCCTCGCTGCAGAAATAGTAGATGGTGTCGCCCAGATCATGGCGGTGCTTTGCGGTAGCTGGGTCCACCGTCATTCCGCATACCGGATCCCTGACCGCTCCGTCCGCGAGGCCGGATGGCTTCATTTGGCGGTCGCCTTCCGCGTGTTCATGCATGTGATCCACAATATTTTCCTTCATTCAGACGCAGGCGTGGGCGACCGGCAGGAGCACCTTTTACGCGGAACCAGAGCTTCGCAGGAGCGCCAAGCCGGCTCCCACCAACCGGCTGTCGTATGAGATCATACTGGAGGCGCAGGAGTTTGCTCAAAGCCATGAAAGCTGGCGGGATGGTGCCCCGCCAGCCACCATGGCGGCACGAGCACAAAGTTCCTACCGGCACCGGTGCATCACATGTCGGACCCGCTGTTGTGTCACCGCAACAATCCGGTCCGGTGAGCGCTCGATGATGGTCATGCGGCGTTCAAGCCGTGGCTGGCGCTGCGTTCTCGAAGAAGGAACGGCCAGCGAATAGAAGATACTTCCTCCCTGCTCGCGCCAGCCACCAGTCCCTCGCGACGTTCTGTCGGGGAGCATCACTTCCGAATACGAACCGTCAGAGCTGAAAACCCAGGCTGGTCCGGACTTGCAGGCTTGGCGGCCGTCGAAAGACCAAGTTCCGACAAGGCTCGCCTCCGGCTGAACCGTCGCTGCTTGCGAGGCGCTCGTAGTGGACGCACCGGCTGCAAATGCCATCAGAGCGATCGCGCGGAGCCAATGGGCGCTCCGCAGTTGCATATCACTGCCCACCCTCTGCTTCGCGGCTAACAAGGCGGTTGCCGATTGTCCCCGCTGGACCTCCCGAGTTCTCCGCACGTTCGCTGGTGCGCCGGCGATGACCACCATGCATGAAAAAATGCATCAGCGGACAAGCGAGCAGGAGGAGGTAGGGGAGCATTGCAAGCGGGGAGGTGCGGTGCTCGTACACCAGATATAGTGCCACAATGACGAGAATGCCGGAGACGACCGAAGTCAGGGGGTGCGCTCGGAGCCGTTGTGCCAATCGCCGTCCGGAATTACTCATATCGACCGCTCCATTTCCGTCTAACATTCTTCACACCTCGACTGCCGGGCGAGGTTGGTCAGGTCCATCGAGGCGCGCGCCTTTCTCAGAACCACATCCGGACTCCCGCGACGACAGAAACGAGGCTGGTGTCTTCACCTTCCGCGCGCGCCAGTCGTTTCGTGCTTCCGTAGCTCTGTGTCCACGACACGCCCACATACGGGGCGAACTCGCGCTTTACTTCATACCGCAGCCGGAGACCGAGTTCGGTCTTGTTCAGCCCGGAACCGACGCCGAACGACCGATCCTTTTGGACTGCGGCGTCGAACTCGAAGCGGGGTTGCAGGATGAGCCGCTGTGTCAGCTGCTGATCATAGGTGGCGGTCGCCCGCATGGAGACCTTGCCGTCCTGGCTTATGAACAACGTCGGTTCGAGCGAATAGCGGTAAGGAGCGAGGCCCTGCACGCCGATCGCGGCATAGGTTCGCGATTGATTGGGGCCTGGCCCCGAGCGGTGCGCAAAACGGACGCCGGCCTGAAAGTCGAAGAAGGGCGAGATCAGGCGGCCGTAAAGAAGCTGGGCCTCCTGCTCGCCTCCGCCTGGCCCCGATACGTCTTGCAGCCCTTCGGTCTTGACCCAGAGCCGGTTCACGTCGCCGCCGTACCAGCCGTAAATGTCCCAGCGGATCGCTCCCGCGGCGCGACTTTCGCGATACTCGAGCAGTTCTGTCACCAGGTAGCTGTAGTTCGCGCTGTCGGCGGTCGGCTCCGGCCATCCTGAGCGGTCCTCCAGGTTGGGCAGCGTTGCTGTCTCCTGGTCTGTCGGGGCAGGTGCAGCAACCGGTTCGGCATGCGAAGTTTGGCCGGGAGCCGGCATCGGCATGGACATCGGTTCGCCGGCTCCCCGCGCGCCCGTCTCTTGTGCTTGAAGACCGGTGGGCAGCAGGAACAGGACGGGCAATAATGAAGGTGCGAAGCGCAACGGCTTTCTCCGGTCAGGCGGGGGAGGAGACTTCGACGACGCGGAACATGCCCATCTCCATGTGGAGCAACAGGTGGCAGTGCATCGCCCATTGCCCAGGTGCGTCGGCGGTCACAGCCACCGTCAGGCGCTCGGCGGGTTTGACGCTGACCGTATGCTTGCGCGGCTGGTTCGCTCCGCCGCCGTTCTCGAGCTCCATCCACATGCCGTGAAGGTGGATCGGATGTTCCATCATGGTGTCGTTGACGAACACCATGCGCAGCCGTTCGCCATATCTGAACGCGATTGGGGTGCGCGCTTCGGAGTATTTCTTGCCGTCGAAGGACCAGCTGTAGCGGTCCATGTTGCCCGTGATGTGCAGTTCGATCTCGCGCTCGGGCGCACGCAGATCGGTTTGCGGGATCACGCTGCGAAGATCGGCGTAGACCAGGACGCGCGAATTCTCGGTGTCGAACCCCGAGCCCGGTTCGCCGAGACGGTTCTTCGCGACCATGGCGATCGAGGAATTGCCGACCCCGTGCGTGTCGGGGCCGTGAGCGAAGCGCTGATCTTTGACCGAGGCGCCTTCGCCGCTCATGCCCGGCATCGCACCCATGGCGCCCATCGCGCCGCCGGTCGTCGGCATGTCGGCCATGCCCGATTGGTGCGCCGTCTTCAGTTTTCCGGCGGCGTCCGCGCGAACCCGCTCGGCCGCGCCCATGTTCTGCATCTGGTGGCCGCTCATGTCCATGATCGGCGGTGACGCGGGAGCGGCGGCGCCCGGCATCCCGGACATGCTCCCCATCCCGGCCTTGCCCGCGCCCATGTCCATGCCGCCCATGTCCATCCCCATGTCGGCCATGGTGCGGATCGGCCGCGGTCGGCGCGGCGGGATCGGGGCGGTCATGCCAGCGCGCGGGGCCAGGGTGCCGCGCGCGAACCCGCTGCGGTCCATCGTCTCCGCCATCAGCGTGTAGGCGCGGTCCTCGGGCACGACGATGACGTCGAATGTTTCGCCGGGCGCGATCCGGAACTCGTCTACCTCCAGCGGCTGGATGTCCTGCCCGTCGGCCTGGACCACGGTCATCTTGAGCCCGGGGATGCGGATATCGAAATAGGTCATCGCGCCGGCCGCGATGAAACGCAGGCGTACGCGCTCACCCGGCCGGAACAGCCCCGTCCAATTGGCGTCGCTGGTCAGACCGTTAACGAGGTAGGTGTAGGTGTAACCGGTGACGTCGGCGAAGTCGGTCGGGTCCATCCTCATCTTGGACCAGCTGAGCCGTTCCATGAGCGTCGCCGACCAGCCGTTCGCGCTGACATCGCGCACGAGATCGGCCAGCGTGCGCTTCTGATAATTGTAATATCCGGACTGCTTCTTGAGATTGGCGATAATCTTTTCTGGAGCCTCGAAGCTCCAGTCGGACATCAACACGACATAGTCCCGGTCGAAGGCGACGGGATCGGGACCGGCCGGATCGATGACGAAGGGCGCGTAGACGCCGAGCAGCTCCTGCCCGCCCGAATGGCTGTGGCACCAGTAGGTGCCGCTCTGAAGCAGCGGAAAGCGGTAGGTGAACGTCTCGCCCGGCGCGATGCCGGCGAAGCTCACGCCGGGAACCCCGTCCATGCCCGGGGGCAGGAGGATCCCGTGCCAGTGGATCGAGGCGATCTCCTTCAAGCGGTTCGTGACCCGTATGACGGCGTCTTCGCCCTCGCGGAAACGCAGGAGCGGCCCCGGCACGGTTCCGTTAATCGCCATCGCTTTGCCGGGACGTCCGTCGACCATCAGTCGGTAGTCGTCGATCTCCAGATCGTAGCTGCGCACGTTCGCGGAGGAGGGCCGCGGGACCGGCAAGGCCTGGCTGTCCTGCGTCCAGGCATAAGCCGGCGCCGAGCGCGCGAGAACCGCCGATAGGCCAAGCAGACCCGCGCCCGCCATCACCTCGCGTCGGCCGATGCGATCCAAAGACCTTGTCATAACGATCACTTGCCCGCGAAATCGAGGACGACGCGTGCGGCCACATCGCCGCGTTGCAGCCGGCTCAAAACCTCGTTGATCGCCGAAAGCGGCTGCAGTTCGATGTTCGCCTTGACCTTGCCTTCGGCGGCGAATGCGAGGGCCTCGGCCATGTCCTGGCGTGTGCCGACGAATGATCCCCGAATGGTGATGCAGTCAACGACTACATCGAAGAGCGGGACCGGAAACTCGCCGGGCGGCAGCCCGACCAGCACGCAGGTTCCGCGCTTACGCGTCATGGCGACTCCCTGCTTGAACGCCGGGAGGGAGGGCGCTGTAATCAGGACCCCGTGAGCACCGCCGCCCGTCGCCTTTTTCAAGGCCTCCGCCGGGTCGCCCTCTTTGGCGTTGATCGCAAGATCGGCGCCGAGGCGTTTTGCATGTTCGAGCTTTGTGTCGTCGATGTCGATCGCCGCGACGGACAGTCCCATGGCCTTGGCATACTGGATGGCCAGATGGCCGAGGCCTCCGGCGCCGGAAACGGCGATCCATTCGCCGGGCCTGGCTCCGGTTTCCTTGATGCCCTTGTAGGTGGTGATGCCGGCGCAGACGAGCGGCGCGGCCTCGATCGACGACAGGCCGTCGGGGATGTGGGCGACGTAATTGGGGTCGGCCAGGATGTATTCGGCGAAGCCGCCATTCTTCGTGTAGCCGCCGAACTGCGCCTTGGCGCAAACCGTCTCCTGAGCCTTCAGGCAATATTCGCAGCGGCCGCATGCTGAATAGAGCCAGGGCACTCCGACCCGGTCGCCTTCCTTGACGATCGTCACGCCCGCTCCGACCGCGACGACCGGACCGATCGCCTCGTGACCCGGAATGAACGGGGGCGTCGGCTTGACCGGCCAATCGCCATTTGCGGCATGGAGATCGGTGTGGCACACGCCGCACGCTTCGGTCTTGACGACGATCTGACCTGGGCCAGGCGTCGGCATGTCCCATTCGCGGAGGACCAAAGGCTGGCCGAACGTTTCGACCACTGCGGCCTGCATTGTAGAAGCCATGGCTGTTTTCCTTTTTAGCTCAGTCGAGAGCGCGCTGTTGACGTCGCGCTGGTTCGAAATCCGCGCCTTGCGATCTAGGCTGGCGCGTCGATCGCCTCGACGCGAACCAGTTTCTTGTTGACGAATTCCTGGATGCCCATGTTCGAAAGCTCGCGGCCGTAGCCTGAGTCCTTGACCCCACCGAACGGCAGGTCGGGCGTCGTCCAAGTTGGGTGATTGACGAACATCATGCCCGTATCGATGCGGCTCGCGACGCGTTTGCCGCGCGCGACGTCGCCGGTGAAGACCGAGCCGCCAAGCCCGAAAGCCGAGTCGTTGGCGAGCGCCACCGCTTCGTCTTCATCCTTGACCCGGAAGAAGAGCGCGACCGGCCCGAAGAACTCCTCCCGGAATGCGGCGCTATCGGGCGCGATATCGGCCAGGATCGTGGGCTGCATGAAGGAGCCCGGACGGTCGATCCTCTTGCCGCCCATCACGACCGTGGCGCCGTCGCCGACCGCCCGATCGACCTGGTCCAGGAGGTTCACCAGGGCGCCTTCGGTGGACAACGGACCGAGCGTTGTCGCCTCGTCCATCGGGTCCCCGGGTTCCAGCTTCGCGAGCGCGGTGCGGAACTTGTCGAGGAACCGATCGGCCAACTCCTCGACGACGATGTAGCGCTTGCCCGCCACGCAGCACTGGCCCGTATTGTTCATCTTGGCCCAGACCGCCCACTCGACGGTCTTTTCCAGATCGGCGTCATCAAGGACGATGAAGGCATCGCTGCCGCCAAGCTCCATCGTCGATTTCTTCAGGTTCTGCCCCGCCCGCGCAGCGACGGATTTTCCGGCTTCGACGCTGCCCGTCAGCGCCACGCCCTTGATCCGCGGGTCGTCGATGACGCGGTTCACCTGGTCGTGGGAGATCAGCAGGTTGGTGTAGGCGCCCTTTGGTGCCCCGGCCTCCAGCCACAGCTCTTCGAACGCGATGGCGCATTGCGGAACGTTCCCGGCGTGCTTCACCATCACGACGTTGCCCGCCATCAGGTTGGGCGCTGCGAAGCGCGCGAGCTGATAATAGGGAAAGTTCCATGGTTGAACTCCGAAGAGTACGCCGAGGGGGGTGCTTTCGATCTCCGCTTCGCCTGAACTCGGATGGAGGCGTTCGGGCGCGAGGAAGCGTTCGGCGTTCTGCGCGTAGTAATCGATGATGTCCGCGCTGAGCGCCACTTCGCCCCGCGCTTCGGCGATGCGCTTGCCCATTTCGAGCGTTACCGGCCGCGCGAACTCGTCGGCGCGGGCCCGCATGATGGCGGCGGCTTTCGCGGCGATGGCCGCCCGCTGCGCGAACGTCGTCTGCCGCCAGCTCTCGAAGCACGCGGCGGCCGTCGCAATCTTTGTCTCAAGGCTCTCCTCGGTAAGATCGTCGAAGCTTTGCAGGAGTTTGCCGTCGTAGGGGTTGATGCTCTGGTAGGTCATCGTCTCGTCTCCATCCGGATCGCGCCTGGGGGGTCTGCTCGCCAACCCCACGCAAAATATCGTTCGATTTCGGCTCTTCTCATTTTGACAGAGCGGCTGTCGCTGCGCAGCGCGTGTCGAACATCGTGACGCTTACAAGAGCGGATGAATCGGTCCGGAGGCTAACGGCCTCTGCAAATACGCCAGTTGTGAAATCACCCATCACTGACCTCCAATCGCTCTATCGCGCCTGGATCATAGTCCAGGGTCAAGGCCGTTCTTTTGACCTTAGTCAAAAGCGACAACGACAAAAAAGGACTGGGTTGCCCGTTTCCCATCCAGCTCGTGCGCGCGTCGGTGCTGTGGACGAATGCGACCAAGCCGCGATGATCACCTTGGGCTTGCGTGCCGGCCGCATGGGCGAAGGTGTCGCATTGCGTCGAGGATCCGGTCCAGCGTCAGCGCTGTGCGGCGGCCACATTGCATCCGGTGAGAAAGTGTCGAGCTTTGGCCTTTCGCGGTGAAACTTCAGTTCCCCGTTACTAGCGTTTCAGTGCATATCGACCCGACCTACCCCTTTGATGTTGTTGAACGAATCGGTCTGGTGACAGGCGAAGCACTGGTTGACGGTTGCGTTTCGTTGGCCGGTGATCGACCTGTCCATCATCTCGAAATGCATCATCAGATGGCTCGGCGGCGGCTTGTGGCACTGCGCGCATTCCTTCGATTTCGGGCTTGGGTGAAGGAAGCCGACGATTTTCCACGTGTCGATGGCATGGCAAGTCGCACATTTTGGCCCGAAGAATTCCTGGTGCTTGTCCTTGAAGACGTGGCACCCCTTGCAATCGAGCGCGACGGGCTTGCCCGCTTGGCGGATCGCGAGCTTCTCGAGAACGGCGTGGTCCATCTTGATGGGGCGTTTGTCGAGCCCTTGGTGCTCCACATGACAACCACTGCAGGTCGTCACATTGGCGTGGAACACCGTCGAGGGCTTCGACAGCAGTTCCTTGGCCGGCACGTGGCAGGCAACGCACTTGTCGACAGTGACGCCCTCGTTGGGCGTATGACAGCTCGCACATTTATCTCCGAGGAATGCGTGAGCCTTGGACAACGGCCCAGGACGGACGGCCGCACTCCAGCCCGGTATCGCGTCGCTGCCGGAGCGATAGATCGAGATCGGCACGGCGATCGCCGCGAGGATCGCCGCTGCCACCAGGATCAGCAGGGATGCGGCCGAAAATTTCATCCAAGCCACCTCAGCCCGTAATAGATCCCGCTCCAGATGTGCAGCACCAGCAACGCATACATCACGATCGAGGCGGCGATGTGCAGGACGACCCAGCGTGCCAGCGTGCGCTTGAGCGTCTCGCGTGCGGTGATCGCGAATTCGAGATCCGACATCGCTCCGAGCAGTTGCCCGAGCGGGACACCGTTAGGGTCGACCACGGCCTGATCCTTGAGCCCCGCCGCGGCCAGCGCGAGACTGTCGTAGCGAGTGCGCAAGACACCGAGCTCCTTCTGCTGGTCGCGCAAGTCCTGGCCGATGTGAGCGAGGTAGTATCGACCAACGAACCCGCTTGCCACGACCGTGAGCATGGACAGGGTCAGTGCAATTCCGAGCGGGCTCTGGAACTTGTGTCCCGAGTGAATGATGCCGAGCAGCGCCCCGACTGCGCCAGCATAGACGTGAAAGGTCAGAACAGCGCCGATCGAGACATGCTCTTTCGTGCGCTCCTTTACCCACGGCAGCCGCTTCACGGCCGAATAGGACAGCAGCAGCAGGAAGAGCACTGCCGCGGCGATGCCGAACAATGAGCCTGTCAGGCTGCCGGGAAAGCGAGGCGCGACGTGCACCAGGAACGCGGGCACGATCAGGACGAGAGCGCTGAGCATGCCGCCAACGGTGACCTTCTCGCTTTCGGTCACGTCAGGCGTCCACGACCAGGTTGCTCGCAGATTTTGCTTGGCATGCGAGGATCATGCCGCCCGCCTTCTCGTCGGCCGAGAGCGCGTCCTCAACCTCCATCGTCACCGTACCTTCGCTAAGCGGCACCTTGCAGCGCCCGCAGATCCCGACCCGGCATTCGAAGTCGATCACAACGCCGATCGCTTCGGCAGCCTCGAGCACGGATTGGTCCGGCGCCAGGTTTCCTGACTTCCCGGACTTGGAAAAGTTGACGGTCGCCTGAGCCGAAGGTGGCGCCGCACCGCCGCCAGCCGCATCCGCCGGCGGAGCCGGGGGCTCGTCGTCGGGCTCCTTATCGGGAACGGGACCGCCTTTGGGCGGCGCGAAGTCCTCGGTCTTGACCTGATCCGACGGGACGTGGAGTTCCTCCAGCGCCGCTTTGACCGCGTCCATCATCGGCGGCGGGCCGCAAAGATGAATGCGGCGTTTCACGATATCGTCGACACAGCCGGCGATGAAGTCCGCCGTGATGAAGCCGACCGGGCCCTTCCAGTCGGTGCCTTCCGCGGACGAGACGATCGACAGGATGGTGACGTTCGGGTGCCGACTGGCGAGATACGCGCATTCCTCGCGGAAAATCAGGTCAGCGGGAGTACGAACACCGTAGATAAGGTGGATTTCATACGGGTACGATCGATCAGTAAGGTAGCGCAAAACACTCATCATCGGCGTGATGCCCACACCCCCGGCGATCAGGACGATGCCGTCGGCTTCCTTGCCGGTGAAGAAGAAATTTCCGGCCGGCGCGGTGATCTCGAGCAGATCGCCAGTCTGTGCATGATCGTGGAGGTGGCGGGACTCTAGGCCATGCTCCTCGCGCTTTACGGTAAGCTCGATATAGTCGTGCTGGGTGGGCGAAGAAGAGATCGTGTAGGAGCGCCGCACTTTTTGACCGTCAATCTCGGAGGTGATCGACGCATATTGTCCCGGCAGGAACGTAAAGGGGATCGACTCTAGATTGGGTTCCATCAGCCGGAAAGTCTTGACCGTCGGCGTCTCGTCGAAGATCGCCTTGATCCGCAGGACGCCCTTCCAGGGCCGTTTGACCGGCGGCTTGACCGGGGCGGCCGCAGCAACCGGAGCGCCCGCGACGGGCCCCGGCGCCTTCGGTGTGGCCGCCGCCGCAGGCGCGGTGCCGGGCGGCTGACCCCCGGGAGTCAGCCGCTGCGCCAGGGCGCCGATACGCTGTAGCCGCGCCCGGCGTAGCAGGAATGCCGCAACGAGCGCGGCTGCAAGCAGCAGCATGGCGGCGACGTGAAGCCAGGACAGGTCACGAAAGCCGCCGTCCATGATCATGTCGCTTTCCGGTGTCACGCTCATCTCGCGCTTGAACCAGGCGAGCGCGATGCGTGGCGGCGGCTGATTTTGGTTCAGGCCTTGCAACGCACTGTTGCCGCTTTCCGCGAGCGACACCCCATCGCGCACCAGGCCGATGGCTGCCTGCGCAGCCACCGGGTCGTTCGACGATTGGGCGCGATGGAGTTCGACCTGCCCGGCCGTGACGGCCGCCGCGCCCGATCCGAGGCGCGCGATCGCTTCGGTCCTGATGGCTGCGCGCGTCTTGTCCGTCAGCGCTGGGAAGTTCATCATGGCCGGGTAGAACGGCTTGCCGCCTACGATCCCGCAGCAGCCTGCTTCGGCTCCAGCTGCTTCCCCGCCACCTGGGGATGGCGACATCATCCCCTTCATCATGCCCGTCATTCCGCCCGCGGGGGGAGGGGCGGGTGCGCCCTGCGGGGCTGCCACCTTTGTGTCGGCTGCCGGCATTGCGTTCGCCGGTGCGGCAGCGGCGCCCGGATGATGCGAAGCGTGCTCGGAGGGCGACGCCTGCGCCAGCGCCGCTGAGGATCCGAAGAGCGCCATTGGCGCCGCGAATCCCAGCCGAACGATTTTCATCGTCGTCCACGTACGGCGCGAGATGATCTGGGCAGGACCGTACTTCACATCAGGATTCCTTACTTGTCATCCTTCATCGGCATCGGTTGGGCCGCGGCCGGCATCGGCGCCGGCTTGGCAATCGACAGCTTGGACTGCCGGCGGAGCGGCGCTGGTGCCGCTCCCTCAGGCACGAGTTGCGGCCTCTTTGTGCTGAAATTTCCGCAGTTGATGGGTGACTTATCGAGTTATTCGTCATGCGACAAGTGTCGCGAGCAGTGCCGCCGGCGCAGGGCCGGGGGGGGGCCGCTGCGCCGACGACATCGAGATCAGGGGCGCGAGCACTGGAGCCTGAACCCACGCCACCCGTTCCAGGCAAGCATCGACGATCGTTGTCGCGCCGCTCACCGTCCAAAGAGCCATTGTTGAACCACCATTGCCAAATTCCCCGCGGGCGAGAGTTTCACGCTACATGTCGTCTTTCATCGGCATGGGCTCGTCGTCTTCCATCGGCATGGCCTTATCCTTCGGCATGGCCTTATCCTTGCCGGTATCCGGCTTGGCCGTGGAGTTGCCCATCGGCATCTTATCATCCATCATGCCGCCGGCCCCCATCTGATCGTCCGCCATTCCGCCCTGGCCTGCACCCATCTGGTTGCCTTGCTGAGTGGACATCCGATTGTGCATCTCGGCCGCCACTCCCTGCTCGTGGTGCTCTTCCCTGCTTTCGTCTTCCGGCAGCGCGACGTTCTCGTCACCAGCCGTGATATTGGCCGGTGCGTCTTTTGAACCGTCGCACGCTGTCACGCTCAAGAGCGCTAACATGGCGGCTGTGGAGGCGAAAACCGGTCGGCGGATACTCCTTCTTAGGTTCTTCATAGTCTTACTCCTTTCAACGGTTGAAACTCTGTACTGTCTCCGCAGCGTAATTCCCGGCAGCGGAGAGATGCTGTCACCCTCGTCGCTCGCCAAGTCGCTACAAGTAAAGCAGTCGGTTGCCCGACGCAGAGACTCTATGGCGACTCGACGAGCGACTCAGGTCGCGCGACTATTGTGCGAGGATCTGCTGGCACCGTGCGTGGCTGAGATTCATCGAGTTCATGCCCATGCCCTTCATCTCGTTGTGGTCGTGCGTCGTGTTGGTGCCCATGGTTTGTTCCATGCGCTCGCAACTAGCCCGCTGTTCGGGAGTTGCGTCCCTCATCGTCGCGCACCCCGCAAGCGGAACCAGGGAGAGCGACGCGGTTGCTGCCATAAGAAGTTTCATGATGTTACCTTTCTCTGTTCGGTTGTATGCCCCGCAGTCCCTCTCCCGAGCTCAAATGGCCCGTTCTTCTGTCCGATCGATTTGCGGGTAGAGACCGCCGGCAGTTAGTCGCAGCGCGCGGATCGCCAGCTCCGCTGCCTCCGCGCGGGTCACATTGGGGTAGGGGGCCAAATCTCATGCCGTCGCCCCGCTGGCGCCGAAAGCAGGGGCGCTTGTGTTCGCGAGGTGCGCAAGAATCGGACAGTCAGAAACCGGAGCATCCACCGGGCACTCGGCGGCGAGCCCCTCGAGTGCATCCTTGATGCGATTGAGATCGATGATCCGGGAAGTGGACTCCGCGATCTTCCTCTCCGTAATGTCCAGAACGTCCGCGGCGCGAGCGGTGTCCGAAGCCTGCAACGTGAGAAGCAGACCGATTTCGGCGAGCGTAAAGCCAAGCTGTTGCGCCTTGCGGATGAAGCGCACTCGCTCGAGGTCGCTCTCCGCGTACAAGCGGTAACCCGCCGACGAGCGTGCGGGGTGCGGCAGGAGACCGTTGCGCTCATAATAGCGAATGGTGTCGGGCCGGACGCCAACTGCCTTCGCGAAAGCGCCAATGGTCAAGCCAGCCATGAATTACCTCCGCCACCCCTATCGCGCTTGGACCATAGTCCAGGGTCAAGGCCGTTCTTTTGACCGAGGTCAAAAATCCAAGGTCCGAGATCGGGATAGAAAAAAGGGCCAAGGGGGCGTCGTACCTCGACCATCGAGGCGGTTGGTGGTTCCGACTGCACGTCAAGCTCGTCGTTGATGCCCGGCAGCCCGACGGTGCTAAAGGCGTCGCCGCGAGCGGCGATCACGACGGCGGTAGCTCGGGCCCTGCCTGGCGCGCCGCCCGGTCGATTTTTCTGGTCGTCAGCGGCCATGCTGTGGTTGCTGCCTGCGATTGGTTCACCCGATCATTCGGCTCGATCGCGTCACGTCTTTGACGCAGATCAAAGCCTGCCAGTGCAGGTCGGACGAAAAGCAAGTGGGTCGGGCACAAGCTGTTCACGTCGAGGAGATTGAGCTTGACCGATCATGCAGACAATAGTCCGGCGATAAGCGGTCTCTCGGACACGCAGGCGATGCTGATCGACCGTTATTGGCGCGCGGCGAATTATGTCTCTGTCGGGCAGATTTACTTGCTCGATAACCCGCTCCTTCGAGAGCCGTTGACGCACGAACACGTCAAGCCGCGGTTGCTCGGCCATTGGGGGACGACGCCGGGGCTGAACTTCATCTACGCCCATCTCAATCGCATCATTCTGGCGCGCGATACCGATCTCCTCTATGTTTGTGGGCCGGGTCATGGCGGGCCCGGAATGGTCGCCAACACCTGGCTCGAAGGTACCTACAGCGAGATCTATCCGGCGATCAGCGATGACGAGGAGGGCATGCGCCAGCTCTTCCGTCAATTCTCCTTCCCCGGCGGCATCCCCAGCCACGCCGCGCCGGAAACCCCGGGCTCCATTCACGAGGGTGGGGAACTCGGCTATGCGCTCGTCCACGCCTATGGCGCGGCATTCGACAATCCCGAGTTGGTGGTCGCCTGCGTGATCGGTGATGGTGAAGCCGAGACCGGTCCGCTGGCCGCTTCCTGGCACAGCAACAAGTTCCTCGATCCGGTCCATGACGGCGCAGTGCTGCCGATTCTGCACCTTAACGGCTACAAAATCGCCGGGCCAACAATCCTGGGGCGGGAGGACGATGCGGTACTGCGCAAGCTGTTCGAGGCCTATGGTCACGAGCCCTTCTTCGTTGAGGGCAGCGATCCGATGGACATGCACCGGCAAATGGCGGCGACGTTGGACCGCGTCTTCGACCGGATCGCGGAATTTCAGCACGCTGCGCGCGCCGGGGAGGCTCCTGGCACGATCCGTTGGCCCATGATCGTGTTGCGCAGTCCGAAGGGCTGGACTGGTCCCAAGGACGTCGACGGCAAGAGGGTCGAAGGCTTCTGGCGGGCGCATCAAGTGCCGATCGCCGAGGCGCGGGAGAATGCCGCCCACCGCCGGCTGCTCGAGGAATGGATGCAAAGCTATCGTCCCGAGGAGCTGTTTGATGCGGCCGGCCGGCTTTTGCCCGAGCTACGCGCGCTGGCTCCCGCCGGTGACAAGCGGATGGGATCCACACCTTATGCCAATGGCGGCCGGCTGCGTCGCGCACTCAGGCGCCCCGACTGGCGCGACCATGCGGTGGCGGTCCCGAGCCCCGGCGGCGCGATCGGCGAGGCGACGCGGGAACTGGGCAAGTATCTCGCCGACGTGCTCCGACTGAATGCGGACGCCCGCAACTTCCGTGTCATGGGACCAGACGAGACCGCGTCGAACCGCCTGGACGCGGTGTTCGAGGTGACCGACCGCGCCTGGATGCAGCGGATCGAGCCTTATGACGAGCACCTTGCCCGCGGCGGGCGGGTCATGGAAATACTGTCCGAGCATCTCTGCCAGGGCTGGCTTGAAGGCTATCTGCTGACCGGACGGCACGGACTGTTCAACTGCTACGAGGCGTTCGTCCACATCGTCGACTCGATGTTCAACCAGCATGCCAAATGGCTGAAGGTCTCGCGCGGACTGGACTGGCGTCGGCCGATCGCCTCATTCAACTATCTGCTGACCAGTCATGTCTGGCGGCAGGACCACAACGGCTTCAGCCATCAGGATCCGGGTTTCATCGATCTGGTTGTCAATAAAAAGGCCGATGTGGTCAGGGTATATCTGCCACCGGATGCCAACTGCCTGCTGCGCGTGGCTGACCACTGCCTGGGCACCCACGACCGGATCAACGTGATCGTGGCCGGCAAGCAACCGGCACCTCAATGGCTGACCGCCGACGAGGCGGAGACGCATTGCGCTGCGGGGGTGGGCATATGGGACTGGGCGGGCACCGATCGCGACGGCAGGGAGCCGGATGTCGTCATGGCTTGCGCCGGCGACGTGCCAACGCTCGAGACGCTTGCGGCCGTCGACCTCCTTCGTCAGCACATTCCCGAACTGAAGATCCGGGTGGTGAACGTCGTCGACTTGATGACGCTTCAGCCAAGAAGCGAACATCCACACGGCCTCAGTGACAACGACTTCGACAGCCTGTTCACTCGAAACAAGCCAATCGTCTTTGCCTTCCATGGCTATCCGTACCTCATTCACCGGCTGACCTACCGGCGAGCCAACCACGCCAATCTTCATGTCCGCGGCTTCAAGGAGGAGGGGACGACCACAACACCGTTCGACATGGTCGTGCGCAACGATCTTGATCGGTTCCATCTGGCAATGGATGTGATCGACCGTGTGCCGGGCCTTGCCGACACCACCGCGCACGCCAAGCAAGCGTTTCGCGACCGGCTGATCGAGCACAAACAATATATAACGGCCTATGGTGAGGACATGCCCGGGATTCGCGAGTGGAGTTGGCCTTACCGGGCTGCGTCCGACGCAGGCGATTGAACCGCCCGTCGAAGTGTGCTGCGTAGCGTCGGCTGCTCAAGGCTCAAGGCGAGACTGCTCGAGCAGCGGACTACCCGAGATGTCGCTCGTGAGGTTGCGGTGATCGTGGGGGCCGCAGGGTTCTTCCTGATTTGCCTGATATGGTTCGACACACCGCCTGCCATACTCAAGAACAATGTCGAGCGCGTGGTAGGCGCTAGCGTTTGGCAGCGCGCCATCCGCTCGCGGGCGCTTCATCCCCACCTAAACCCGAGCTCCGGAACGTCAGCCTTTGACCTGAGTCAACGGCTAAGGGACGGGATTCCTCTACATTCGCAAGGGAAGCACGCGGTGTCCGCCGGAGAACAAAATGGCAAACGACAGAAGAGCGCACTTAGTTGGTGGAGGCATCGGCTCCCTGGCGGCAGCAGCCTTCATGATCCGCGATGGCGGCATGCGGGGCAAGAACATCACTGTCTATGAGACCCTGCCGGTCCTGGGCGGAAGCCTGGACGGCGGTGGCAACCCGGCGGATGGTTATTCGATGCGGGGAGGGCGGATGCTGACGACGGACAATTATGAATGTACCTGGGGCTTGTTCAAGACGATCCCTTCGCTCGAACAGCCTGGCAGGACCGTCTTCGAAGAAACGGTCGCGTTCAACGAGCGTGTGAAATCGCATTCCAAAGCGCGCCTCGTGGACCGCAACTGCGCGATCCTCAACGTCACCTCCATGGGTTTTTCAATGAAGGATCGCGTCGAGTTGCTGAAGCTCACCGGGGCGAGCGAGGAAACGCTGGGCTCAAGTCGAATTACCGAGTGGCTGTCGCCAACATTCTTCGAGACCAAGTTCTGGTATATGTGGGCCACGACATTCGCTTTTCAGCCTTGGCATAGCGCGGTCGAATTCAAACGCTACCTGCATCGTTTCATGAAAGAATTCTCACGCATCGAAACGCTCGCGGGCGTGAAGCGCACGATCTACAACCAGTATGACTCATTGGTTCGTCCGCTGGCGAGCTGGCTGAGGGAGAGGGGTGTTCATTTCGTCATTGACTGTCGGGTGACAGACATCACTCTGTCGACAATGAACGGAAAGATAGTAGTCACCAGCATCGAGACGAGCGATGCTGGTGGAAACGGATCCGTCAACGTCGACGCTGACGATCTTGTCTTTTTTCAAAACGGCTCGATGACGGACGCGTCTAGCCTTGGATCGATGACAAAGGCGCCCGAACGTCTGACGAAGGATGACAGCGCCGGTTGGGCTCTGTGGGAGAAGCTGGCCAAGGGGCGGCCCGAGTTTGGAAATCCTGCCGTGTTTAATTCCTCAATCCCTGAGTCCTACTGGCTGTCGTTCACTGTCACCCAGCAGAATACCGCCTTCTTCGATCATATGCAGGCTTTTACGGGCAACGAGGCAGGCACGGGCGGCCTCGTTACGTTCAAGGACTCCAATTGGTTCATGTCGGTAGTGCTGGCACATCAACCGCATTTCCCCGACCAGCCTGCCGGGACCCGCGTTTTCTGGGGCTATGCGTTGCACCCCGACCGGGTGGGCGACTTTGTAGCGAAGCCAATGTCGGAGTGCACCGGTCAGGAGATATTGATCGAGCTTTCTGGTCACCTCAACCTCGACCTGACGGTATTCGAAACGGCGAACTGCATTCCTTGCCGAATGCCCTATATCACCAGCATGTTCATGCCGCGTGCGAGCGAAGACCGTCCGCTGCCGGTCCCAAAGAACTCGAAGAACCTCGCCTTCGTCAGTCAATTCGTCGAAATACCCGAAGATGTAGTCTTCACCGTCGAATACTCTGTGAGGGTCGCGCAAATGGCGGTTTATCAACTGCTTGGGATCGATGCGGTGATTCCATCAATAATACATCACGATAAGTCGGCGATGGTAAACCTCAACGCGGTGATCAAGGCATTTCGGTAGTACGCCGTCAGCCCAGTCAGGCGCCTGTATCCTGAGACTATAGACGAAGTTCGGCACCTGGCTGTGCCGCTCGTTGTTGCTCGGGCGCCAGAGTGGCTCCGTCACCGCGGCTGAACCGCGAGGAGGGTGGATGTCACACGTCGGGCTCCCATAGTCGGTCGATCACGCCCACGCCGGGATAGACGACGAGCAGTTCGGTGCCTGGATCCACGCGGAGCGTGGTTTCACCCTCGGCGAGCCACACCCCGCACGCCTCGAAGCCGTCGTTGTCGATCGCGCCGCCGCCCTGGAGCGGCACTAGCCAGATCGGCCGACCGTCACTGGCAAGCGTCGCCTCGCCCGAGCGCGTCCAACGCTCGAGCACGAAGGCAGCGCGATCGGAGAGGATGGTACGACCTGGCGTGACCTCCTTGGCTACATACGGTGCGACGTACGGGACGGGATTGCTCGCTGCGACGCCTTCGTCGAGATGCAGCTCTCGCGGCCGGCCATAATCGTAGAGGCGGTATGTCAGGTCGACATTCTGCTGCACCTCGACCAGCGTCAGCCCCGGCCCGATCGCATGGACGGTGCGCGCGGGCGAATAATAGACGTCGCCCGCCTTGACCGCCTTCCAGTCGACGAGCTTCTCGATCGTGCCATCAAGCGCGGCGCGGCGAAGTTCGTCCTGGGTCATTGGGGCCACCGTGCCAATCGCGATTGTTGCACGCGGCTCCGCGGCGAGTACCACCCACGCCTCGTCCTTTCCGCGCGGATAGCCGTGCGCCTGCGCCACCGTGTCGTCGGGGTGAACCTGGATCGACAGCTTCTCGCTGGTGAATAGATATTTTATGAGCAGCTCGGGATCGCCGGGTGCCTCGAACCAAATCTCTCCGACGGGCTCACCGCCTGGCGCCACGCTGCCGAAGCCCGGCCACAGGTTGGTCCGCCCCCAGGGTTTCTCGACTCGCTTGGTGGTCAGGCGGATGGCGGCCATGAAGCGGGTTCCTTCGTCACGCGACGCCCAGTAGTCGCGAACCTATGACCACGCGATCCATTCGTGCATCACTGGGGAGTCGTAGGGTTCCCGACGCTCTCTCCGTGCAGGATGCGGAGGCGTCGCCTGTCGGGTTCGTCTGCCGCCTGGTTCACGTTCGGCTCGATCAGGTCATGGCGAGGCGCGGGCTGGAAAAATGCACTCGAGGCTGCCTCACGGCGCCACGTTTGTGCCAGGGCGCGCCCGGCGATTCCGGCGACTCGATCAAGCGCCTCCCGGTGCGGAATATCGCACGGAAATCGCTCCCACCATTCTGTACGCTCACCCATGCTAGGGCCGGTCCAGATTTGCACGTGATACCCGGAAGCTCCTGGAGGATAGACGCACATGCCCACGATCAGCTTCTTGTCGGCGGCGAGCTGCAGAAGCTCGGTAAACATCATCGTCTCCTGTGTCTAACGGCATATCGGCTGATCGGAAACCAGCATCATCTACCTCCGAGGCCCCTGTCGCGCTTCGACTATAGTCCCGAGCCAAGGCCGGTGTTTTGATTCGGGTCAAAAGCTGAGGTGAGGGAAATGGGAGGGGCGCTCCGAACCAATGACCCCGCGCGAGATGATGCAGCCGTCATCGTCCGTTCCGCTCGAGAGCTCTCAGCCGGGAAGATCTGCCACGCCGCACAGAGATGCGGCGCATTCTTCGGGCCCGCCGCTACCAAAAAAAGTCCGCGTCAGATGGCCATCCCGACCATATCGCGACAGCTTTGGGCACATGTCCGACAGGTTAAAGCACACTGTCGCATCTGAGC
The DNA here is from genome assembly GCF_027925545.1 of Sphingobium sp. BS19. Taxonomy (NCBI): domain Bacteria; kingdom Pseudomonadati; phylum Pseudomonadota; class Alphaproteobacteria; order Sphingomonadales; family Sphingobiaceae; genus Sphingobium; species Sphingobium sp. BS19. The sequence goes on from NZ_BSEF01000010.1 coordinate 229,841, forward strand.
GTCTGCGGCAAAGCTGTCGCAGTCGCGCGCGCAGGCTTCGCAAACCCGAGCGCAGGCCTCGCAAATCACTGCATGCTGCGAAGAGCGCCGCAATAAAGAGTTAGCTGTCGTCTGGCATATCTCCGCGCAGTCAAGCAGGAGTGAAAGATGCTTGGTGCTAACGTGTTTTCCGCCTTTGTCCATGCAGTAACGGGCAGTTTCCAGGCACATCTTATGTGATTCGAGACAATCCTGTACACAGTCCGATAACGTCATTCCCCGTTTCATACTCGCCATCCCCCTGCTTTGCTGCGCCTCGGCGGCGGAAATGACCGTCCCCGCCGCCGCAAGCGCAACACTACCAGAAATGAATGACCGCCGATTATGGTGAGTAGGTTTCATCATCACTTTCGTTCCTTTGTTTTCAGCCGACTTGCCGGTCATTGGGCTCGGTCGCACAAGATATCCTAACGCCCACTACGAGGCCGATCACAGCGAACATCATCGCCAACGCAGGAAATCCCCGGACGGTACGCGCTTCACTTGCACCAAACGACTTTAATTGGTGCGCTGCACTCGGCCAGCACGCGCCCAATCGCGGTTGCTGACCGCGGGCCGTCTTCGATTGCCTGCCTCGCAACCGCGCGCTTCTTGTCACCGCTGATCGTCAACATCAGCGTCCGTGTCGCCACAAGCGCCGCTCGAGTGAGGGTAACGCGCGCGACCGGTGCCTCCTTTGGTGGTGGGTCGGGAACGACGCCGCAGGCGCGGCGTGATAACGGAGCGCTCAACGCCGCCTCAAAATCCGGCCCCGGCAGGATCGAGGCGGTATGGCCATCCTCACCCATCCCGAGCCAGACAAGGTCGAATGGCCATTGCAGCACCCGCAGGCGCCGATCCGCGGCGCGGCCCGCCGCCCCTGGGTCGATATCCACGCGCTCGCACAGCGGCATTATGGTAGCGCCCGTGGTGCCGAAATGAGCGCGAATCAAGCCGGCATTGCTGAGCGGATCATCCTCCGCGACCAACCTTTCATCAGTCGGCAGCAGCATGACCTTCGGCCAGTTCAGTGAGCGAGCGGCCAACGCGCGGAATATCGGCACTGGCGTCTTGCCGCCCGGCACTGCAAGCAACGCGCACCCGCGCGCGTCGACCGCGCATTCTACCGCGATCTCAACATCGTTGACGACCTGCCACACCATTGCGGCTCGGTCGTCGAATTCCAGCCACTCGACCTCGTGCATCACCAAAGCCTCATTGGAAAGCGAGGGCGGCTACCTGCGAGCTAAGCATGCGCCGGGAGGAAGCAGCATGTTTGCCACATTTATTCCCGGTCACCCTACTCCGTCACTCCGTCAGGCTCCCAAGATGTTTCCTACGCCATCGCCGCCAGAAGCTGGTCGAGTGGCACCGTCGCGAAGGTGGTGAAGCTGTCGGCAACGGCATAGGGCAGCACCAGCACGCGATTGTGGACCATCGCGCCGCAACTGTAAGCCACGTTCGGAACATAGCCTTCGCGTTCTTCGGCATCTGATCGGAGCAGCGGTTGAGTCACGCGCGCCAGCAGTTTCGACGGATCGTTGCGGTCCAGGAGGCATGCCCCGATGCAATAGTTTCGCACTGAACCGACGCCATGCGTGATCAGCAGCCAGCCCTCATCGATCTCGATGGGCGACCCGCAATTGCCGATCTGAACGAATTCCCAAGGCCAGCGCGGCGAAACCGTTTTCACGCCGCCGTTCCAGTCGTATAGATCGTCCGACGTCAGGAACAAGATGTTCTCGTTGTCCTGCCGACCGAGTATTGCGTATTGCCCGTCGATACGACGCGGGAACAGCGCCATCCCCTTGCTGCTCGTGGCGTCTCCGTGGAGGGCTTTGAGTTCGAAGGTTCTAAAATCAGTGGTGCGGAGCAACTCCTGTCGGATCGCTTGACCATTGAAAGCGGTGTAAGTGCCGAGGTAAGTTGCGCTCCCGTCATCATCGACAAAACGAACGAGACGGAGGTCTTCGATGCCGTTGCGCTGGCTGGGCGTCATTGGAAACAATACGATTTCCGACAGATCATGACTCCCATCGCAGATGATACGCACGCCCGGCTCGCTCGTCCCGTCGCCGGGCATGTTTTCCATCTGCAGCACGACCGGCCTTGGACTGGAGGGATCGATCGCGACGACACCGTTCGCTCCGCACACGCCCGTGCGGAAGGCGACCGATGAAACATGTCCTTCGCCGACCGCTCGCAGCGAAAGAACGAAGCGGATGGCATCGGCTGCGACGCCGGACTGGTCGGGGTGAGGGACAATGCTCGGGTTGAACAAAGCCGCGGCCTCGTAGGAATATTCATTGCTGAAGTAAGCCCCAATCAAGATTGCGCGGTCGCGGCTGACTTCGCATTTGCATATAATCAATCCGTTCACCTCTTGAAACCGCCGAAGGAAGACTGACTCCACGTCCCGGTGACGACCTGAGAAGTCGGTCAGGAGGCGTCGCAATTCTTCGCGCAACTCGGCTTCATCGAGCGCAAGCACCCGATCTGCGATGCGTTGTGCGCGCGGACGATCTCCCTGGTCGAACCCCTTCGGATCCGCCGCTGGGGTGTAAGGCCGAATGACCACGCGCGCTGGATCGGACCGAAGCAACACAGGCAGGCGGGTCACAAAATCAGCCTTCGACATGATGAGCTCCATTGCTGTTGTCTCGCGGCTTCGTCCGCCGGTCGGATAGAATCTCGGTGCGCTTGTTCGGGAAGCCTTTGTTCAGGGCACTGGATCCCCTCGACCATTTGCCTGTGAAGGCCTCAGGCAAGCGATGATCGCCGAGATCGCGGTCCTGGTCTCGGCGACGTCCCGGACTGCGATCGTATCAATCCCCGCCTCACGAACAGGGTTGTCGTTGCCCCCCGGGTAGATCGCGTCGCCGAGGAAGAGCATTTCGGCGAAGGGAACGCCGGCATGCTTGGCTAGCTTGCGCATTCCGTAAGCTTTGTCGATGCCATGACGAGTGATGTCGATCGAGGTTGATCCGCCAATGTTGACCGAGAGATCGTGGAGCGTCGTTCGGAGGGCCGCCTGGAGGCGTTTGCGCTTGGCGAAGTCTGGATCCCACGCGGTCTTTGCGTCGAGGGGAGCGAGCTGCCCGAGCCCGGAAAACGTGATCTGGCTGCCGCGATCCTCCACTCGTTCGCCCCATATCTGGGTCTCGCGGAGCCCACTCTCGTCGGCTGCCCTGGTTAACGCATCGAGGATGCGGCTGCGCTCTTCTTGCGAGAAGACGTCGGCGTACACGACCTGCCAGCCCTCATCGAAACGGTAGAGCTTGGTACCCGTGGTCGGCATGATGAACAGCTGACGGAGGTTGGCTTTCCTGGGCAGCCGCGACACGACTTGTGTCTCGAACTGTGGCCAGTCGCCCCCGGAGATCACCGCAACGCGGAGGAGATCGAGAAGCTCGGCAAGCAACTCGGCCGTCGCTTGGTCGATCGGCTGTTTGCTCTCGGCCAGGGTGCCGTCCAAGTCGAAAGCGATAAGTCGCTTCATCGGCAAGCTCCACTCATGATGCCGTCGTCCGGCGGATCGTTGAAATCGCCTCGCTCATGGAGCCGCTTCCGGCAGGATGATCTCGTCTATCGCATGGGCAACGCCGTCCTCCTCGTTCGACCGAGTTACCCGGTCAGCGGCGGCCCGGACGGCATCGGGACCCTGTCCCATTGCAATCGAGAGACCTGCGCGCGCGAACATCGGCAGGTCATTGCGCTCATCGCCGAGCACGGCGACGTTAGCGAGCGGCACGCCGATCGCGGCGGCCAGTGCGGCGACGCCATCGCCCTTGTTGGCGCGGGGGGCGGTGATGTCGAGATAGTAGGGCTGGGAACGGCCAACGGTGACGTCCTGCCCGAGTGCGGCCGCGATCTCTCCGTCAAGTCGCGCGAGCAGTGCATGGTCGTCGCTGACGCCGACGATCTTGTCGGGATGGGCGAGCAGTCCCGCGAAGTCGCGCCTGATGATCAGGTCGATGTTGGCCGCGCGGCGCTCGCGCGGAACATACACACCGTCAATTGCGCGGGCATACCAGAGGCCGCCCGCGAACAGCCACGGGGTGATGGCCGGGTGATCCAGCAGCGCGAGCGCCCGTGCGGCGCATTCGGGCTCGAGCTGGTCGGCCGAGACGACAGTCCCGTCGGGCTGGACGATCGTGCCACCATTGAAGGCGCCGAGGACGCCCGTGAGCTCCAGCCGTTCCGCGATCCACAGCATGCCGCTGGGCGGTCGGGCGCTGATCAGGCTCACCGCGATGCCGGCCGCCTTGGCCCGCCCGACCGCTGCGATCACGCCTTCGGAGAGGCTCTTGTCGCGGCGGACGAGCGTGCCGTCGATATCGGACACGAGTAGGCGGATGCGCCCGCTCACCCGAGGTGATGCCAGCGTCGGTGCGAGCGGTGCATCAGCGCATCCGCACTTTCGGGACCGGCGCTGCCCGCAGCATATTCCTCCGGAGTGCCCTGAGCCCACACATCGAGGAGCGGCTGCACCGCGCGCCAGCCACCTTCGATCTGGTCGGCTCGCTGGAACAGCGTCTGATCGCCGGTTAGCACGTCGTAGAGCAAAGTTTCGTAGCCAGTCTGGTGGCCGACCTCGAAATGGTCCTTGTAGCGAAAGTTCATGGCGACGGGCGCGGTGTTCACGACGGGCCCCGGCCGCTTGACCACAAACTCGAGGCTGATGCCCTCGTCCGGCTGAATTTGCACGACGAGGCGGTTGGGGGGCAGGCGATCCACCACCGTCTCCCGGAACAGCGCCAGTGGCACGTCACGGAACTGAACCACGATCTCGGTATCGCGTACCGGCATCGCCTTACCGGTGCGTAGATAGAAAGGCACGCCCGACCATCGCCAGGTCTCCACGTGCACCTTGAGCGCGGCGAAGGTCTCGGTGCGGCTGGCGGGATCGACGTCCGGTTCGGCGAGGTAAGCGGGCACTGGCTTGCCGGCTATGCTGCCAGCTGCATAGCGGCCGCGAATGGCCTCGGCCGGATCGATCGGGCGGATGGCGGCGATGACCTTCCCCTTCTCGGTATGGATTGCCTCGGCATCGAAGCTGATCGGCGGCTCCATCCCAATCATCGCCAGCAGCTGAAAGAGGTGATTGGGTACCATGTCGCGCAATGCGCCCGTGCCGTCATAGAATCTGCCGCGCGTGCCGACAGTCACGGCCTCGGCGGCGGTAATCTGGACATGATCGACGTAGCGGTTGTTCCAGACGGCTTCGATCATGGCGTTGCCGAAGCGTGCGACCATGATGTTCTGCACCGTCTCCTTTCCCAGGAAATGGTCGATCCGGTAAATCTGATCCTCTCTCGCCTGGGTAAGGATCTGCCTGTTGAGCGCCTGCGCAGTGGCGAGGTCGGTGCCGAACGGCTTTTCGATCACGATGCGGCGGAAGCCGGCAGTCGCGTTGAGCAGCCCCCCTTCGCCGAGCTGATCGACGACGGTCCCGAAGAAGCTCGGTGCGGTGGCGAGGTAGAAGACCGCGTTGCCGGTGAGTTGGGTGCCGAGCGCCTGGTACGTGGCGGGATCGGCGAAATCTCCCCGCAAATAGCGGATACGGCCGCGGAGCCGCTGCCAGTCGGCATCGTCCTTCACGAAATCGTCAAGCGCCTGGCGCAGATGCTCGTCGTCGCCGTCATGATGGCTGACGCCGAGCAGCGTCATGTCATCGGCGAGCAAGCCGGCCCGGGCGAGGTTAACGAGCGCGGGTACCAGCAACCGGCGGGTGAGGTCCCCTAGAGCGCCGAAGATGACGAAGGTAGCAGGGGGTGCAGCCGGAGCATCGCTCATTGGGGCATCTCGACATGGCCCCCAAAGCCGAACCGCATCGCCGAGAGCAGCTTGTCGCCGAATGTCGTGTCGACCCGGCTGCGGTAGCGCGCGAACAGTGCTGCAGAGAGGACGTAGGCAGGAACCGCCTCCTCCATTGCCGCCTCGATCGTCCAGTGACCCTCGCCGGAATCCGCGACTTGGCCAGAGAATTGCTCGAGCATCTGATCCTTGGCGAGCGCCGCGGCCGATAGGTCGAGCAGCCAAGAGGAAATGACGCTACCGCGCCGCCAGACCTCGGCGATGTCGGTCAGGTTGAGGTCGAAGCGCTCGTCTTCCGGCAGCTTGTCGGAAGACTTGCCCTTCAGGATGTCGAACCCCTCAGCATAGGCCTGCATCAGGCCATATTCGATGCCGTTGTGCACCATCTTGACGAAGTGGCCCGAACCCGCGGGACCGGTGTGGATATAGCCCTTCTCGGCGCGCGCATCCTCATTGGGGTCGCCGCGCTCCGGCGTGCGCGGGATGGTGCCATGGCCCGGCGCCAGCACCTCGAACAGGGGATCGAGGCTGTCGAGAGTAGCAAAATCGCCGCCGATCATCATGCAATAGCCGCGCTCGAGTCCCCATACGCCGCCCGAGGTGCCCACATCGACATAGTGGAGGCCTTGCATTGCGCACAGCTTCGCCCGGCGGATGTCGTCCTTGTAGAAGCTGTTGCCGCCGTCGATGATGATGTCGCCTGGGGCAGCCAAGGCCATCAGCGTCGCGATCGTGCTCTCCGTCGGCGGCCCCGCCGGCAGCATTACCCAGAAGATTCGCGGGCTCTCCAGCTTGTCGGCGACCTCCTCAAGCGAGGCGGCGGCGGTCGCGCCTTCGCCGGCCAGCTCTGCCACCGCCGGAGCGTTGCGATCGAAGGCGACGATCTCGTGACCGCCGCGCATTAGCCGGCGCGCTATATTGGCTCCCATCCTGCCGAGGCCGATCATTGCGAGACGCATGCGCTGGTTCCTTAATTCTGGGCTGCCGCGACGATCGCCGCGCGCAAGGCTTCGATGCGCCCGCCGGCCTTTTTCAGGTGGACGCGCAGAACGCGCCGGCCGCGCGCGGCGAGCACGTCCATGTCGCCGCGCGCCTGCGCGATCTGGACGGTGCCGAAGCTCGCCGTCCTGCCGGGAATCGCCAGATCGGGATCGGGATCGCGCGTGATCGTCAGGAAGACGCCGCTCGCCGGGCCGCCCTTGTAGGCCTGGCCCGTCGAGTGGAGGAAGCGCGGCCCGAAGCCCGCGACCGTCGCCACCGCCTTGGCATCGCGTACCGCTACCCGCATCGCCGCGATTGCCGCCGCGTTCGTCTCGTCGCGCTCCACATAGCCAAGGAACCCGGCATAATCGCCAGGCGCCAGGCCTGCGAAGTGCATCCGCAGCAGCGCTGCCGGTTGGGCTGAACCAAAGCCGCTGTCGTCTGCGGTAAAGATGGCGAAGTCATTATCCTCCGCCGCGGCGGTCTCGGGCTCCAGCGCGCCCGACGCCTCATAGGCATCCACCAGCTTGCGCGTGGCGATCTTGGCATCTTCCACGTCGGGCTGGTCGAACGGATCGATGCCGATCACCGCGCCGGCGACCGCGGTCGCGATCTCCCAGCGGAAGAATTCCTGCCCGATCAGCTCGGGCTTGGCGACCGTGATGCGGACCACTGGATGCCCGGCTTCGGCCAATTTCGTCAGCGCCGTATCAAGGCCATCCTCGGCGTCGCCCGCCATCTCGAAGTGGACGAATAGCCGGTCGGCCCCATAGGCTTCGATCGCGCCGATTGGCTCCAGATCGACCGGGACGATGCCCTTGCCCTCCTTGCCGGTCGACTCCGCAAGCAATTGCTCGAGCCACGCGCCGAATGGCGCGAGCTTCGGCGAAGTCAGGATGGTGAGCTTGTCGCGCCCGGCGAGCGCGGCCTCGCCGATGAGCGCGCCAAGCCGGATGCCCGGATTCGCCGCCGGCGGCGCATCTGCCCCACAGGCGAACACCATCGGCGCCGTCGCCTCGTAGAAGGCGTGGACGTCGATCCCCATCGCGGCGGCCGGCACCATGCCGAAGGCGGAGAGCACCGAGTAGCGCCCGCCGATCGTGGGATCGCCGGGAAAAACATGCGCGAAGCCATCCGCTTTGGCCGTCGCCTCCAGCTTCGATCCCGGATCGGTCACGGCGACGAAGCGTGCGCCATCCTTGCCGGCTAGATCGTAGAAAAAAGCGCGCAGCAGCTCCGGCTCCATCGTCGAGCCCGACTTGGACGAGACGATGAACAAGGTGTCGGCCGGATCGATCGCGGCGGCGACGGTGGTGATCTGGCCAGGATCGGTGGTGTCGAGCACGTGCAGCATCGGGCTGCCCGGCGCGTTGCCGAGGATGTTCGCCAGCACCTCGGGCCCGAGGCTCGATCCGCCCATGCCGAGCAGAACGGCGTGGCGGTAGCGCTTCGCTTCCTCGCCGAGCGCCTTCAATGCGGCGGGATCGACCTGCTGCCCGCGTGCGGCCGGCAGCCATCCGAGCCATTTGCTCTCGTCCTTGCCCGTCCAGAGCGTTGCGTCGCCCGCCCACAGCTGCCGTGCCCAGGCATCTGCGCGGGCTTGTTCCAGCCGCTTCTCAACGGCTTCGTTCAGCCCGGTCGGCAGCGTGGCCGTCATCCCGTTCTGGCGATCTCCGAGGAAGGCGGTGCGCTTCTGCGCGACCGCGCCGAGCAGCGCATCGGCCGCATCGGCGAACAGCCGCACGCCATCGTCGACCAGCCCCGTGGTGACGCCGCCGAGATCGAGGCCGAGGCGCTTCGCCTCGTCGAGAACATGCCGCGCCTCGTCCAACCTTTTAGTGAGCGTTCCGTGGACGCTGCCGCGGTCCCGGAATGCGTCCATCGTCTGGGGCGGCATCGTGTTGATCGTGTCGGGGCCGATCAGCGTGTCGATATAGAGCGTGTCCGGATAGGCCGGATCCTTGGTGCCGGTGGACGCCCAGAGCAGCCGCTGCGGCATCGCGCCCTTGGCGGCGAGCGCCTGCCAGCGGTTGCCCGCGATAAAGCGGCGATACCAGTCATAGGCGAGCTTGGCGTTGGCGATGGCTACCTTACCACGGATCGCCTTCAGCGCGTCGCTCTCGGGATCGTTGGCCGCCACCCGCGCATCGATCGATTTGTCGATCTGCGCGTCGATCCGGCTGACGAAGAAGCTGGCGACGCTCGCGACACGGTCGATCGGCTCGGCGCGCTGCACCCGCGCCTCCAGGCCGCCGACATAGGCCTCCGCGACGGCCTGATAGGCTTCGAGCGAGAACAGCAAAGTGACGTTGATGTTGATGCCGTCCGTGATCAGCCGGCGGATCGCGGGCATGCCGGCCTTCGTGCCCGGCACCTTCACCATCAGGTTCGGCGCGCCGACGGCCGCCCAAAGCCGCTGCGCTTCCTCGATCGTCGCATCGGTGTTGTTGGCGAGATAGGGCGAGACTTCGAGGCTGACATAGCCGTCCTTGCCGCGGAGCCTGTCATAGGCCGGCCGCAGGTTGGTCGCCGCCGCCTTGATGTCGGCGATCGCCTGGCTTTCATAGGTGTCCACCACGCTCGCATCGGCCTTGCCGAGGAATTCCGTGAAGCCGGCGTCATAGGCGTCCCCATGCCCCATAGCCTTCTCGAAGATGGAAGGATTGGAGGTGACGCCGGTGAGCCCATCCTCCTCGATGAGCTTGCGCAGCCCGCCTTGGCCCAAAAACTTGCGGTCGACGAAATCGAGCCAGACGGCCTGACCCGCTTCGCTGAGTTGCTTCAAGCGGCTGGCCATGTGTTCTTCTCGATCAGCTCGCGCGCCACGGCGCAGATATTGGCGACGGTGAAGCCGTATTTCTCCTGCAGCTTGGCAAGCGGGGCGGAGGAGCCGAACGTCTTCATCGTGATCGTGCCGCCATCATGGCCGACATAGCGATCCCACCCCATCGAACCGGCCTGCTCCACCGCGAGGCGGGCGCGCACCGCATTGGGGAACACCGTCTCGCGATAGGCATCGTCCTGCTTCTCGAACAGGTACCAGCTCGGCAGCGATACTACGCGGGACTTCACCCCCTCGGCGACCAGCTGCTCGTGCGCAGCGACCACCATCGGCAGTTCGCTGCCGGTGCCGATCAGGATCACGTCGGGATCGCGGTCCTCGACATCCGCGAGGATATAGCCGCCCCGCTCCAGCCCGTCGGCGGACGCATATTTCTCGCGGTCGAGCGTCTGGATCACCTGGCGGGAGAAGATCAGCGCGGTCGGCTCGCTGGTGTGCGAGAGCGCGACTTTCCACGCCATCGCCACCTCGTTGGCATCGCCCGGCCGGATCGTGTCGAGCCCGGGGATCGCTCGCAGCGTTGCCAGATGCTCGATCGGCTGGTGGGTCGGCCCGTCCTCGCCCACGCCGATGCTGTCATGGGTGAACACGAAGACCACCGGCAATTCCATGATCGCCGCGAGCCGGATCGGGGGCCGCATATAGTCCGCGAAGACCAGGAAGGTGCCGGTGTACGGACGCAGGTAACTCAGCGCCATGCCGTTGGCGATCGATCCCATCGCATGTTCGCGCACGCCGAAATGCATGTTGCGGCCTGAATAATCGTCCCGCTCGAAAGCGCCGGCGCCCTCGAAGGTGAGGTTCGTCTTGGTCGAGGGGGCGAGATCGGCCGCGCCGCCGATCAGTAGCGGCACGTGGGGTGCGATGGCGTTCAGCACCTTGCCACCGCTGTCGCGCGAGGCGAGGCCCTTGGCGTCGGTCGGGAAGGGCGGGATATCGGCGTCCCACCCGTCCGGCAGCTTGCCTTGGCGTAGCAAGCCTATTTCGGCGGCCTCCGCCGGGAAGCTCTCGCGGTAGCGCGCGAACGTCGCTTCCCATGCCTCGCGCGCGGGCTTGCCGCGGCCGGAGACGGCATCGTGAAAGGCCTCGGCAACGCCGTCTGGCACGAGGAATTGCGCACCCTCGGGCCACCCATAGGCCTTCTTGGTCGCGCGAACATTAGCGTCGCCGAGCGGCTCGCCATGCACCTTTTCGCTGCCCGCCTTCGGGCTGCCCCAGCCTATCACAGACTGAACGACGATGAAGGTTGGCCGGTCGTCCGTCGCGCGGAAGGTCGTCAATGCCTCCGCGAAGGCGTGGGTGTCGTTGGCGTCGTCGAGGTGGATGACGTTCCAGCCATAGCCCACGAACCGCTGGCCCACATCCTCGGTGAAGGCGAGCTTGGTCGACCCCTCGATCGAGATATGGTTGCTGTCGTAGATCCAGCAGAGGTTGGAAAGCGCGAGGTGACCGGCGACCGAGGCGGCCTCGCCGGAAACGCCCTCCATCATGTCGCCGTCGCCGCACAGCACATAGATGTCGTGATCGAACAGGTCGAAGCTGTCGCGATTGAAGCGGGAAGCCAGCGCATGCTCGGCAATCGCCATCCCCACCGAATTGCCGCAACCCTGGCCGAGCGGACCGGTCGTCGTCTCGACCCCAGTCGTCATACGATACTCTGGATGGCCGGGAGTCTTCGAACCCAATTGCCGGAACTGCTTGATGTCGTCGAGACTGACAGCGGGCTTGCCCGTAAGCTTGCCGTCAGCATCGATCTCCTTGACCCCGGCCAGGTGCAACACCGCATAGAGCAGCATCGAGGCATGGCCGACCGACAGAATGAAGCGATCGCGGTTCGGCCAATCGGGCGTGTCCGGATCATAGCGGATGAAGTCTCGCCACAGCGTATGAGCCACCGGCGCGAGCGCCATCGGCGTGCCTGGATGGCCCGAATTGGCCTTCTGCACGGCATCCATCGCCAGCGTGCGGATGGTGTCGATCGCGAGTCTTTCCCTCGATCCGTCCTCATGCGATGGCTGTGCCGACGCCGTTGTACCGGGCATATACCTCCTCGCGATCCCTTTGTTCGACGCACGTGCACAGCACGACTCCATCCGAAGGACGCTCGCTGCGCCTGCCGAAGATTGGCGTGGCGACAGGTCGCGTCATTGACGCAGATCAAAGCGTGACATTGCGGGCGAGGCAACGGGTAACAAGCTGCCGCACACCATCGGATGGCCGACCGACAATGCAGCTGCTACACCGCGCACGATACCAGGCGCTTCGTCCGCGACATCTTGCTCACACGGACCACGCCCGTCGAAAGCCCGCAGAGAAACGGCCATTGCTGGGGCTTTCGTCCGCACGCTCAAGCGTGGCTACGCCCAGGTCATCCTGCGTCCCGGCGTCGCCGGCGTCATCGGGCGGCTGCCCGCCTGGCTCGATCACTGCAATCGCGGGCATTCGCATCGCGCACTCGCCTACCGGGCGCTTCGCGAGTTTATCGAACGCTCGATCGGAGAGAACCTGTCCGGCCTTTAGGGGAGAACAACAGTGAGCTGTCACGAATGATTTGATGCGGTGGAAGGCTCCGCGCATCAACGTAGCCGTGCAATGGTCGAGATTAGGTGAAGCCGCCTATTCCATCACACTTAGGAGGTTATCGATTGAGGCCGCAGCAAAGGCTGTGAAGCTGTCAGCCACCGCATATGGCAGGAACATCGTCCGATCCTGGACGATCGCACCACAGCTATAGACGACGTTGGGCACGTACCCGTCCCGTTCGTGTGGGCTCGGTGCCAGTACCGGCCGCGGCGTGCGCGCAAGCAGTTTTGATGGGTCATTCTTGTCGAGCAGGCATGCGCCAATGCAATAGTTGCGCACGGTGCCGACGCCGTGGACTATTACTAGCCAGCCTTCGGCGATCTCGATCGGCGACCCGCAGTTACCCATCTGGACGAACTCCCAAGGGAATCGCGGCGCGATGATTTTCGCGCCGCCCTCCCAGTGGAGTATGTCATCAGAAACGTGCAGCCAGATATTTTTGTTGTCCTGACGTCCGAGCATGGCGTAATTGCCCGCGATACGCCGAGGGAACAGTGCCATCCCCTTCCCTATGGCCGCTTTGCCGGTCAGAACGCGCATCTCGAACGACCTGAAATCGGTGCTGCTCAGCAATTCCGAGAGCGCCTCGGCACCGCTGAACGCGGTGTAAGTTCCGTGATAGATTATGCTGCCATCATCGTCGCAGAAGCGGACGAGGCGCATATCCTCGATACCTTGGCGCTGGCTCGGCAGAACCGGAAAAAGCACGATCTCCGAGATCGTTCGACTGCCCGCGCAGCACAGGCGCACTGCCACGCCTCCCCCCTTCTCGCAGGTCTCGATGAGTGGTGGCACCGCTGTGGGGCTGGGATCATCGACTACGAGTTCGCCGCCCGGTGTCCAGGTGCCGGTGCGGAACGTCACCGAAGACACATGCCCCTCGCCGATGCCTCGCAGCGACATCACGAAACGGATGGTGCCCTCAGGGAGACCCGACTGGTCGGGATGGAGCACCGCGCTCGGGTTGAACAAGGCCGCAGCCTCATAGGCATACTCTTCGCTGCAGTAGGCACCGATCAACCGCTTCCGACTCAACCGTGGTGGAAACCGGCAAGCCAATGCCGCGCTATATCGGGTTGCAATCGTTCGGATGCGCAACCATCCGCCGACACTTGCCTATGTCAGCAAACGAAAAATGGAGGGAAAGAGCAACCGGGAGATTATACGCTGCCTTAAGCGATACATCGTTCGCGAAATCTTTACCCACCTATGTCGCCCAAAAGCATCTCTGACCAGCGCTTGACAAATATAGGAGCCTCAACGCTTTGGCCGAAACGATCAACGGTCTCTACAAAGCCGAGGTGATCCACCGGCGCGGACCCTGGCGCAGCTTCGAAGCCGTCGAGTACGCCACGCTCGAATGGGTCGATTGGTTCAACCACCGTCGGCTGCTGGAGCCCATCGGCAACATCCCGCCCGCCGAAGCCGAAGATCAATATTATGCTGCCGCGGACAACATCGATATGGCAGCATGACTCACAACCCAAGGCCTCCGGCAGACCCGGGGCGGTTCAGTGCCCGCTATCGGGCGGCGCTGGAGAAGGCGCAAGGCCTGCCCCCGATCGGAACCGCGGTCGTGCATTCAGTTGACGAAGCTTCGCTTCGCGGGGCGGTCGAAGCGGCTGATGCTGGGCTGATCGTGCCAATCCTGGTCGGCCCCGCCGCCCGGATCGCGCAAGCGGCAGAGGCGGCTGGGCTTCCCCTGGGCGCATTCGAGCTGATCGACGTTCCCCATAGTCATGCTGCTGCGGAAAAGTCCGTGGCACTGGTCCGCGAAGGGCAGGTGGAGGCCCTCATGAAGGGGGCGCTCCATACCGACGAGCTCATGGGCGCGGTCGTGGCCAGTGGCAGCGGTCTCAAGACCGAGCGGCGGATAAGCCACATCTTCGCGCTGGATGTCCCGAGCTACCACAAGCCGCTGTTCATCACCGATGCTGCGATCAACATCTACCCGACGCTCGACGACAAGCGAGACATTGTCCAGAACGCAATCGAACTGTGTGTCGCGCTCGGGATCGACCCACCTAAGGTCGCCATCCTCTCAGCGACAGAGATGGTCCATGCCAAGATCAGTTCCACGGTCGAGGCGGCCGCGCTGTGCAAGATGGCCGAGCGCGGGCAGATTACGGGCGGCTTGCTGGACGGGCCGCTCGCGTTCGACAACGCCATCTCAAAGGAGGCAGCGGCAGCAAAGCACATCGCATCGTCCGTGGCCGGCGATGCCGATATTCTTCTCGCGCCAGACTTGGAGTCGGGCAATATGATCGCCAAGCAGCTGATCTATCTCGCCGGGGCCGATGCCGCGGGCCTGGTCCTCGGCGCCCGCGTGCCGATCATGCTGACCAGCCGTGCCGACGGCGCGTTGGCACGGGTCGCGTCCTGCGCGCTGGCGCAGATCTTCATTCGCAGCCGCTTGTCGCGTGCCCTATGACATCCTCCATCCTGGTCCTCAATGTCGGCTCGTCTACGCTGAAGTTCGCGCTCTTTGACGGTGCCGGACTTGATCTCTTGTGTCGGGGTGTAATCGAAGATCGGGGCGCTGGATTCCCGGTCAGTACAAGCGGCCCCTATGCCCCCGCCTTCGCCGCTCTGCCGGGAGCTGCAGGGGCAACCCTGCCGGCCCGGATCGAATGGCTACTGAGGACCGCCGCAACCAAGCTTGTCGACAGGCCGCTGGCGGCCGTCGGACACCGAGTGGTCCACGGCGGCACAACGTTTGCGGAACCGGCCATCGTGAATGCAGCGATGCTCGACGAACTGGGGCGGCTCATTCCGCTTGCGCCGGCTCACCAGCCGCACAACATCGCTGCGATCGCCGCCGTAACGGCGATGGCGCCGGACTTGCCCCAGATTGCCTGCTTCGACACGGCGTTTCATCGCACCCAACCGCGGGTGGCGCAGCTCTATCCGCTGCCGCGGGCACTCAGCGACGAGGGATTGCTGCGGTTCGGCTTTCACGGACTCTCTTACGAGCATGTCGCACAGGCACTTGTCGAGGTGGCCCCTGATCACGCCAATGGCCGCGTGATCGCGGCGCATCTCGGGCACGGTGCGAGCCTCTGCGCGATGCGGAATCGACAGAGCGTCGCCACGACGATGGGGTTCACCTCTCTCGAGGGGCTGATGATGGGAACCCGTTCGGGGTCGATTGATCCCGGGCTAATCCTCTATCTGATACGCGACCGCGGCATGACGGTAGAAGCCGTTGGCGACCTTTTGAACAGCCGCTCCGGTCTTCTCGGCGTGTCAGGGCTGAGCGATGATGTTCGCATCTTGGCGCAGAGCCCGGATCCCTCCGCCGCCGAGGCGCTCGACCTGTTCGCGTACCGGGCAGCGCGCGAGATTGGCTCGTTGATGGTGGCGGTCGGCGGCTTGGACCTCCTCGTATTTACCGGGGGCATCGGCGAAAACTCTGCGTCCCTTCGCGCCGCCATCTGCGAACGGCTGCGTTGGGCTGACGTTATCCTTGATCCCGCCCGAAATGAGCAGGGCCTGCCCCGCATCAGCGCGGAGGCAGCACGCGTGAAGGTCTTCGTCATACCGGCCAATGAGGAGCTTGTGATAGCGACCGCGACGCGAGAGTTGACGGCGGGCCTGGCAGGGCGCAGCGGCGGTAAGCGGCGCTCGCCGCCTTCGGTCCGATGAGCTTCGCATCAGCGTTCTTCGGCATCCTCCTCGAAAAGCCTGATCCGGTTGATGACGGAGACGAAGAACGCGGTCGACCATCCAAGCAGGATGATTCCGTTGGCACCTTCGATGGCGCCGACCAACCGCCAGGCTCTCGGGAGAACGACGTCGCCGTATCCGAGAGTGGAGTAGGTCGTGGTCGAGAAATAGAGCGCGTCGTCGAAGGTCGGGAGCGCCCCGACCGCCGCGTACAGAATCGCGTAGGTCCAGATCTCGATGGTGTGGAGGGCGAACAGCCCGAACGCGGCGCCAAAGATGACAATGAGCTGGTGAAGCCGAGTGCGACGGACCTGAAGCCGGCGCTGGTGTCGGCGCATGAGCGCGACAAGCAATCCAAGTCCAACCAGGTGCATGACGACGGTCAGCGCGACCATGATGCTGGCGATGACAAGCTGCGGCACAATATCTCCGTGTCTCAGGGGATCGCCGGACGTTCGATCCTCGACGACCTGCTAGAACCTTGGCAGGAACTAAGAATCAATCATCGCTCGTGGGCTCTAGGTCGCCGGCGTGTCATTCAGCTCGCATTGATCATTCCTCGCGCATGCACTTTGACGTGCGTCAATGTGTCTCTAGCGCCGGCGGCTCTACCGTCGCGGCAGGTACCCGCGGAGACGGGCTGCGCCCATGCGGGCATGTAGGCGGAGAGCGCAAGCCCGCCTCCCGCCAAGGTAGCACCGCGCAACAGCTGGCGGCGGTCGAAATTCCGGCTCATGCCGTCTCCTCGTGGATCAGTCACGGTGGTACGTGCGAACGGGAAACCCGACCGCCCTCACACTCGATTACGCACGGGCCCGCCAAAGCCCTCAGATTATTTCCAGGATTTCGCCCAAGCGGGCTCGGGCGCGGTGAAGGCGGGTCTCGACCGCCTTCTCACTGATCGCCAGCGCTGCCGCCGTTTCGGACTGAGACAATCCCTCCACCGTGCGGAGCAGAAGAGTTTCCTTGAGCGCGGCAGGTAACCGCGCCACCGCTTGCCACAAGCGCGCGAGTTCCGCCCGGTCCGCGGTCGCCACGTCCACGGCTGGCGCCTGATCCTGCACGTTCTCGATCGTATCAAACGGCAGCGCTGATGCGAACGTCAGGATTTGCCGCACCCGCCTACGCCGCATCCAGTCGCGGCTCTTGTTGATTGCGACGCTGGTTAGCCAAGCGCGCAACGGGCGGTTCCCGTCATAACCGCCGAGATGCTGGAAAGCGGCCAAAAAGCAGTCCTGGGTCAGATCGAGCGCCTCTTCGGGGTCCCCGATATGACCGCGGATCATCCGATAGATCGGCTCTCGATGACGACGCATGATCTCCGCAAAGGCGGCCTGGCGCCCGCCGAGCGTCAACGCCGCCAGTTCGCCGTCGGAGCAGCCCGCGAGCTCGAGCGTCACCGCTCGTCGGCGGTGAGCGCTTGCACCACCGCCTGGTCGAATTTGGCGGCTTGGTTGGGACGAAGCAATTGCCGCATCGCGAAGATATGGGCGAGCGTCTCCTTCTGCAGTTCGCCCATTGCCTCGTGCGACCGGTCGACGGCCGCTGCCACCTGCGGGCCGTTGCCATGCTCCGCCTCTATGGCGTCGGCCAAGCGGGCATTGTCCGCGCGGAGCTCTAGCTCTAGCGCGCGTCGTCGAACGGCAAATCGTTGCTCCACCACTTGAAGTTGTGCGCGCTGGCGCTCATCCAGATCGAGCTGGTCATGCAGTACGTCGTGCAATTCGACACCATGGGGAGCCGGAAGGAACAGGGTGCGCCCAAGTAGCACCCCACCGAGCGCTGCGACGAAAGCAATCGCGCCAATCAGCAACGTTCGCCGTGCCGGGGTCATTGAATGCTGGCCAGCATAGTCGAAGGCGCGAGTGGCGCTGCTGGACCGAAGGGAGAGAGCATCGGCGCCGGCGCAGCCGAAGTAAGGCTTGCGCCGGCGACGCCCATCAGCACCGCTCCGGTCGCGGCGAGCAGTCCGAAACGGAGCGGCGAGCGCGAATCATACCGCCGCTGCTCCGCGATCTTCTGAAACACAGCCGCTTCCAGGTTGGCGAGACCCGGATGCGTCGGCGCCACAGCAAGTCGGCTCAGCGCCGCCTCCAAATCAATGTTCATGTCGATCTGCTCCTCTCACCTGGAATACGCGTCATAATCGATCATCCCTCAAATCGGGTTGCGACGCGATGAACCTGGCAGGGCGACCAGCCAATGAGGGCTGTCGCCATCTTCGGCGAAGGACGCAAGTCCGCGTCGTGGCACTTGCCTTTGGTTCGCCATCCTCGCGGCGGGTTCAAGCGTGCCACCGTATTCAGATGGGCGGCGATGCCGGTTGACCGGAACGAGTAGGTGCCACTCGCCGTCTGATCCCGCCCGCGCCCACACGTCGGCGACCATCTGGAACGCATTGGCCTGGGGCAGGGGGTGTCGCCTCGTCCCTAAGTCCCGCGCGCGATCGTGCGGAACAGCGGCCCCATACGATCGTCGCGCAAGCCGACTGGGGTCGTCAGTCGATCGCGTCGAGCAGCAGCCGCGCCTCGTCGAGTTCCAGCACGGGGGTCTTGCCGCGCCTGACGTTATGCGCCCGCCCGCGCACCGACGCTGCCGGGTTCGCCGGCACCACCTGGCCGGTCACCAATCAATCGAACAGGTGCCGCACGCCGGCGAGCGCTGCTTGACCGTGGGCGCGCTCACCTTTCGCGCTAGCGCCTCGATCCAGGCACCGCCTTGCAGCGGCTGGACGTCCGCGCTCGACGCCACCTCGCGCGCCTCGCGCCAGCCAGAAACTCGCCCGCCGCGCGCGCATAAGCGCGGCGCAGACACTGCTCATCGCTCAGGTTTAAGCCGTCCCCGCCGACTTCTCACATATCGTGTTCCATAGGCATCGGCTTCATCGCGTCGGGTTTGGGCTTGGCGCCGACGGGCCCGGTACCGCGCTTCTTCTCCGCGCGACACTTGGCACCCATTTCGGCCATCTTTTTCTGGCTCATGCCCATTTTTTGCATGCCAGCTTTCGACATACACGACGAGGCAGGCATGTTGCCCTTCATCTTGCCGTCCTTCATCCCCGGCATCATGTTGTCATGGCCCATCATGCCGCCGCCCATCGGCTTCGCCGGCGGTGCCGCGCGGTCTTGAGCAAGTGCGGTGCCCGAAGTTAGCAGCAGTGCTGAGAAGATTAGGCCCATCTGGGAGCGCGATATCGAGATGTTCATGTGAAATCCTTTTCATTAGGATCAAAGCCTGGGCTCAATTGATCGGTAAGTTTTCTCCGCTCGCCCAGGAAATCAGGTTAGCGGACTGCTGCTAAGCCCTGCGCGTGGACGCAGGTCGCGTCATTGACGCAGATCAAAGCGGTACATTGCAGGCGAAGCGACAAGGCGGGCGCTCGCGGCAGGTATCAAGCCACATGAATGCGTACGAATCGGGCGAACGGAAAAGGCGAAAACGCCCCGGTCCTGACCGTGCGGCAGGTCGGCACCTAGAGCAAAATAGGTCGGCCTTCGGCGCTACCGCCGTTCGTCACGGTGATGGCGTCACCTGACCCCGGCCGCCAGCGAAAGGCGGCCGGGTACCTTTTTCCTTAAGCGCCGGCGTCATTGATCTGCCAACGACGCGCTCGATCAGGGTCCCTCCTCCCTACGCTCCCATGAGCTGAACCGTCGCCATGATCCCGAAGCTTGCCTCCTCGACGCCCGCCGCCAACGCCACGGTCGCGAGTCCGGCGCGCATCATGCTGCGCTTTAGCGAGAAGCTAGTGAACAAGTTCTCGGGCGCCGAACTCGTCATGACCGACATGCCAGGGATGAAAATGAACGCACCGATGAAAGTGGCGGTGAAGACGATGTTCGGGCCCGATGGCAAGACTTTGATGCTACTGCCCGCCAAGCCGTTGACCGCTGGCACCTACAAGCTCGACTATCATGTCGTTTCGGCCGACACGCACCGCATCAATGGCGGCTACAGCTTCAAGGTGAAGTGACACCCATGATCGAGGTGGCTTCGGTCGCCGTCCGGTTCGCGCTCTATGGGGACCTGATGCTTCTCTTCGGCCTGCCGCTGTTCGGTCTGTACGCCCTTCGTGGGACCGAGCGGGTGTCCGGCTCGGTCCTCCCGTTCCGACGATTGATCTGGCCGCTTGCCCTTATCGGTGTAGCGCTATCGTCCGTAGCGCTGATCCTCCTTGCGGCCGCGATGAGCGGGGTGGGACCTGGTGCTGTCGACCGCGAAGCAATCGGCATGGTGGTAACGGGAGCATCGGCACTGCGTGGCAGGCCCGCATCATGGCGCTGTTTGCCGCTGCATGGCTCGCTTTTTCCGGGTGGCGCCGGCCGGTCGTCCTGTTGACGCTTACGACGGCCGCTGCCGCAGTTGCGCTTGGCTCGCTGGCGTGGACCGGGCATGGGGCGGCCGACGAGGGCGCTTTAGGGTGGGCCCACCTGGTCGCCGATATCATTCATCTTCTGGCGGCCGGCGTTTGGATCGGTGCGCTGCTTGCGCTCACCATGCTCCTGTTGCGACCGTCCGCCACACTGACCGCCGATCACATCATCCTTTCGCACCGCACTCTGGACGGCTTCACGGCAGTGGGGTCGCTAGTGGTGGGCCTTATCATCGTGTCCGGTCTGATCAATAGCTGGATACTCGTTGGCCCAGCCAATCTGGCGGCCCTGCCCACGACTCTTTACGGCCAGCTTCTTATCGCCAAGCTCGTGCTGTTTGCAGGAATACTCGGTCTGGCGGCGAGCAATCGATTCCGTCTAACGCCCGCTCTCGAGGCATCGCTCGACAACGGGGATCACGCTACGGCCGTCGCCGCCTTGCGGAGAAGCCTGGCTCTTGAGAGCGCGATAGCGATCACCATCCTGGCCGCGGTCGCCTGGCTCGGACTTCTGGCGCCTCCGGCGTCAGGCGCGATTTGAGTGCGCCTCATAGCGCTACGCGTGTCTGTTTTTAGGCTACAGCACCTCGATGGTGGAGCGATCGGCTCCGCTAATCGCGACAAGAGTCGGGAGGGCCGCGTCCGCGATAAAACCGCTTCCTGTGTGAGGGCAAGTGCGGGCCCATGCGTATGAGGAACGGAGACACTATGGATTGAGAAGGGGCAGCTGGATGTTCGACGGGGCAAGACGCGCGATCCTGATGGTGTTTGCCGTGCTGGCTTTGTCGGCCGGTTCGATCGCATCGGCGCACGAGAATCATGACGCTATAGGCGCGGGCCCAGGGCCGGCGAAAAATGCCACCCCGAACCAGCGAGCCGACAAGGCGGACGCGACCGACGGCCACGTGGGCATGGGATCGATGTCGACCGTCGATATGAACCTGGGCGGGCGCGGCATTGCGGGCGATGACATGGACATGGGCGGAATGCACGAAGAAGCCGCGAACAAGAACAAGACCTTCGGACAGCGCATCGTGAGCTGGCTCGGCCGCCTACACACGATGGTCATTCATTTTCCAATCGCCATGTTCATCGGTGCATTTGCCGTCGAGTTGTTCGGACTATGGCGCCGCAACCGTGACATGCAGCACGTTGCTCACGTGATGCTCGTGGTCGGGGCATTAGGCGCGATCGTCGCAGCGTTCCTGGGCTGGTTCGCAGGCGGCTTCTACCTAACCGACCGCAATCCGATTCTAATGACGCACCGCTGGCTTGGAACCGCCATTGCCGGTGTCGGGCTGGTGCTGGTCTACTTGGCGGCAGGTCACCGCCGCGCGCCGGAGCGATCACGCAAGCTCTACCTGGTCCTGCTCGGCTTGATGACGCTGGCGATCTCGGTACAAGGCTTTCTTGGAGGAACGTTCATGCACGGCGGCTTGAACCATCTGGCATTCTGAAATCGTGGGTGAAGATATGGCTTTCCGCTTGCAGAAGATATTGGTGGCGTCGCTGCTACTGCCTACCGCAGCAACCGCGCAGCCTTCGAACCATGCCACCGACACGCTCGCCGTGCAGGCAGTTCTGTCGCAATATAAAGCGGCGATCGAGAAACTTGACGGGGCGGGGACCGAGCGGCTGTTCACGCCGGATTCGCAGATATTCGAAACTGGCGGCTCGGAAGGAACCTACGCCAACTACCTCAGCCATCACCTCCGGCCGGAGCTCGCTGCCTTCAAGTCTTTCAAATTCTCAGACTACAAGGTCGACGTGCGGTTCGAAGGGCCGATTGCGCTCGCCACCGAAACCTATCGCTACCGGATCGAGCCCAAGACTGGAGATGTCGCGGAGCGGATCGGTGTCGCGACGAGCGTGCTCAAGAAGGTCGGCGGCACGTGGAAAATCGTCAGCATGCACAATAGCGGCCGCCGCCCCAAGGGATCCTGACCGCCACATCTGTCATATACCAAGATCTCTGGGCTGCTCATTGCGGGTCAGCGTTCGACGCGGCATCCGCTGAGCAGCAACAGCGCGAACGCGCGTCACGGCTGTCTACCAAGTCTAGACTAGCGAACGCGCTCGAGCGGCGGCGCCCGCACAACATTCAATGTCGATCCAGCGGCCACGCCTGTATCGGCGGTGTGTGGCGCCAACCGAAGCGCCTGAGGCAAACCAATCCTTTTGCCCTCTTCAAGGGCTCGCCCTCACCTCAGTCGATCGCACCGCAAAAGGGCTGATAACGTTGGCGCGGGCGAATTGCGGCATAGTGAATGGTTCGACGGCGAGCCCTCCCGCTGGATCTGCCTGCACTGAGCGTCGGAGGTGGTTAGGCCGTCCCGATCGCAAGATCGTCCAGGATCGGGCAGTCCGGCCGATTTCCACCAGCGCAACGACGAGCCAGATCTTCGAGCGACTTGCGCATCGTGCGGAGCTCCCGCTCCTTGCGCTCCATTTCCCGTGCCCGTGCGAGCGCGAGTGCCTTGACCTCGCCGCTCGACCGGTCACCGTCCTGCCAGAGCGCGACGAGCTGCGCGATCTCGGGAATGGGAAAGCCGAGATCGCGCGCGCGTCGGATGAAGCGCAGCATGTGAACCTCGCGGTCGCCATAGTCACGGTAGCCGGAATCACGCCGTGCGGCCTTCGGAATGAGGCCGATCGCCTCATAGTGGCGGATCATTCGCTGGCTGACCCCTGAGGCTTTCGCGGCCTGTCCTATGTTCACTTGTCCTCTCCTCAAGCCGCGGTTGGGCGCCAACGGCGAAGCGTCAGAGCGTTGGCGACGACGCTGACGCTCGACAGCGCCATGGCCGCGCCGGCGATCACCGGGCTCAGATAACCTAAGGCCGCCAACGGAATGCCGACAAGATTGTAGATGAACGCCCAGAACAGCCCTTGGCGGATTTTGGCATAGGTCCGCTTCGAGATGTCGATCGCATCCGCGACCAGGCGCGGGTCGCCGCGCATCAGCGTGATGCCGGCCGCGTGCATGGCGACGTCCGTTCCCGTCGACATGGCGATGCCGACATCGGCTGCCGCGAGGGCAGGGGCGTCGTTGACCCCGTCGCCGACCATGGCGACCGTGCGGTCCTCTCCTCGCAAGGCTGCCACCGCATCCGACTTTCCTTCCGGCAGGACATTGGCGACGACGTCGGCGATGCCCAGCTTGGCGGCCGCTGCGCGCGCGCTTCCCGCATTGTCCCCGGTAAGCATCACGCTGCGTATACCGCGGCCATGCAGCGCCGCCACGGCGGCCGCAGCGGAGGCCTTCACCTCGTCACCGAACGCGAGGAGGCCGAGGAGGCGGCGCTCGGGAGCGCGTTCCGCGACCCAGGAGACCGTCCGTCCCTCCGATTCCAGTCTGGCCGCTTCGACGGCCAGCTGCTCCAGGGCGATACCTTCGTCCGCCATCAAGCGCGTGCTGCCGAGGATCAAGTTGCGGCCGTTGACGTCCGCAGCGACGCCGCGACCCGGCAGGCCGCGCATGCCTTCAGCGCTGACGGGTTGGACGCCTTCCGATTTGGCCCATGCCATGACGGCCCGCGCGAGCGGATGCTCGCTTCCATCCTGCAGTGCTGCGGCGAGCTCGATGAGTTGGGTGCGCTCCACTCCGGCGGCGGGCAGTCCCGCCAGCAGCGAGGGCTTGCCTTCGGTGAGCGTGCCGGTCTTGTCGAACGCGACGACGTTGATGCGGTGCGCGGTCTCGAGCGCCTCCGCGTCCTTGATCAGCACTCCTGCTCGCGCGGCGACCCCGGTGCCGGCCATGATTGCGGTCGGCGTGGCCAGGCCAAGCGCGCACGGGCAGGCGATGACGAGCACCGCCACCGCGTTCAGGATCGCAACTTCCACTCCGGCGCCGGCGATCAGCCAGCCGGCGAGGGTAAGCGAGGCTATGACGAGGACGATCGGAACGAACACGGCGCTAACCCGGTCGACGAGCCGCTGGATCGGAGCCTTGGCGCCTTGCGCGCTCTCGACCAGGCGCACGATGCGCGCGAGGGTGGTCTCGGCGCCCACGGCTGTCGTCTCGACCAGGATGAGCCCGTCCGCATTGATCGACCCGCCGGTCACCTTGTCTCCGGCGGCTTTGGGCACCGGCAGGCTTTCTCCCGTGAGCATCGACTCGTCGACATGGGTAGCCCCGTCGATCAACAGCCCGTCGACCGGGATGCGCTCGCCGGGCCGGACGCGCACCCGGTCGCCGTTACGCACCTCGGAGAGGGCGACCTCTCGTTCGGCACCGTCGGCGCCGACGACGCGCGCCTGGTCGGGTCGCAGCGCCATCAGCGCGCGGATCGCCTCGCCGGTCTGGCGCTTGGCGCGGCCTTCGAGCCACTTGCCAAGCAGGATGAGCGTGATGACGACGGCCGAAGCCTCGAAGTAGTAATGCGCGTCCATGCCGTGCATCGGCGCGAACAGCAGCTGGTAGAGGCTGAGCCCATAGGCGGCCGATGTGCCGATCGCGACCAGGAGGTCCATACTGCCGGTGCGGGCACGCGCGGCCTTCCAACCCGCGCGGTAGAAGCGCGCGCCCAGCCAGAACTGCACGGGTGTCGCGAGCAGTAGCTGGATCCAGCCTGGCACCGCCACCTCGATACCGAACGGGGCCAGCAGCATCGGCACGACCAGCGGCAGCGACAGCGCCGCGGCGATCAGCACATGGCGGAGCTCTCTTGTCGCGGCGGCGTTGCGGCGGGCGTCCTCGATGCCCCGCTCCGTCTCCGCCGAGCCGGTGCGCGCGGATGCGGTGTAACCGGCGCTTTCGACGGCCTCGATCAGGACATACGCGGGGACGTCCCCTACCGCTTCGATCCTCGCCGTTTCGGCCGCCAAGTTGACACTCGCGGAGCGGACGCCGGGCACTTTCAGCAGCGCCTTTTCTACCCGACCGACGCACGTCGCGCAGGTCATGCCGGTGATCGTCAGCTCGGTCGTTTGCGTCACCGGCGTGTAGCCCGCCGCGAGCACCGCATCGGCCACGGCGCCGACATCGGATCGTCCGTCGACGAATTCGACATTTGCCCGCTCGGTCGCGAGGTTGACCGAGGCGACGACGACGCCGGGCACCCCGGCGATAGCACGCTCGACCCGACCAACGCACGTCGCGCAGGTCATGCCTTCGATGGGCAGCGACAGCATCTCTTCTCTTCCCGCGTGCGCTGTCGCCTGCAGTCGTGCCGGTGCGTTCATGGTCGTCTCCAATATCGAGTCGACGAGCTTATCGTCCCTGACATCGTGTCAAGGTCAACAACGAAAACTTACCCCTTGACCCTGACACAGTGTCAAACCCCACATTTGCTTCATTCACCTCATGGGAGAACGAAGATGATCGATTTCAAGGTACAGGGAATGACCTGCGGCGGTTGCGTGCGGGGTGTGACGAACGCGCTTCAACGCGTCGATGCGGATGCCGTCGTCAACGTCGACCTGGCGAGCAAGACGGTGTCGGTAAGCTCGGCAGCCGATGTACAGCAACTCAAGCAGGCCATCGAGAAGGCCGGCTTTGTGGTGACGCAATAAACCCGATTTTATCTGAGGGCTTTGCGGGGCGGGCGCGTAAAGGGATTGTGCGGTGATCCGCACGTGCCCGCCTCGCGATCATAAGTGCAGCGGGCCTGTCCACGTTCCGCAGCACAAATGAATGAGGGTGGCAGCGTCATGACCGACATCGAACGCAGCGGGTCCGTGAGCGACAAGGACGCGCGCGAACTGGTCCTCATCACCGGTGCGAGCGGTTTTATAGCCGCCGCGCTGATCGCTAGGCTTGGCGAACGCTACACGGTTGTCGGCTTCGATCGCGCCGGTCCGCCGGACCCGCCGCCGCCCGCGGCGGCGATCGACATAGACCTCGGATCGGACGAAGCGGTCCGCGCCGCGCTCGACGAGGTGCGCGCGCGGTTTGGCAATCGCATCGCCTCGGTGATCCACCTTGCCGCTTATTACGACGTCACGGGCGATCCTAATCCGCTCTATGAGAAGGTCACCGTGCAGGGCACCCGCCGACTGATCGACGGGCTGCAGTCGTTCGAGGTCGAGCAGTTCCTCTTCGCGAGCACGATGCTGGTCCACAAGCCGACCCCTACTCCGGACGAGCGCATCAGCGAGAAGTCGCCCATCGGCGCGTCTTGGGCGTATCCGCAGTCCAAAGTCGATACGGAAGCACTGCTGCACGCGCGGCGCGGGAAGATCCCCGTTGTCTTCCTCCGCGCCGCCGGAGTTTATGACGACGACGGGCGCTCGGCGTTTCTCGCGCAGCAGATATCGCAGATCTACGAGCACCGCCTGATCTCGCATTTCTATCCCGGCATGCTGTGCGCGGCACAGTCATCGGTGCACCGCGAGGACTTGGCCGACGCCGTGTTGCGCCTGGTCGATCGGCGGCACGAATTGCCGTCAGAACTGCCGCTGCTCGTCGGCGAACCCGACCCGCCCGGCTATGCCGAGATCCAGGACATCATCGGGGAGGCGCTCCACGGCGAGGGCTGGAAGACGATCCGCATCCCGCAGCCGCTCGCGAAGGCCGGGATCATCCTGCAGAACGAAGCGCTCGGCGGCGACGACTTTATCCAGCCCTGGATGATCGACAGCAGCAACGACCACTATATCCTCGACATCTCGCGCGCACGGTCGCTGCTCGGGTGGGAACCGAAGCACAGCCTTCGCGACACGCTCCCGGCGATCGTCGCTGCGCTCAAGCGGCATCCGCGGGCCTGGTACCGGAACAACAAGCTCAACGAGAACCTGGTCGCGTGGGATGAAGAGCCAGAGGCCGAGCTTGCGGGGTCTGGCCACCACCAGCCCGCAGCGGCCGCCGGAACGGGCGGCATAGATCACGGCGGGATGGATCACAGCAAAATGGACCACGCGGCGATGGGGCACGGGCCCGGCGCCGCGGTCGCGGCCATGTCGGACCACGGCGGGCACGGCGATCACATGGCCTTGATGGACCGCGATGAGCGCCGCGCACGCTGGGCGCTTTACGCCAACATTGGTCTCGGTCTGTGGCTCGCCTCCAGCCCGCTCATCTATGACTCCATGACCACGCAGAGCGTCGGCGAAGCCGCGCGTTTCGTAACCGTCGATCGCGGGCTGCCTTCGATCGAATGGCGGGCTAGCGCACTGGCTATCAGCGATGTCGTCAGCGGGCTCGCCATCGCGCTGTTCGGCGCGCTGTCGCTCGCCCCGCGCACCAAGACATGGGCGCAGTGGGCTGTCGCGTTCGTCGGCATCTGGCTGTTCTTCGCGCCGCTGATCTTCTGGAGCCCGAGCGCCGCGCAGTACAACAACAACCTGCTCATCGGCTCGGCCGTGATCGCCCTGTCGGTGCTCGTGCCAATGATGCCGGGCATGAGCATGGCAGGCATGATGGACCCCAAGAACATCCCGCCCGGCTGGACCTATTCGCCGTCGACCGATGCGCAACGCCTGCCGATCGTTGCCATGGGCCTGATCGGGCTTCTCACCTCGCGCATCCTGACGGCTTACCAGTTGGGGCACATCGATACCGCTTGGGAGCCTTTTTTCGCTGGTTCGCTGAGTGATCCTCGCAACGGCACCGAGGAGATAATCACTTCGGGCATGTCGAAGGCGTGGCCGATCCCTGATGGGGGCCTTGGCACAATCAGCTACGTGCTCGAGATCCTGATGGCGGTGATGGGCACCCGCGACCGCTGGCGGACCATGCCGTGGATGGTGACCTTCTTCGGCATCCTCGTCATCCCGCTCGGCGTCATCAGCATCTATTTCATCATCAGCCAGCCGATCGTCATCGGCACGTGGAGCACACTGGCGCTGATCGCGGCGCTCGCCATGCTGATCATGATCCCGTTCGCATTGGACGAGGTCATCGCCATGGGCCAGTTCCTCGCCTGGGCGAAGCGCCGCGGCAAGCCGCTGATCCGCACCTTCTTCCAGGGTGACGCGATCGAGGCGGGGGCCGAGGACGCATCCGACGTGATGGCCTCTCCTTCTGCCTTCTGGGCGGATGCGAAGCGCGGGCTGACGCTGCCGTGGACGCTGGCAGCTAGCATCGCGCTCGGCGTCTTCCTCATGCTGACGCGGGTGACCCTGGGCAACGAAGGCGCAATGGCGAACAGCGACCATGTGGTGGGTGCGCTGGTTATCACCGTCGCGATCATCGCCACCGCCGAGGTCGCCCGCGCCCTGCGCTTTATCAACGTCGCGTTCGGCGCCTGGCTCGTCGCCGCGCCCTTCCTGCTGACCGGCGTCGGCCATCTGGGCGCTGTCACGTCGGTGGTATTGGGGATCGCCCTCATCGGCCTCAGTCTGCCGCGCGGCAAGCGCAGCGCCGAACATTATGCGAGCTGGGACAAATACGTGATCTGAGGCTCGCTTCGCTGGGGATCGAGCAGGGAAGGGTACGCCATGTCTATTGAGGGCGCCGGCTTCGACGCGGCGCGGTGCCAGGTCCACGACCGTGCGATCGGGCGGTGGGAAAACGAAGGCGGCTCGTTCGCCGGCTTGCACCAGCACCGGACGCCGACGGTCGCCGGCGAGATCGGCGATGCCGAGGCCGGCAACCTGCGCGTGCGCCTTATCGCGCTTGAGAACCTCGTCGTCGCCTTGCTCGCCGGAGCACCTGACAGCCAGTCCGCGCTGGTACGCGAGATGGCTGCGTATATTTCACCCAGGCCCGGCATGACGCCTCACCGACTGACGGTCGAGGCGGCCCGCAACATGCTGGCGCTTGTAGAGCGAGCCGCTCACTACAAGACCGCCGCCGCCGAACGCAAAGAATGACGACCGTTCAGCCGACAGGGGGGATTGTGCGTGCTCGTTTTCCGAGGTTGGCACCCGTGCTGGCGCTAACGCAAGTGGACGGTTATGGATGTTCGCCGTTCCCGCGCATCGGCTCGTACTTCACTCTTTCGCGGTGCACCCTGGAGAACCGACCTTGCCGGATATGACTTCGCCGGAGGATCTTGTTAGCCTCACCACCGACATTGTTGCGGCGTACGTTGTCCATAACAGCGTCTCCGTAGGCGACGTGTCGGCATTGATCTCGGTTGTCCACACCGCGCTTGTCAGTCTGGGTCGGCCGCTGGTGCCCGCAGCCGAAGCCACAAAGCCGGCTGTGGCGCTCCGCGCCTCGATCAAGCCGGAATATCTCATTTGCCTAGAGGACGGCCGGCACGTGAAGATGCTGAAGCGCTATCTCGCGACGCGTTACAATCTCACGCCGGCGGAATACAGAGCAAAGTGGAAGCTGCCCGCGGATTATCCAATGGTGGCTCCCAATTATGCCGAGCGGCGACGCGAGCTTGCGCACAGCATCGGACTCGGTCGGAAGCGCTCACCGATGGCGGAGCCAGCACCGGCAGCTCCCGAACCTGAACCCACCCCGGAGTCGGCTCCCTCGCCTAAGACCCCGCGACGCAAGCTGAAGATCGCGGCAAAGGGCTGACGGGGCGGGCGGTGCTCGCGCACCTGATCCTTTACTCAGCATCTCCTAGCGGTGGCGGCCTTCAGACCGGTATTGATTGCGCGTGGGCATCCCTCCAGTAAGTCTGGCGGACCGCCGTGACCATGCTGAAACGTAAGCGCACCATTGGCAATTGCCGGCACCCCTGACCATATTTGACGAAAGCGACGGTCATGCCCTCGTTTCATAGTTTCCCGATCGCGCGGCGCCGCTTCGTCCAGGGGCTGGCGGTCGGCGCAGGCGTTGCCGGATTCGCTCCGGCGCTGCTGGCGAAATCCCTTTCCGCGTCGGCCGGCGAACTGCGCGGAACCGAGTTCGACCTCGAGATCGCCGAGCTGCCGGTCAACTATACCGGCAAGCGCCGGGTCGCGACGGCGGTGAACGGGGCGGTCCCGGCACCCGTCTTGCGCCTGCGCGAGGGCGACACCGTCACGCTGCGGGTTCGCAACAGCCTCAAGGAAATGTCGAGCATCCACTGGCACGGGATCATCCTGCCCGCCGAAATGGACGGCGTCCCGGGCATCAGCTTCGCGGGCATCGCGCCGGGCGAGACCTTTACCTACCGGTTCGAGGTTTGCCAGACGGGGACCTACTGGTATCATGCCCACACGCTCGCCGAGCAGACCGGGCTTTACGGTGCGATCGTCATCGATCCCAAGGTGCCGACGGGTTCTGTTCCCGACCGCGATTATACGATCATGCTGAGCGACTGGTCGGACGAGCCGCCGCTCCAGATCTTCACGAACCTCAAGAAGCTGAGCAGCTATTACAATTTCGCGCAGCCGACCGCAGGCGACTTCCTCAAGGACGTCGGCTCGATGGGGCTTGGCAAGGCCCTCGAGCGCCGGCGAATGTGGAACACGTCGCGCATGAATCCGACCGATTACAGCGATATTTCCGCCGCGACCTACACCTATCTCATGAACGGGACGACGCCCGCGGGCAACTGGACCGCCATCGCCGCGCCGGGCGAGCATGTTCGCCTCCGCTTCGTCGGCGCCGGGACGGCGACCTTCTTCGACGTGCGTATCCCCGGTGTCGCGCTCACGATCGTCTCGACCGACGGGCAGGCGGTGGTGCCGGTGACGGTCGAGGAGTTCCGGATCGGGCCCGGCGAGACCTATGATGTCGAGTTCACCATGCCGGACGGTGATGCCCGCACGATCTTCGCCCAGTCGATCGACCGCACGGGGTTCGCCCGCGGCACGATCGCGCCCGCGCCCGGCATGGTCGCGCCCGTGCCGGCGCTCGATGCGCGGCCCTGGCTCGACCCCGTCGACATGATGGGCGCCATGACCGCAATGGGCGGCGAACATGCGGGGCACGGCATGACGGAGATGCCGCCCAAGGCCCGGCATGCCCGCACCGAATATGGCGCGAACACCGACATGCGCGTCGACTATCCTCGCGCCAATCTCGACGACCCGGGGGCGGGCTTGCGCGGTCGATCATGGCGCGTCCTGACGCTGGCAGACTTGAGGACACCGACCGGAGATCCCGATCCGCGCGAGCCGGAACGCGAGATCGAGCTCCACCTCAACGGCAATATGGAGCGGTTCATCTGGGCGCTCGACGGGATCAAGCTCAACGACTCGCGGCCGCTTCACTTCAAGCCGAACGAGCGGCTGCGCATCACCCTGGTCAACGATACGATGATGGCCCATCCGATGCACCTCCACGGCATGTGGAGCGACGTCGAAGCGCCGGACGGCACTTTCCAGGTCCGCAAGCATACCGTGGTGGTCCAGCCGGCCCAGCGGGTGAGCTTCCGGGTCACGGCGGATGCGATGGGCCGTTGGGCGTTCCACTGCCATCTGCTCTACCATATGGCCGCCGGCATGTTCCGGGAGGTGGTGGTCGCATGACCGGCCTTGCTCGCCCACAAGGTGCTCCGTTCGCCTTTGTCATTGCGCTCTTGGCTGTGGCGGTCGCGCCCGCCCATGCTCAGGTCGCGCCTCACCAACACGTCCCGGCCGCGCCGCCGATCGCGCAGCAGGTTCAACCGGAAGAACCGCCCCGGGCCGAGGACCATGCCGGCATGGATATGTCCGGGGTCGACGTGTCGGGCGGCAGCACGAAGATGGACATGGGCCGGATGCAGGGCGGCAAGGCCCCGCCGGACGCGCGCGACTCCAACGACTATGCCGACGGCTACCGTAATTCCAGCCTGCCGGGTTATGAGATGGCCGACAAGCTCTCGATCCCCAAGATCCTCGTCGACGAACTGGAGTTTGCCACCGGCAACGAAGGGCAAGGTTTCGGTTGGACGGTGCTGGTCACCAGGGGACAGGACAACGACAAGCTCTGGCTGCGCAGCCAGGGACTGAAGAACTCCGGCGATCGCCTCGATCCCGAGAGCAGCGTCGAGGCGCTCTGGTGGCACAGCAAGAACCCGTTCTGGGGCACGCTGTTGGGCGTTCGCCAAGATCTCGGCAAGGGTGCCACGACCTGGCTCGCCGCCGGCGTCGAGGGTCTGGCGCCCTACTGGTTCGACGTCCAGCTGACCGGCTATGTAGGTGACGACGGCCGTGTGGCGGCCCGTGCCAAGGCTTCCTATGAAGTGCTCTTCACCAATCGGCTCATCCTGACGCCGCAGGTCGAGACCAACGTCTATTCCAAGCGCTCCACCGACCGCGAGCTCGGCAGCGGCTTCAGCAATGTCGAACTGAGCGGCCGGCTGCGCTATGAAATCTCGCGCAAGTTCGCGCCCTATGTCGGCTTCGTCTGGGAACGCGCGCTGGGCGGCACCGCCGATTTCCGGCGCGCGGATCGCGAGCTTGTGACCGAGCATCGCGTCGTGGTCGGCTTGCGCGTGTGGTGGTGACCCGCAATGCGGCGCCGGCAGGATCATTGAACGAACCCGGGCGTCGCGACGAAGGGGACGGCGAGAAGGAGACAGCCTTCCGCTCGCCGATCTTGCTGCAGTTCGCCGTCGCCGCTGCGGCGGCGGGCCAGACCGCTATCCTTGCGTTCCTGCCGTCGCTCGTCGACGAGGGACCGGTCCCACTGTCGCTGCGCGCCCATGACTTCCACGTAGCGAGCCTGAGTGCGGCGCATCCCCTTGCGGCATTGCTCTTTGCGCCGCTCTGGGGCTGGCTCGCGGACCGCATGGACTATCGGGTCCTGCTGCGCGCCGCGCTCATCCTTCTCGCTTTTGCCTTGGCGCCGGTCGGGGTCGTGGCGCTTCCGACACTCTATCTCCTGCGCGCTCTCGCGGGCATGTCCGCGGCCGCGATCATACCGCTCGCATTGCTCTCCACGAGCTTTGCCGGAGGTGGACGGGCCGAGCGGGCGATGCACTTCACCTGGCTCACCGCCTTCGTTTTCCTGGGCGATCTGTCCGCTCCGCTGCTCGCGGAGGTCTCCGGGGCGGTATTTCCTCGAGCGCCGCTCCTGATGCTGTCGGTCGCCGTCGCCATGATCGCCGTGCTCATGTTGGTTGCGCCCCTGCCGGTGCGCGGCGCCGCGCGGCCCGGGAGCGGTGGTGATGGCGAAGCACAGTCGCTTCCGACCACTTCGATCCTGCTCCTTGTCACGGTCGTCGGCGGTGGGGGCCTTGCCGCCATGCATGTCAGCTTGTTGGTGACCCGCGTTGAAGCCAGTCTCAACCGCGAGGCGATTGCATGGATGCTCAGCCTTTGCGGACTGGCGATGTTGGCGGCGCAGCTGTTCCACACCAGGGTCCCGTGGCTGGTGACAGCCCCCAGATTGCTCGCGTGCCTTACGCTTGGGCTTCTCGCCGCCGCCTTGTTCGTCTTTCCCTATGCGTCGTCGATGATCGTGATCGCCGGCCTCATTGTCGCGGCCGGCTGGAGTTCCGCGAGCCTTCGTCTCGTGACGAGCTTCTGGATCAGCGGCCCCCCGCTTCCGTCCGGCTGGAAGCTGGGGCTGCAGCATGCCGCAGCCAGCATTGGCCAGGCTCTGGCGCCACTGGCGATTGCCTTAGCCGATCCAGGGGAGCAGTCGTTGATCCTGATAGGCATCGGCTGGATGTCGATCCTTCTCCTTGTGGCGCTGCCGCTGGTCTGGCGACGCAGGCCGGGTTCGACAAATGCCACCGTTTGATGAGGGGGAGGCGGCATTGGTGCGTATTGAACAATAGGTGCAAACGTCTACCGTTCATCGTCACTGTTCAGGAATCTGTCCATGAAGACCCGTTTGTCTGCCGCCTTGTTGTTCCTCACCATGCCGGGCGTCGCTCTCGCCGCCAGCGATGTCGTCGTTCGCCGGGACCCGGGATGTGGATGCTGTGAGAAGTGGGCGCGGGCTGTCCAGGCGAAGCTCGGCCGCAAGGTCATCATGGAGGACGATGCCGCGCGGCCTGCTTTGCGGCGCAGGGTCGGCGTCCCCGTGCAATTTTCTTCCTGCCATACGGCCCTGATCGACGGATATGCGTTCGAAGGCCATGTCCCGATTTCCGACATGAAGCGTTTGCTCGCCACCCGTCCCGCAGGCGTCAAGGGGCTCGCCGTCGCTGGCATGCCGCTTGGCTCGGAAGGCATGGAAGTGCCGGGCGTCAAGTCCCATAGCTATGATGTCATCGCCTTTGGCGCTGCCGGCCCGCGGGTCTTCGCACGACATTGAATTGCATAGATGCCGGTCTCGCATTGTCGGAGCGTTCGGACCTTTGGTGGCCGCTGCACCTTCAACCTCTGCGCTGTCACGCGGAGCGGATTAGAAGACCCCTTTAATGACCCCGGCGATTTTGCGCGCTGTGTGGACTTGTAACGGTTTTGTGCCGGTCACCTATCTCATTAAGCCACCTTGGCTTCGAAGGCGAGCGGGCTGATGCCGCCCAGATATGAATGTCGGCGGCGGGTGTTGTAGAACCCGTTGATGTACTGAAAGATGGCGGCTTCTGCCTGACGCCGTGTCGGCCAGCTCTGCCGCCAGATGAGTTCGGCCTTCAGGGATTTGAAGAAGGTCTCGACGGACGCATTGTCGTAGCAATTTCCCTTGCCGCTCATCGATGGACGCAGGCCATAGGCCTGCAGCTTTTTCT
>NZ_BSEF01000011.1:0-201065 GCF_027925545.1 Sphingobium sp. BS19
GGTGTGGCTTGTGGCATTTTTTGCCTCGTTGCAGGATTGGCTTCGACACCCATTTTCCTACTATAAAGCAACTGCTTAGGCCACTCCCGCCAACCCTTCTAACTAAGCACGGTGAATAAGACGGGCTAAATCGGCCGGTCTCGTTTAAATGTAAGACCATGACTCTCACTGGGACGGTGCAGCGCTCTCCCGCCACAAAGTCTGGATAGCGCTCACGAAAACCTAAAATCCGAAGAATGATCAGCGATAACAATATCTTCACTATCAAATTCAGACTTCCGGATGCAGTAATATCTATCGTTTGGGGGAGATATTGCCATGGTATCAACGAGCATCTGGACCACTTATAGCAAATTCATCAATTGGGATGAGGCACGCGCTCTCGCCCAGAAATGGGGCGGGGATTTAACGAGCAATCTGAATTATGATCACAGTTTTTATACAGACTATGATCGGTTCGACGGCATCGGATGGGTCGGCGTTAAAAAAACCAACGGCGATTTCTATTTCTTGGATGGTACTAAGGTTCGCGATAAATATCCGGAAGATTTTTACATTTCACCTCCCAGGTACGACAATGGATACAGCTTTAACCTGCAAATCGGTGAATTCGAAGGCGCCAAGCCAGAGCGATACGGCCAACTGGCAGAGAACCAACTCTACTTCGCTGAAGGTGCTGACACCAACGGTGTGATTTGGGACGTGGTAGGCACGTCCATCAAAGCAACCTCATTCAATGACGTCATTGAGCCAGCCGATGTGTCTGGACGCAAAATTGACATGGGTGCAGGTAACGATTTCATCCACGTCGAATACGACGCCAAAGCATCATCTCATTTGAAGTTGGGAACGGGCGATGACCGTTTGTACGTTGACGCTATTATCGATGGCGCCGAAAATATCGTCGTCGAGGATGGGGATGGTGAAGACTTTATCGACGCTCTGGGCGTAAAAATTGTGGCAGCGCTGGATGGCGATAACGATACCTATTTTTATGCTAGCAAGCTTGTTTACGAAGGCGCCAAGTCCGCCATTTATGTGGAAAACGGTTTCGCGCGCGGTATCGAAATTGGACTGGACCGCATCGAAGACATTACTGAAATCACGACCGGCAGTGGCAATGATGTCGTTTCAAGCTCTGCCCGCGTCGTATATACGAAGGGTGGCAATGACGTCATCTCGATTAGTGGGTTTGCTTACGGCGACGGAAGTTTCGTTTTGCCAGTAGCCGATGCTGGCGATGGTAACGACATGATAACAGTGTCTGGGGCGGGCGGCCGAGTGATTGCTGGGAAAGGTGATGACAAGATCACGCTCGTTAACTGGGATGGAACAGGCAAAGTCGAATTGACCGGGGGTGCTGGTTCGGATCGCTTTGAATTGGCCGCCAACGAAACAGCCTCTTCCCTTCGTCCGATCATCAATGATTTTGCTGCCAGCGGCAACGTGCAAGATATTCTAGATTTCACGTCTTACAACCTTGATGCGACAACTGTCGGTGACGCGATTGGCAAAGGATTGCTAACCATCTCCAGGACAGGCGGATACACTTACGTCGGCATCGAAGGCTCCGGTGAGTTTGCCGACTTAACCCTGATGCTCAAGGGTTCATTCGGATCGGAAATACAGGATAATATTTGGATATGAATCTGTCGACTGCGGAAGCGTTGAAATAGCAAATACGATTAGTCTTCTTTGTGATAGTTCAGGAATTCAGCGAGATGTAAGCGCCGCCATAGCCCCACCTGTTTGCTCAGGTGGGGCTAATCGTTGTTAGGCGTGTAGGCTGTATTGCCCTTCGTCGTCATGATGCCACATGTAGCCATCCGGATTGCGACCGGTGCCTGCCTTGAGCCTTATCGCAACGTGGGCAGGGTTCAGTCCCAGCTGTTTTGCGATGTCGATGATTTGGGATCGAGTGACATAGCTTTGGGCGATGCAGGCCTGAATGACGACGTCAGCCCGGTCGTGCTTGTTAACGTCAGGGCCAAACCCTTCAAGCATGCTGCGCATGCCGTCAATTGGGTTAGGTGCTGGCTGCTTCGTGAGCTTGATGTGTGCGGCAGAGCGCGTATTCATGATTATATTCCTTTGGTTGACCTTCTTGAAGGCAAAAAAATTGGGGACGGAAGGGCCATCCGCCCACGCACCAGCCGCGAGGCCAGCACATGGACGGATGCAGCTTTTAGTTTCGCAGAGTACCCATCTTCCTCGCCCCGGCCTCGACAGCCGCCAGCAGCGTGTCGTTGGCAAGGTGGCTGTAACGCATGGTCGATTTATGATCCGCGTGGCCCAGTACCCTTCCAACGGCGAACAGGTCGACGCCTGCATTTATCATGAAGCTCGCGGCGCTGTGCCGGAGGTCATGGATGCGAAGGTCAGGAAGCAAAGCTTCATCCCTTGCCGCCTGCCACCCGTGCTTCAGGGTGACGAACGGTTTGAGCGTATCCGGGTTCGGCAACAGGTAAGGGCAGCCGTTGAAGCGAGGAACATGTTCGATCACGTCGATCGCCGCTTGCGACAAAGGGACATGACGTGGCTTTCCCGTTTTCGACGTTGGAATGAGCCACACCCGCCGCTCAACGTCGATGTATTGCCATTGGGCGTGTAGCAGTTCCGATACTCGCGCGCCGGTTAAGAGCAACAGCCGGATAATTGCTCCGAGCTGCGTATTCCGGGACGCATCGACGGCTGCCAACAGCCGCTTTGCTTCCGCTGCGTTCAGATAGCGTTCTCGGGCGTTGTTGACCGGCTTGCGCGGTATGCCCTTCACCGGGTTTTTCGTAACGCCCGGCATGTTCCAGCGAATGGCCAGTTCGAAGCTACGGTTTAATATGACACGAATCTTCTCAACGGTCGCCGGTGCAAGACCCGACGCATTCCTTTCCGCCAGCCATTTTGCGATTGCCGGTTGCGTGATCTCATCAAGTCGAAGCCGCCCCCAGCGTGGAAGTAGATGGAGCCGGATGATGCGTTCGGTGTTCGCAGGCGACTTTTGATACGACCGCGCATAGTCGAGATGCTGCGCAGCAAGGACAGCGTACGTTGTGACTGCCCGTTTTTCTTCCCGGCTGGCGGCTGGATCGCCACCAAGTACGACCTGCGAACGAAGGCGCTGCGCTTCCTTCCGGGCCTTGTCGAAGGTGATGTCGCCGTAGGCTGCAATTTTGTGCTGTCGCTGGCGTCCATGGTCGTCTTGGTAACGAAGATAGTATGTCTTGCCGCCATTGGGCCGTGCCTCGAGCACGAAGCCGGTTGTCGAAGTGTCGTAATAGTCGGTCTTACGCTTACCGGGATCACACTGAGCGATCAGGCAGAACGCGGCATCCAGTTTAATTTTGGGCATGGAGTGGTTCCTTTAAAAGTATCGATTGTTCCAAGCCACCAGCCGCGCGCCGGGGCCGATGGGAGTTGGGTAGCGGGAAGGCCAGCTCGGCCCTCCTGCCTTCGGGGAATTGGCAAACATGGAGCACTCGGGACCTGACCCGGCGTTGAGTGCATGTCGCGGTCAGGGTGTGCGGCAGGCCACGCCAGATTCAGTTCCGCACCGTCCACGCACAGGGCGTGAGCCCGAAAGTCTGGAAACTGGAACCTGGCGCTCCCTTCGGCACTTTGCGTCAGCCGTCGCGAACGACCGCATAGACTTTCGCACCGCGCGCCTGGACGGTGTACGACCAGATGCCGTTACCGTCGTTGCCTTGATATCGCTCTATGACGCGCAAAGCCGAGCGCTTTGATATCTTGGCCGCTTCGGCCACTGCAGCGACCAATGGCATTTTCATGGTGATCCCTTGATCGATGCAGGCGATGACGGCATCTACGATCGTCTGATCATCGACTTCCTTGGCGTGGGACTCCAAGCGTTCGACATCGTCGGGATCGACCAGCCGAACCGAGGCGAGCAACTCGTCATAGCTGACGGCATCCGTGGCGTAAGCGTAAGTCTCTTCGACCCCACCGCCACGCTTTTTGAACGTCTCGAATTTAACGATTTTTTCGCCGGTCGCGGCAGAGTCATACGGGGCGTTAAGGATGAAAACGGCGTCGCTATCTTCTATCAGGTCCGTTGTCCCACCGTATACTGCCCTTCCGTTAGTGCCGGGATTTTTCCTTGTATGTGCCAGACCCAGAAAGGTGCCGCCCTTCTGCGTGAAGCGTCGAACTGAATGAGCGAACCGGGCGCTTTCGCGCTTATCCATCAGATCGGCGCATTTCTTGATCGTATCCAGGACGATTACCACACCCCGACACTGGTCGTTCGCCGCCATGGCATCAAGTTGATCGGCGAATGATGCAGGCTCGAACCCGCCCTCACCCGGGATCAGGGTATGCGCGCCTAGATCATCCAGAAGCCTGAGCTTTTCGGCTATACCCGCTTCATTGTCATCGGCATTGATGAAGTAACAATTTTCAGCGCGGACGTTACTCCCGGATATCGCCTGAAGTAGCAGCGCGAGCATGATCAAGGTTTTCCCGGAATTGGGCGGAGCATACCAGACAGTTGCCTGCCCCATCATCACGACATGGCCCAAAAGCGGCTTCGCCAACAGCGCCCGTTCCTCGAACACCGATGCCGAACCCCTTACGCTCATTGCGGCAAGAGGCGTGTCGACGATA
Source organism: Sphingobium sp. BS19 (assembly GCF_027925545.1). Lineage (NCBI taxonomy): Bacteria > Pseudomonadati > Pseudomonadota > Alphaproteobacteria > Sphingomonadales > Sphingobiaceae > Sphingobium > Sphingobium sp. BS19. The sequence continues at coordinate 4,618 of NZ_BSEF01000011.1, forward strand.
TCGTCCACAACCACAGAAGCCGGTTGATCGATGTCGACCTGACCTTCCGGGGTCGCCATATCGAGCGTCGAGACAATCGCAAGATCGTCGATGGTGGTCGCTGGAAAGGCATCACGGTTGAATGCGCTCCCTGTAGGCAGCAACAGTATGTCGTCACTGCCAATGATCTCTACGCCATCCGGAGCGAGAGCATGCCAATCTGTTACCGACTGTCCGGGAGCCATGCGATAGAATGAGCCCTTGCCACTGAGCCACATAAGCGGCGCAGCGTGAAGCGATTGAAGAAAGGCAGTCAGCACGCCCTCGAATTCCACGCGAATAGCGCGGAATCCAATTACGCCTGACGGAAGAAATGCACCGATCCGATCATGCGTATGCTTTTCAAAATGTGCGGCTACGGCATCGACGGAATAACGCCGACGCCATTCATCGAGTTCGACAGCCGGTGTTGTGGACACCGACCCGATGGGAATTAAGGTGAGGCCAAATTCGGCCCAGTAAACGGCATCAGCCGCCTTGGAGTGTAGAAGATTTTGCATGGGCTATACCCTAAAGCGACCCGTATCACGGTCGCGCTACATGGCCGACGCAAAGCATCTGGCCATCAAAGTCGTAGATATGATGTGAGTGGCAGCTGTCATCGGTTAAAGAGCCAGCGCAGCCTACATTCATTGTTCGGGGGGATGCCCCCCCCGAACAATGTCTTATTGTATGGGGAGTTCGATACACTGTAATCCGCCGCTTCCATCGTGGCGCCACAGCGGCTCTTCACATTGCCCTTCGCCGTAAAGATTTACTAGCAGAGATACTATTTCTGTATTCCCGAACCCTTCGTTTTCAAGTCGACGTCGCAGTTCATACTCATCTAAGTTCCATCGGCGTATCATTTGCCAAAGGTATGCAACAATTTGATATATCGAAGCATTGCGCCAATTTGGATATTTAAATACTTCCCCACCATCGGAATAGACAGCTTCAAAGCTATAAACATGATACCGTAATATTTTGTAGTCTAACTTCATAACAACACCGAAATTTTTGCTCATTCGCAAGCGCTAGAATGATGCTTACCCTTCCTCTGGTATTAAACACCACTACACATATCTAAAGATTTTCAGTATTTATCGGACATAATATTAATATAGGTCCTCAATACCTGGACGTTTAAGACATGGTAGACACTATATAAGCCAAGATTAAATACCTGTCAAAGTGCGTATATTGTCACATTATGATGTTTATGAATAATAGTACATTAGAAAGCTAATTTTATGGTTTAAGCTAACGAACGTAACTAGGCTTAAGTTTTCTCATCCTTGCTATGTATCTCTATCAAGGTAGCTGCTGGAGAGCCTGCTTGAGAAACAGGTAGGGGGGGTACCTGAATTCGACGGGCGTAGCGCCGGGATAAAATATTTTTTCACCGCCTGCTTTTTTGGTCGATGCATGTGATTTTCGGCAATCAAGACTGCGTTCGGCGAGTTTGGCGCTCCCGCGCGACGCCAGCGACGCCAGTATGGCAGGTTTTCAGTCAGTTGCAGCCCGGCACATGGCCTGAAGCTCTGGAAATCTGCCGCCGACGGTATCCTCGATAAGTAGCACCACGGCCCATCCCCCATTGCCGATGCAGAACGTGACCTCGAACCATCCGCCATGATTGTGCAAGACGTCCCAGTGCGGCGAGAAGTTGGGCTGGCCGAAGCGAATGCCGTCGGACACCACAGGCGAGAAGGCGACTTCCTCCTCGATCATGGCTTCTGTGTCATCGGCGGCAACGACGAGAAGATGCGTGAAGTCCCCAAGTCCGTCCGCCATAATTTGCGCAACGCGTTTCCGCAGCAACGTCTCAAGATTGGGACACAACGAAATAGATAGCGCCGCTTCCAGTTCGGCGGCTTTGTAAAATGCTAGCATGCATATTCTCCGGATATAAAAAAAGCGCCCCGAAGGACGCTGCGATGGATGTTGATGATGCGGTCAGGCGTGTTCGCGGCAGAGTGCCAAAAGCGTTGGGTCGACGCCTTCCGTGTCCTGGATGATCAGCACATGACCAAAGCCATCGTCGGACAGGATGATTGGCGCTTCGAAGAATGCACCATGTCGCTCTACCCATTCCCAGGTAGGTGCCCCGTCCATGTTGAGCGGGAAGTGCAATGCTGTTTCGATCGCTTCCAGCGTGTCGCCCGGCTGAACAACATTGAACGTGCCTAGTTCGGTAAGGTCGCCATAGTCGGCCAATTGGTCGCGCCGCGTTTCAAGCAAGCATTTGAGGTCAGGATGAATTGGCTCTCGCAGATAGCGGGCCAATTCGGCCCAAGTGGTGATTGTGTGCATGTGTTGACTCCAATAAAAAACCCCCAAGGATTGCTCCGCAGGGGTTGGCATTTAAAGATAATAAAAAGTATTTCTTCTAAAAGAAAATGAACATCAGTATGTCATAACCAAAATACATAAATAAAAGAAAGGCTATAACATAGGCCGCCGCGATAGAGCAAAAATATAATATGAGATAAAGCACATATGCCAGTCTTGACCACATTACTTATTCCATAAGCTTCTTGGACTCGACGAATAGTTATTCGATTCTCTTATCATTTATTTCCCGTTGTTCCTGGCTACATCCTGCAATGCTTTGCTCGAGAAGACGGTCTATTTCGCCTAAGATTTCCCCGTGTTGCTTTGCAAATTGTTCTGCCTCCCGGGTGGCCGACAATGCGTCCGCAAAGATTTTGAATGTTCCGAAGGGAACAAGACCGCTCGTTAAAGAAGCAAAGAAGCCTTGTTTGGCGGGCCTTTTCGTCATGAGTTGCTTCCTCCCATTATTTCCATGTGGCTTCGACAAACGCCCGGCATGAGGTTCGTCCGCTCAGGCCGTTGCGGCCCGTTGAAACGCGCAGCGTCTGTTCATTGATCGGCTGGATTTCCTTGCCCCGGCTTTTAGCTTCTTCGTAGGCGCGGGTGGTGGCAATGGAGCGACACGCGACCAACAATGCGTCCGCTTCGGGCACGAACTGGTAACGGGAATAGCTCAGATCGACGGTAAAGCCGTTGGCCGTATCCTTGATGTCGAACTTGGCATTCTTGTCGCCGCCAGCCGCCAAAGGCGTGGAGACATCGGCAGCCGTGGTGCAGGCCGATAGCAGCGTCAGAGCTGCAAGCATTGATGTAATTTTCTTCATTGGTAATCCCCTTTCGTGGGATGGACCGTCGGGTTGACGGCGCGTTGAGGCATCCACGTCCCGATCTGATTTATCGGAACATGCTGCCAAGGCTAGTAAAAATGAGATTCATAGTCCGTGGTTCTATCAGCCACATTCCAGTTCAAACTGGACGATGGATGTCAGGCAACGATTGGCTGTGAATATGAAGCGGCTGCGCAAGGAACGCGGCTGGTCGCAGGAGGCGCTTGCTGACGAAGCTGGATTGGACCGGACTTACATCAGCGGCATTGAGCGCGTTGTGAAGAACCCAACTGTATCAGTAGTCGAACGGGTGGCGGTGGCTTTGGGTTGTACGTCGGGAGAGTTGTTGGACTGAGGCAAATCTGCACAGTCCCCATATAAGATACCTGCTTTTTCGTATCCGCTTTGCGCCAATCCAAGTCGATTAGAGCAATATTACCGCGTCCAAGCGGACATCTAGATGGCGACTGTTGGTGGGACTTACCCCATATTTTAGCCCAACGAGTATAGCGTCCGGTTCTACGGCAATATCCGACGCACCGCAGTCGCATCGTTTAGGCTCGAGCCGTAGGAATTGGGTCATTCTGCATCGTGATATTTAGGTGACGTGCGGCAACCGCTTGGTTTAGGATGGGGCAACAAGGGGGATCATCCGCTATGGCATTGCCACCGTTCATCAATTCCACAGGCCTGATCGGCAAGATTTTCGAGAAGATTCAGCAAGCCAAGATGCCCGATCGCTACACGCAAGATTTTCAAGAGACTGTCCTTGGATATGGCTCAGGTAGCGCCCGCGCTTTCATCCCCTTCCTGAAACGGATCGGTTTTCTTGAGAACGACGGCAAGCCAACGGACCTGTATCGCCGCTTTCGCAACGCTGACAGCAGCGGAGCCGCTATGGCGGAAGCGATGCGGATTGGATGGGCGGACCTGTTCAAGCGCAATGAGTTTGCGAATGATCTATCTGATGACAAGCTGAAGAATCTCGTGGTCGAAGTAACAGGGAGGGACAGGTCTGATAGCACGGTCACCGCTATTGCCGGGAGTTTCAAAGCCTGTAAGCAACTTGCTGACTTTGATGCTGATCAGACGGACCAGCCAAACGATCAAAAGCTTCCACCTCTTGATATCTCCCGATCTATGGTGAGGCGCGACCCAAGCGTCGACAATCACAAGAAGGCCGACCTCCGGCTAGCTTACACCATCAACGTAAATTTGCCGGAAACAACTAACGTCGAAGTATACAACGCAATCTTCAGTTCGATTAAAGCAAATCTTCTTTCTGATGACTAAATCCATTGATCGCATCAGGCTGTTCGCGCTTAACAACCTCGCAATTGAAGCGGCGGTGCAGCTTGTCGAGCGCGAGAGAGATATCGATTTGGGTCACCGACCGACAGAAGCGGGCGGCATGGATGAAACTTATTATCCGCAATTCGAAGAGAAGATCAGGCGGGAGGCCAGCGATATGGCCGTCCATTATCGAGTCTTCTACTGTCTCGAAAACTCGATGCGATCTTTGATCACGAGCATAATGCTGGAGTGTCACGGCGCTGAATGGTGGAGCAAAGCTCCGCAAAGCGTGCGGGAGAACGTCGAGCGAATCAGACTTAAAGAGATTGAGCACGGTGTCGCCACGCGCTCCGATGAGCCGCTCGATTACACGTCCTTCGGTGAGCTTGGTGAGATCATCAAGCAAAATTGGAACGATTTCGCGGACGTTTTCCAAAATCGCAAAGCTCTAGAGCGAGTTATCGCGACATTGAACGTGCTGCGTGGACCCATCGCTCATTGCAAGCCGCTCGCGGAAGACGAGGTTGTCCGTCTGCATCTATCCGTTCGGGACTGGTTCCGCTCGATGGGCAGTTGATCCGGATTCTGATTCAAATAGGCAAGAAAAAGATTGGTGACGGTCTAGACCATGTGCGCATCTGGCGTGGATGATCTGCCCTTTCTTCGGATCTACGGCTGAGCATGTGCGTCTGAGCGAAAGGTGTCTAAATTCGGCGGTCTTCTCCAAACCAGCCATGCCGGTTTCCGTCAGGTTCGGAGCATGCTGCTGCCGCTGTCGTGCGGTTAGCCGTCATGAGGCGGACGGTCATCCATTAGGGAGCGCCGCCGGGCCAGGAACTGGCGACGATGAACACGCAAAGCTAACGCTCCGTGAATGTCAGCTATTCCCGCGACACGGCTTCAAACCTGCCGTTCCGCAATTCGCCAAACACTGAAGTTAGTCGTCATGCTCAAGGCCAGCGCGCTCCCACAAGAAACCCACGTGGAACCCAAGGTTCACGCGCTTTTGGAAGGCAAAAAAGGCTATCAAAGCTATGGACTGGTGCCGCTTACGTGACTCGAACACGTGACCTCCGCATTACGAATGCGATGCTCTACCAACTGAGCTAAAGCGGCTTAACCTTCATCCCTTCACACCTTACTTATGGAAGTACCTTCCATAAAGACCCTAGTTCTGCTGGCGACCCCATCATTACGAATGATGTGCTCTACCAACTGAGCTAAAGCGGCGTCGAGGCTTGCTCGAAGCGGGCGCTTATCAGCACGGAGGCGATGTTGCAAGCGCGCCGGTGTTGTATGCGCTAACCAGCCTTATCCACATGGTTTACCTCCTGTTTACCATCCCTGTGTCAGAACAGGCGTACACGCCATCAACAGGCTTTATTGGGACAGGTCGGACATGGATACGATGCGGGGGCATGAAGCTGCCAACGACCACGAGGACAGCGCTTACGCTGTCGATGACCATGCCATCGATTCGCCTTCGGCGATCAGCGCCAATGAGCGGCGTATGCATGTGCGCGCCTACAATTACTGGGCATCGCTGCTGGGCGACCGCATGCTGCCGTCCATCGAGGATCTCAATCCGGACCAGATCGAAGATTTCGGGCCGCATAGCGTCCTGCTGGACTTCACGGCTGGCATCGAAAATCCGGCGGTGGTTTATCTCGGCACCGAATTGCGCCGCGAATGTGAGATCGTGGGACAGATCGATACGATCGGCGATGTTCCCAACCGGTCGTTGCTATCGCGTCTGACGGACCATTATCTGCAGATCATCGCCAATGCCGCGCCAATTGGCTTCGAGGCGGAATTCGTCAATCAACGTGGTGCGGAGATTATGTACCGCGGCATCTTGATGCCATTTTCATCCGATGACGACACTATCGACTTTGTCTATGGCGTCATCAACTGGAAGGAAATGGCGAACCGCGATTTGACCGATGCGTTGGCCGAAGAAGTCGACCAGGCCTTGCGCAGTGCGCCGACCAGCGTCTCTGCCGCGCCGATCTGGGCCGATGGGCCATCGCGCGAAGATCACAATAAGTCGATACGCGAAAATCAAAATGAAAGCGTGGACGCTGACGATTTCCTGCCCGAGCTGGAACTGACCGAGGTTTTGGAACTGGGTGCGGAAGCCTCTTTGAACGACTGGTTGGGGATAGCACGCGATTGCGCCGCGGAAGCCGGGCAGAATGACGCGCGCAGCAGGGCCGCATTGTATCGCGCCATTGGGCTGGCTTATGATTTCGCGCTGGCGTCGCAGAATGCACCCCAGGATTATGCCGAAATGCTCAACGTCGCTGGCATCAAGGTGCAGGCGCGCAGTCCGATGACAGCCGTTATCAAGCTGATTTTCGGCATGGAATACGACAAGACGCGCATTACTGAATATGCGACGGCTCTGGATCATGCTTGGGCCAATGGGCTTGAAGCGGGCACGCTGACCGCACATCTGGAACGCTATCCGGGCGGCCTGAAAGGGCTGGTACGTGATGAACGCGCTGCGCGCCGGGCCGAGCGCCCTGCCCCAGTCGACCGGAAAGCCGTTGCCAGAAACCAGTTTAAATCGGCAGGGGCATTGGCAACCGAAACGGTCTTTACCGATGAAGACGGTCTGGCCGTTCTGGTCGCCCGCCGGGAACCCGATGGCACATTATCGATCGTCGGTGCACTTTCGAGTGACAGCAAGTTGGCCAGTCAGGTATTCATCGACGCGGCGCGTTGAACATGCCGCCGTCTTTTGTTATTTCCTTTCAGTTAATCGAAACAATCTTTCGAGAAATCGGTTGAGCCTCGTTGTCGACGACGGCATATAGGTCGCTATAACGGACCATATGGTCCACATGTGAGGTGAGGGAATGACGCAATCCGCGCAGCCGAAATCAGCCGCTGTAGAAGAAGCACTACGCACTGCACTCGCGCAGGGTGCATTGCCTGGAGAACGTGAAGGATTCGACGACCGCGCGATTGCCGGCGCTGCGGCCTTTCTGTCGGCAACGGCGGCGACCCGAATGCCCGGCACCCCTGCCATTGCAATCGACACGACAGGCGGCGAGTCCGGGCCGGACAACAGCGATACCGTCCCCGCCCCCCGCACCATGCGGATTGCCATCGCCAACGACGATATGCCGTTCCTGGTCGATTCGATTGCAAACAGTCTGGCGCAGGCCAATCTCGTTATTCATCGGTTACTGCATCCCGTTCTGTCCGTTTCGCGCGATGCCGATGGTACATTGAAAGCGATCCTGCCCCCAGATGCGCCAGGCGCGCGTCGCGAATCGATGATCTATATCGAGGCGGACCGGGCCGATGCGAAAGTACGCCGCGCACTGGAACAGGAATTGGGGCGTGTACTGGCGCATGTCCGCGCAGCCGTCGCGGACTGGCCAGCGATGCAGCAGGCGCTGCGGCATGACGCGGATACGATTCAGGAAGAGGAAGGCGCGGCTCTATTGCGCTGGTTCCTTTCGCGCAATCTGACCCAGACAGGATATGAACGTCGCACGCGCAGCGGCAAGGCCAGTGGGCAATTGGGCATATGCGCTCTGTCAGGGGAGCAATTGCTTGCGCCCGCCACCATAGAAGCTGCTTTTGCATGGTTCGAGGAAGGCGGTCGCACGCCGCTGATTATCAAATCGAACCGATCTTCCCGCGTTCATCGCAATGTGCTGATCGACGTGATCATCGTGCCAGTGCGCGAAGGTCGTGAAATCGTCGCTCTTTCCATACATGCCGGAATGTGGACCAGTGCGGGCCTGTCCGCCACGCCTGAAAAGGTGCCGATGCTGCGGTCCGCGCTGACGGCGTTGATGGAGAAGTTCGGGTTCGATCCCGGTGGCCATGCGGGCAAGGCGCTATCGCATGCACTGACGACGTTGCCGCACGACATATTGATCGGTTTCGATCGTGAGACGTTGGAACGGCTGGCGCTGACATTCATGTCGCTGTCGGATCGGCCGCGTCCCAAGCTGGCATTGGCGACCAGTGCACTGGCGCGCCATCTTTATGCCTTTGTGTGGTTGCCACGCGACGACTTGTCGACTGCACGACGTATTGCCGTGCAGGACATGCTCGCAAATGCGTCCAACGCTGCGGTGCTAAGCTGGTCGATTGCACTGGAAGAAGGCGGTCTTGCCCTATTGCGGATAACGCTGGATCTGCGCGATGGCGGCATGGCCCCAGACGCCGATGCGCTGGATCGCGAATTGCAGCGGATGGTGCGCGGTTGGTTGCCTGCCGTCGAAGCTTCGCTTGCCGAAACGGGCGAAGCAAGCCGCGCCGCAGCATTGGCACAGCGCTATGCCAATGCCTTTCCCATGAATTATCGCAATGGCGCCGGTCCGATAGAAGCCGCGATCGATATTGGTCAATTGCATCGCTTATCCGATGAAACGGCGCGCAGCGTGCGCCTGTATCGCAACGAGGATGACGCCACGGCAAGGCTGCGGCTGAAATTGTACAGCAACGAGCCCATTGCCTTATCGGAAGCAGTCCCTGCGTTCGAGAACTTCGGATTCCGGGCAATCGAGGAAATGAGCACGCCGGTCGATCGCGGCGCGCTGGGCTATATTCAGCGCTTCGTTCTGGAACTGCCGGGCAGTGACGCCAATAGCGTGCTGGGCCGTGCCGATGTGGTGCAAACGGCCATTGCCACGGTGTTGCAAGGCACTGCGGAGAACGACCGGTTCAATGAACTGGTCGTCACTGCCGGACTCGATCCGCAAGCCGTCATACTGTTCCGGGCGCTTTACCGTTATCTGCGGCAGACGGGCATGGCCTATGGCATGGCGACGGTTGCCGAAACGCTGCGCCGCGAAGCCGACATCGCGCGTGCGCTCGTTCGCCTGTTCTTCGCGTTGCACGATCCCGCGCAACGTTCCGATGGCGAAGCACTGGCAGCGGCGGCACAGGCCGACATTGACGCCGCGCTCGAGAAGGTTTCCGCAATCGACGAAGATCGCATCCTGCGCTTGTTCCGCGCAGTGATCGTCGCGACGCTTCGCACCAATTTCTTTGCGCCCGCCGCCAAGGAAGCGCTGGCGTTCAAACTGGACAGCGCAAAAGTCCCCGGATTGCCTGCGCCGCTCCCCTGGCGCGAAGTGTGGGTGTATTCACCAAGGGTCGAGGGCATCCACCTGCGCGCCGGTCCGGTCGCACGCGGCGGCCTACGCTGGTCGGACCGTCGAGACGACTTCCGCACAGAGATTCTGGGTCTGATGAAGGCACAGCGCGTCAAGAATGCGGTGATCGTGCCGACAGGCGCCAAGGGCGGCTTCTATCCCAAGCATTTGCCTAACCCGGCAACGGATCGCGATGCGTGGCTGTCCGAAGGTACGGAAAGCTATCGCATCTTCATCCGGACCTTGCTGTCGATTACCGACAATCTGGTGAGCGGGAAGGTCAAGCATCCTTCCGGTGTCGTTATCCGGGATGGGGACGATCCCTATTTCGTGGTTGCCGCCGACAAGGGTACGGCAACGTTCTCCGACGTGGCGAACAGTATCGCGCAGGATCGCAAGTTCTGGCTGGGCGATGCCTTCGCCAGCGGCGGATCGAACGGATACGACCACAAAGCAATGGGCATCACCGCGCGCGGTGCATGGCTTTCGGTGCAACGGCACTTTGCCGAAATGGGCACCGATGTCCAAAGCGAATCGGTGCATGTTATCGGCTGTGGCGATATGTCCGGAGACGTATTTGGCAACGGCATGTTGCTGAGCAAGGCGATCAAGCTGGTTGCGGCGTTCGACCATCGCCATATCTTCCTCGATCCGAATCCCGATGCTGCCAAGAGCTGGGACGAGCGCGCACGCCTGTTTGCATTGCCGCGGTCGAGTTGGGACGATTACGACAAGGCGTTGATTTCAGCAGGTGGCGGCGTTTTCCCGCGGTCGATGAAGAGCATCCCCCTTACCCCCGAAGTGCAGGCAGTGCTGGGCGTGACGGACAGCGAGATGGAACCGACGGCGCTCATCTCGGCTATATTGCGCAGCCCTGCCGATCTTCTGTGGTTCGGCGGCATAGGCACCTATGTGAAGGCCGCGGCCCAAAGCCACGGCGACGTCGGCGATCCGGCCAACGACCGTTTGCGGGTCAATGCCGAGGAACTGAAGGTCAAGGCCATCGGCGAAGGAGCCAACCTCGGCATAACGCAGGCAGGGCGCATTGCGTTCGCGCTGGCGGGCGGGCGCATCAACACCGACTTTATCGACAATTCGGCAGGCGTCGATTGCTCCGATAACGAAGTGAACATCAAGATCGCGTTGAACAAGGAAATGATCGAAGGGCGCCTGACGCTTGACGATCGCAATGCCCTTCTCGTTCGCATGACCGACGATGTGGCCGCACTGGTGCTGGAGGATAACCGACTGCAGGCGCTGGGGCTTTCCATTGCCGAACGTGGCGGTGCAACCAATCTGGCGAGCTATGTACGGCTCATCGAAACCTTCGAAGGCAGTAAGCAACTTGATCGCGCAGTCGAGGGACTGGCGAGCAACGAGCAACTGCTGCGCCGCGCGCAGGACGGCAAGGGGCTGACCCGGCCGGAGCTGGCGGTATTGCTGTCGACGGCAAAGCTCGCCTTGCAAGATGCGATAGAGCATGGGTCTTTGGGTGACGATCCCGGCATGGGCGGTGAACTTGCGGCGGCATTCCCCAAGGAAATGCAGGCCGCAGAAGCCGATGCCATTGCGGACCATCAACTGCGCCGTGAAATCGTGGCGACGAAGCTGGCGAACCGCATCGTCAATCGACTGGGGCTGATCCATCCGTTCGAGCTGGCAGAGGAGGAAGGCTGTTCGCTTGCCGATCTCACCAGTGCGTTCGTGATTGCGGAGCGTCTGTTCGGCGTAAGGCAGCTTTGGGACGATATAGACGCCGCGACGATGGCGGAAGATGCGCGACTTGCTTTGTTCGGGCATATCGCGTCGGGCATGCGCGCGCAGATTTCAGATATCCTGCGCAGCCTGCCCACCGGAACATTGCCGCAGGCCGGCGTGGATGCCCTGGCCCCCGGCGTCACTGTGCTGGCGGCGCAGGTCGATTCCCTGCTTACGCATGAAGCGATCCGGCGCAGCGGACTGGTGGCCGATACGCTCACGACGCTGGGCGCGCCGGAAGCCCTGGTTGCTCGCGCGGCTATGCTGTTCAAACTGGACGGTGCCGTCGGACTTGCGCAACTCGCCGCGAGACTGAAGGTGGGCGAGGTCGCCATTACACAGGCGTTCACGCATCTGGGTGAAGCCGTTGGCATCGATTGGGTGCAGTCGGCGGCGGCACGCATGGAACCGAGCGATCCGTGGGAACGCCTGCTCATTTCGGGGGTAGCGCGTGACATGCAGCAGGTGCGGCTCGACTTCCTTGCCCAATCGGGTGGCAAGGATGTTGTCGCGTTCGTCGATAGCTGGCTGGAACGGCAAGCGCCGCGCATCGCGCAATTCAAGGCGCTGGTAAAGCGGGCGAAGTCGGTGGCTGTGCCCAATGTCGCTATGCTGGCAGAGATTGCCGGTCAGGCGCGCGGGCTTTTGGGACGATAGGAACGATAACGGGGTACTGCTGGGGCAGACGCCCTTCCCGGCACAGGATGTACGTACAAATCTGTACGTACATCCACCCGTTTTTATGTGTCGGCTTATTGCCTTTCGCGATCCCTTCGGGTCGAAAGCGGCTGCGTTACGCAGCAGCCGCTTTGCGTCTTTGACGCTTGGCCAGATCGCCACGCCATTTGCGGGCGCGCCACCACATGATGAGCCCGGTGATCGCGAGGATGGCGGGCAATATACCGCCGATGAAGATGACCACTTGCCAGACCACACCCATATCCGTGCCATCATGGATGCGGCGCATCAGGCGAGCGGTCGTCTCGGGACGTTCCCCCCGCGCCTTGTCGAGCTTGGCCGCGCCGGATGCGTCATCCACTGAAACCGTCTTGCCATTCTTCGAAACGCTCCATTCGGGCTTGAGGTCGGTCGGCCAGTTGACCGAGGTGACGGGCTCCGGCGCTAGAGCATTGCTGGACGCAATTGCCTGATCCAGCGAAGTGACGGGATTGGGCAGCGGCTTGGCGCGCATCATCGCCATACGGTCGGGCTGACCCGGCCTCGTCTGCTGCACGTCGCCGGACAGTTTGCCGAAGAACGCCGGGAAGCTGATCCAGGCGCCCGTCAGCGACAGGACGAACAAGGGCAAGGCGATCCAGAAGCCCATCTGATGATGAAGATTGGTGTCGAAATTGCGATGCCGTTTCCAGCGCAATCCCTTGAGCCAACTGCCCACCGTCGGCCACCAGAGCCAGATGCCGGAGATAGTGGAGATCGTCATCGCAACGCCGATCCAGCCGACGATCTGTCGACCTACGCCGGGAACCAGCAAGCTGCCGTGCAATCCGTGCATGAAGCGCACGAGGCCGGCATTGCCATCGGCCTTGTCGAGAACTTTGGCCGTGCCCGGATCCATGTACACGACGGTGCGACCGGGACGACCCCGCGCTCCATCCTTGCGAGGCTGTGCGGCGGCGATCATGACCGGCTCACCTTCGGCAAAGCGTAGCGATACGATCCGCTCGCCGGGCGCCAGCACGCGCTGGGCCGCAGCAGCATAAGCCGACGGGTCCAATTTGGCTTCCGTCTGGGTGAAGGCGAAACGCTGGGGATTAAGTGCCTTGTCCAGTGCATCGTGCCACACAAGCGCCGCGCCGGTCACGCTGATCGGAATGATCGCAATAGCGAGCAACAGGCCGATCCATTTGTGAAATTGAAACCAGAAGTTGCGCAGCGCTACTTTACTCATTCGTCAGTCCCCCGGCAACGATACTGGCCTAACCAGGCATTGCTCCAAATCAGTTATTGCGAATAATTATCACAGTCAACGATATTGGAACAGTCGCCATCGAGGGTATCGCGTGCATGCGCGAACAACCAGAGACGAATTGCGCTGGCCAGATTGGGGGGATCAGCCGACGCGATGCGTAGGACATCGATTTGCGCGATAAGGGCATTGAGGGGAAGCGCCGCCTTCGCTGCAGCGACGCGCAGGGCATCCCAGAACAAGGGTTCAAGCGTGATCGACGTTTGGTGTCCGGCAATGGTGACGCTGCGCTTGACCGGACCGGCCATGATGTCGCGGTTCATATTAGTCCCGCCGCCTTACAGTCGGCCCCGCGTTCTTTGGAGACCGCGGGGCGCAACGCATCAATACATATGCTGGCCGCCATTAAGCGACAATGTGGACCCTGTAACGAAACCGGCGTCGTCACTGCACAAGAATGCCACACCGCGCGCGATCTCATGCGCCTGACCCAGACGACCGACCGGAATTTTCGCCACGATCTTTTCGAGCACAGCAGGCGGAACGGCAGCGACCATGTCGGTGTCGATATAACCGGGCGCGATTGCGTTGACGGTGACGCCATATTTCGCCCCTTCCTGCGCCAGTGCCTTGGTAAAGCCATGGATGCCCGATTTGGCAGCGGCATAGTTTACCTGGCCATATTGACCGGCCTGACCGTTGATCGAGCCGATGTTGACGATCCGGCCCCAGCCCCGTTCGCGCATACCGCCGAACGTCGCTTTGGCCATGTTGAAGCAGCCGCCCAAATTGACGCGCATCACGTCGTTCCAGTCGTCGAAACTCATCCGCTGCAGCACGCCGTCACGGGTAATTCCGGCGTTGTTGACGACGATGTCCACCGGGCCAAGATCCTCGGCAACTTTCTGGCATCCTGCCAAAGTGGCCTCATGATCGCCGACATCCCATTTATAAGTGGCGATGCCGGTGCGCTCTGTAAACGCCTTCGCCTTTTCATCATTGCCGGCATAGTTTGCCGCAACGGTAATACCCATTTCCTGCAGCGCCAGGCTGATCGCTTCGCCAATACCCCGGCTCCCGCCGGTTACGATTGCAACTTTGCCCATATGCCTCTCCTAGCCATATCCTGAAAACATTCAGCCCGTGATATTACACCATCCGGCCAACTCACGGCTGAACAGCCGTGTGTAGAGAGTGATAGCCTCCGCATCTGCATTTAGACAGGGTAAATAGGCAAAATTTTTGCCACCCGAAGACAGAAATGTCTCCTTGCCCTCCATTGCGATCTCTTCGAGGGTTTCGAGGCAATCCGCTGAAAAGCCCGGGGTAATGATGGCAACGGAGTGCACACCCTTTTCCGGCAAGCCTTCCAGCGTCGTGTCGGTGGCAGGCTCGAGCCACTTTGCACGACCGAAGCGCGATTGGAAGGTAACGGCAATCTCTCGCCCCATGGCTTCGGACAGCAAGCGCGCCGTTTTGCGGCATTGGCAATGATAAGGATCGCCCATGTGCAGGGTACGTTCCGGCATGCCGTGAAAGCTGGCGACGATCAGGTCGGGCGCGAAATCCAGCGGCGCGAGATGCCGCTCGATCGACGCTTTTAGCGCATCGATATAGGCCGGATCGTCATGATAGGGCGGTAAGGTGCGGATCGCGGGCTGCCACCGCATCTGCGCGAGTGCGGCAAAAGCAGCATCGTTGGCAGTGGCCGTCGTTGCGCCGCTATATTGCGGATACAAAGGTGCCAGCAAAATACGTTCGCACCCCGCGTCCTTCATCTCCTGCAAACGACTGGCGATAGAAGGGTTGCCGTACCGCATGGCCCAATCGACCCTGACCCCATTGCCGACATGCGCCTGCAATGCTTCGGCTGTCCGCCGAGTGAATACGGCGAGGGGCGACCCTTCGGGCATCCATACCTTGGCATAAGCGGCGGCGGACCGTTTGGGGCGCGTGTTAAGGATGACACCGCGCAACAGAGGTTGCCAAACGATCGGCGGAATTTCGACGACGCGACCGTCGGATAGAAATTCGAGCAAATAGCGCTTTACCGACGCGACATCGGGAGCGTCGGGCGTGCCAAGATTGATGAGCAGCACCCCGACGCGCGGCGGCACGATGGGCGGATGATCGACGGGAACAGCCATCGCAGCGAGGTTCAATGGGTCCAGCGGCATTTCTTATTCCCGGGCGAGTAACGGCAGGCTGCGAAAACGCTGGCCGGTAACGGTGAACAGCGCGTTGGCAATGGCAGGCGCGACAGGCGGTACAGCCACTTCGCCGATACCGCCAGTGCTTGCGGTGCTGCGGATCAGTTCGACCGTTATTTCTCCGATATCAGCGAGGCGGGGCAGGCCCATACGGCCCAATATCGCGCGCGTCGGCAAACCGCGCCGATAGCTGCCCGCAGCGCCCATGGCGGACGCG
This sequence comes from Sphingobium sp. BS19, assembly GCF_027925545.1. Lineage (NCBI taxonomy): Bacteria > Pseudomonadati > Pseudomonadota > Alphaproteobacteria > Sphingomonadales > Sphingobiaceae > Sphingobium > Sphingobium sp. BS19. The sequence continues at coordinate 20,328 of NZ_BSEF01000011.1, forward strand.
ACCCCGAATATGACGCCGCCTTCGATCTGTTGGCGGGCGATGTCCGGATTGACCTGCTCCCCGCAATCGACCGCAGCGACGATCCGGCTGATCGACAGCCTGCCACCCGACAGACCCGCTTCGACCATGACGGCGGCATAGGAACCGCTCATCGCGTGGCAGGCCAGCCCCTGCCCGCTGCCGTCGATCCCGCCCTGCCAACCGCCAAGCGCCGTGGCGCTGGCGAGGCAATGGGCAAGGCGTGGCTGATCGGTGAGCATCTGTATGCGGAAGGACAAAGCCTCGATCCCGGCGATGTGCGCCAGTTCGTCGATGAAGCATTCGGTGAAGAACGCCGAGTAGTGATCGGCATTCGAACGCCAGCGGCCTGTCGGCAAGCCGATGTCGGCGGGGTAGTGGTCGACTGCGAACGGTCCCATCGCATATGGCGGCACCATGCCGGATATGGCACGCCGGTCGGCGGATTTGGCCGCATTGCGCGCGACATCGGCGGGCAGGGCGTTGCCGGTTATGCGTTCCCATGTCTCGGTCAGGGCGGCAGGGGCAGCAACCTTTGCAAGCCAGCCTTCGATACGGCCACCGCGTCCAAGCCGTGCGGCCATCCGGGCGTGCGCAGGCGCGCGAGGGCGGTCCTGAATGATGTCCTCCAGCCGGGACCACATCAATTGTACGGGACGGCCGATGTCGCGGGCGATCAGGGCGGCCTGTACCCCGACGTCATGCTCCATGCGGCTCCCGAACGATCCGCCTGCCTGCATGGGATACAGGGTGACGGCTGCGTCGGGCAGACCAAGCGCGTCGGCGATTGCGGCGCGCGCGAGGGTCGGTGCTTGCGTTGCCATCCATATTTCGGCTTTGTCGTCTGTGATGCGGGCGGCGGCGGCAGGTGTCTCTGCGGTCAGGTGCAGGCCGGGTGCGACCTGATACTCGCTGGCGACGATGGATGCGCCTTCGAAAACGGGGAGCAGATCACCTGTTTCGTAAAGCCGACGACCGGCGCTGTTCGCAAAGGCCGCTTCGAGCGCGTTTTCGATACTGTCGGTGTCGAGCGGGGTGCCGACGACGGTGAAGACCGGATCGGCGAGATCGAGCGCCTTGTTCGCGGCCCACCAGTTGGTGGCGACGACCGCTACCCAGCGTTCCGTGCGGATCAGCTTGAGAAAGCCGGTGACTTTGGACGCTGCGGCTTCGTTCACGCTTTTGAGCGTGGCTTCGCCGATCGGTCCGTGCCGGATCGACGCGAACACCATGTCGGGCAGGCGGATGTCGGCGGCAAAGTTGGCGGAACCGTCGACTTTCGAGGGGAGGTCGAGGCGCGGGAGATCCTGTCCAGCCAAGCGTCCGTCTATGCCCTGTCGCATGGGAAGGATGTCGGGCAGCGTGAAGGCCGTGGCTTCGCTGGCCAGTTCGCCAATCTTGAGCGTGCGCTGGCCATCGGTAATCAGGCCGTTCTGAATGTCGCAGGCTTCCCATGCGATGTCCCAGCGCGCAGCCGCCGCCTTACACAGCAGCACGCGCGCGGCGGCACCGGCATCGCGATAGGCGCTTTCGAACATACGTACAGAGGTCGATCCGCCGGTCAGCATCAGGGCAGAACGCACCGCATATTGCTGTTGCGCCCAGCGACCCGCCGATCCCAGCAGCGTCAGCCAGTCGGAGGTTAGCTCTTCCTCGGCGAGCAGGGTGTTGGCGTAGAGCGGGCTGATGGGAGCGGGCTGCACCGCGACGGTGCGCCAGTCCGCGCCAAGTTCGTCGGCCAATATTTGGGGCAGCAGGGTCGTGACCCCCTGCCCCATTTCAAGCTGCGGCACGACGACGATGATCTGGCCTGCGCGGTCGATCTTCAGAAAGGCGTTGAAGAGCGTTTCATTGGCCGCGACGTTCAGGTTCGGTTGGTAGCTGCGCGGCCATGCGCCCCAGGCGATAAGCAATCCAGCAGCCGCTCCACCGCCGATTAGCAGCGTGCGGCGATCTATGCCTGCGCGCGCCGTCTTCCGGCCTGCCGTGTCAAAGGGTTTGCGCACCATGCCGCCTGATAGAAGGGGCGAAGACGCGAGGGAAGCGGGTAATGGCTTATTCCGCTGGCGTTATGGGGGACAAAGCGAGACGGCGGATCTCTATGGCGGGGCAATGGTCCATGACGACCTTCAGCCCGGCAGCTTCGGCGCGGGCGGCGGCGTCTTCATTGACGACGCCAAGCTGCATCCAGATTGCCTTGGCGCCTGCCGCAATGGCATCGTCGACGACTTCGCCTGCCGCTGCGCTGTTGCGGAAGATGTCGACCATGTCGATGGGGACGCCGATGTCGGCAAGGCCGTTCCACACGAACTCGCCGTGGATATGTTCGCCCGCGATCTGCGGATTGACGGGGAGGACGCGGTAGCCGTGATCCTGTAGCACTTTCATCACACCATAGCTTGGGCGGTCGGGACGGTCGGATGCGCCGACCAGAGCGATGGTGCGCGTCTCGTTGAGCAGCGTGGCGATGTCGGCGTCGGACGTGAGCGGCATAAGAAGTCTCCTTGTACGCATAGGACGCAGCAGCGGCCGGGACGTTCCGGGGGAAGCGTAACTTCTCTAAGGTCGCGCATATGCGCTACCCTGGCTGCCCTGTTGGATTTTTAGCGGGCGAGCCATTCGGCCAGTTTCTGGGCGACGGCGAGGAAGGGTGCGGCTTCGCTATCTTCGCCCGCAGCGGGGGGCAGGCCCGCGTCGGATGCGCTGCGGATGGCGATGGTAAGGGGGATGCGACCAAGGAACGGCATACCCATGTGCGCAGCGGCGGCTTCCGCGCCGCCCTGTCCGAAGGGATCGGAGGATTCGCCGCAATGGGGGCAGATATAACCCGCCATATTTTCCACCAGACCGATAAGGGGCACATTGGCCTGTTCGAACAGGCTGACGGCGCGAGTCGCGTCGATCAGGGCCAGATCCTGCGGCGTGGAGACGATGATCGCACCTGCAGGCTTGTGCTTGGAGATCATCGAAAGCTGCACATCGCCGGTGCCGGGGGGCAGATCGACGATCAGCGTATCGATCCCGTCCCACTTGGCGTCGAGCAACTGGCCGAGCGCATTACCCGCCATCGGGCCGCGCCATGCGATCGCCTGCCCCGGATCGACCAGATGCCCCATCGAGAGCATCGGTACGCCCCAGCGGCTCATGATCGGGATGAGATGCTTTTCTTCAGCCGTCGGCTTTTGCCCTTCGCTGCCCATCAGTCGCGGTTGCGACGGGCCGTAGATGTCAGCATCGACCAGCCCGACCTTATGCCCCAGCCGATGCAGCGCGACGGCGAGATTGGCTGAGAGCGTCGATTTGCCGACGCCGCCCTTGCCCGATCCGACGGCGATGATCCGCAGCGTCTTCTTTTCGGCGGTCATGGCGACGCGCACCTGCGTAATATCGGGCACGTCGCGCATTTCCGCGCGGACAGCGGCTTCCATCACCGTGCGCTGGTCGCCCGACAATCCGGTCACGTCCAGAACGAGGGTCAGCACACCCTCTTTCAGACGTGGTGCGCTGGCGCGACCCTTGGTCACGAGGGCAAGGCGGTCGGCAATGGCCGTCATATCGGGGGTTGCATCGGTCATAAGCGAGGGCGCATAATCGAATATAGGCGCAAAGGCACTGTTTTTCCCGTCATTGGCTACCTATACAGGTTGCATGAGTAGAAAATTCGGGTGGATGCCGCGATCGATCGCCGCAATGGTTCAAGGTCCATGGGGCAATAAGGATGGCGGCAGTGGTGGGGGCGGAAGCTCAGGCGGCGGCGAAGGCGGCGGCAATGACGGCCCGCGCAATCCGTGGACCCAGCCGACCGGCGGCAACCGCCCGCAGCAGGGACGTGGTCCCTCCGCGATAGAAGAACTGTTCCGCAAGGGCCGCGAAAGTTTCGGCGGCGGCGGTGGTGGCGGCTTTGGCGGGATGCCGCAGCGCCCAGACGGCAAGCCTTTGTGGCCCATCGGCATCGGCCTGATCGTGCTAATATGGCTGGCGCTGACCTGCATCCATCGTGTCGGACCGCAGGAACGCGGCGTCGCGATGATGCTGGGCAAATATAGCCGCACATTGTCGCCGGGCATCAGCATCACTTTGCCCGCGCCGCTGGAAACCGTGCAGACGGTCGATGTCGAGGAAATCCGCACCATCGATATCGGATCGACCAGCGCGGAAGCCGAAAACCTGATGCTGACGGGCGATCAGAACATCATCGACCTCGCTTATTCGGTACGCTGGAACATCAGCAAGCCGGAACTTTACATGTTCCAATTGTCCGACCCGGACAGCGCAATCCGCGAAGTCGCTGAAAGCGCCATGCGCTCGGTCGTCGCCAGCGTCAGCCTGGACGAAGCACTGGGCGCAGGCCGTACCGGCATCGAGCAGCAGGTCGAGCAGCGGATGCAGGAAATCCTCGACACCTATCGTTCCGGCGTGCGGGTGCAGGGTGTCGCCATCAAGCAGGCCGATCCGCCATCGGCAGTCAACGATGCGTTCAAGGGCGTGTCGGCGGCGCAGCAGGCAGCCCAGACCGATCTCAATCAGGCCCGCGCCTATGCGCAGCAGCAGACCGCCCGTGCGCAGGGTGAAGCCGCGCAGTTCGACAAGACCTATGAGCAATATAAGCTGTCGCCCGAAGTGACTCGCCGCCGCATGTATTATGAAACGATGGAGCAGGTGCTGGGTAATCTGGACAAGACGATTGTCGAGACCGGCAATGTAACGCCCTATCTGCCGCTTCCCGAAATCAAGCGCCGCGCGGTGACCCCGCCCGCAACCGCAGGCGCTGTGCCTGCTCAGCAGGGAACGCGATAATGCCCTCCATCATGAAAAACCCCATCGCCTTCGCGCTAGTCGCCATTGCGCTCCTGCTGCTGCTGGGCAGTACGATTTCCATCGTGCCGGAAACCCGGCAGGCTGTGATCGTGCGCTTTGGCGAGCCGGTGCGGATCGTCAATCGCTATCGCCCCAATGAGCAGTTCGGTTACACGGGCGCTGGCATCATCGCGCGCCTGCCCTTTGCCGAGCAGATCGTGTGGATCGACAAGCGCGTGCTGTCGGTTGAAATGGAGCGCCAGCAGGTGCTGTCCACCGATCAGTTGCGTCTGCAGGTCGATGCCTTTGCCCGCTATCGCATCGTCGATCCGCTGCGCATGTATATTTCGGCCGGCAGCGAAGATCGCGTGTCCGAAGCATTGCGCCCGATTCTAGGATCGGCGCTGCGCAACGAACTGGGCAAGCGGCCTTTCGCGGCGTTGCTCAGCCCCGAGCGGGGCCAGGTGATGCAGAACATCGAAGCGGGCCTCAATCGCGTGGCACGCCAATATGGCGCTGAGATCGTGGATGTGCGGATCAAGCGCGCGGACCTGCCCGATGGCGCGCCACTGGAAAGCGCGTTTCAGCGGATGCGGACCGCGCGCGAGCAGGAAGCGCTGACGATCCGTGCGCAAGGGGCCAAGCAGGCGCAGATCATTCGCGCCGAAGCTGATGCGAGCGCCGCGCGCGTCTATGCCGAGAGCTTTGGGAAGGACCCGAATTTCTACGATTTCTACCGCGCCATGCAAAGCTATCGCTACACGTTCGATCCGTCGCGTAGCGGCCAGACATCGGTCATATTGTCGCCCGACAACGACTTCCTGCGGGAGTTCCGCGGTAAATAGCGATTATCCTGCGTTTCCAGCCCCCGCCGGGAACGTAGGTCATTCAATGTGGGTTAAGGAAAGACGAGGCATCGCAGGCATTCCTTCGGTCCCCACTTTTTCCATGAAGTCATGAGAGGACATTCATTCGTGCGTTACGCTTATGCCATTACCGGAGCCTTGTTGCTGGGCGGCACTGCCATTGCCGTTACGTCCAACCAGCCCCTCGGCGCACAAACCGCCCAGAATGAAGGCATGCAAGCCGCTGCGCCGCGCGGTGCGCCGGTCAGCTTCGCCGACATGGTGGAGAAATTGCAGCCTGCGGTTGTCAATATATCGACCAAACAGCGCGTGAAGGTGCAGAATCCGTTCGCCGGAACGCCCTTTGGCGAGATGTTCGGTGCACCGGGGGGGGCGCCGCAGACACGGCAGGCGCAATCGCTGGGATCGGGCTTCATCATTTCGGCGGACGGCTATGTCGTCACCAACAATCACGTGGTGGCACCGGGCGCAGAAGGCGCCACCATCGACAGCATCACTGTGACGCTGACCAATCGTGAGGAATATACTGCCAAGCTGGTGGGCCGCGATGTGGCGAGCGATCTGGCGGTGTTGAAGATCGAACCCAAAAAGCCGCTGCCGTTCGTGAAGTTCGGTGACAGCACCAAGGCGCGCGTAGGCGACTGGGTGATTGCCATCGGCAATCCCTTCGGTCTGGGCGGTACAGTGACAGCAGGCATTATTTCTGCCGTGCATCGCAACACCGGCGGCGGCAGCGACCGCTTCCTGCAGACGGACGCTTCGATCAATCAGGGCAACTCCGGCGGCCCGATGTTCGACATGAACGGCAACGTCATCGGCATCAACAGCCAGATTCTGTCGCCTTCGGGTGGCAATGTCGGCATCGGCTTTTCGATTCCCTCGGAACAGGCCGTTCCGGTCATCGAAACGCTGCGCAAGGGGCAGAGCGTCAAGCGCGGCTATCTGGGCGTGCAGATCACGCCGCTGTCCGAAGACATTGCCGATTCGCTGGGCCTCGCCAAGAATCGCGGTGAGTTCATACAGGGTGTCGAGCCGGGTCAGGGCGCGGACAAGGCCGGGATCAAGGCTGGCGATGTCATCGTGAAGGTCAACAATCGCGAAGTGACGCCGGATGAGACATTGTCCTTCATCGTCGCCAACCTGCCCATCGGATCGCGCGTGCCCATCGAGCTGATCCGTAACGGTCAACGCCAGACAGTGACGGCAGTGGTTGCAGAGCGTCCGCCCGAAGACCAGTTGAATGCCTTTGCGCAGCAGGGCGATGACGACTTCAACAATCCGCAGGATCAGCCCGATACAGGCGCAGCGGCGCAGCAGAGCCTGGGCGTCGCCGTCACGCCACTGACCGCCGCCATCGCGCGCCAACTGGGCGTTGCGGCGGATACGCGCGGTGTCGTCATCACGACCGTTGATCCATCGACCGATGCGGGATCGAAGGGTCTGCGCCGGGGCGACATCATCCTGTCGGCCAATAATCGCCCGACGCTGAGCGAAGCCGATCTGAAGGCCGCCATCGCACAGGTGACCGCAGCAGGGCGCAACGCCGTGCTGTTGCAGGTGCTGCGCCGCGGCCAGCCCGCTACGTTCATCGGAATCCGCTTGCGCGACAAGTAGTCGCGTAATCACACGGTTTCCGGCTCCCCGTCCGGCCTTCCCATGATCGCCTCTCACGGCTAATCTGCGGGAATGCGCTGGATGGGGAGTTTTTCATGAGTGACGGTATTTTTCTGGGGCTGGCCCCCAATGCGTCCGGCGGCATCCCGCAATCGCTCAACCTGAAACGCGCCAACCGACATGGGCTGATCGCGGGTGCAACCGGCACGGGCAAGACCGTGACCTTGCAGGGGATTGCCGAAGGATTTTCCGCAGCGGGCGTGCCGGTGTTCGTTTCTGACGTGAAAGGCGATTTGTCGGGCATATCGATGGCCGGATCGCCGACGTTCAAAAATGCCGATAAGCTGGTGGCGCGGGCGCAGGAAATCGGGCTGGAAAACTACGCCTATTCCGACAACCCGGCGATCTTCTGGGATCTGTATGGCGAACAGGGGCATCCGATCCGCACGACGATCAGCGAGATGGGGCCGCTGCTGCTCGCCCGGTTGATGAACCTCAACGAGACGCAGGAAGGCGTACTCTCCATTGCTTTTCGCTATGCCGATGAGGAAGGGTTGTTGCTGCTCGATCTGGGCGATTTGCAGGCGATGCTCGCGTATTGCGCGGAGAATGCCGATATGCTGTCGGCCAAATATGGCAATGTGACCAAGGCCAGTGTGGGGACGATCCAGCGGCAATTGCTGCAACTCGACAGCCAAGGGGGCGCGCATTTCTTCGGTGAGCCTGCGCTCGACATCCACGATTTCCTGAAAACCGACGAGCAGGGGCGCGGCTACATCAACGTGCTGGCCGCCGACAAGCTGATGCAAAGCCCGAAGCTCTATTCGACGTTCCTGCTGTGGTTGCTGTCCGAACTGTTCGAGACGCTGCCCGAAGTCGGCGATCCGGAAAAGCCGGTGCTCGTGTTCTTCTTCGACGAAGCGCATCTATTGTTCGATGACGCGCCCAAGGCGCTGACCGACAAGATTGAGCAGGTCGTGCGGCTGATCCGGTCGAAGGGCGTGGGCGTCTATTTCATCACGCAGAACCCGATCGATATTCCCGAAGAGGTGGCGGGCCAGTTGGGCAACAGGGTGCAACATGCGCTGCGCGCCTTCACCCCGCGCGACCAGAAAGCGATCAAGGCCGCGGCGGAGACGTTCCGGATCAATCCCGACCTCGACATTGCGACGGCCATCACGGAGTTGAAGACGGGCGAGGCGTTGGTGTCGGTGTTGCAGGAGGATGGATCGCCGTCCATCGTGCAGCGAACGTTGATCGCGCCGCCGCGCTCACGGCTGGGCCCGGTGACGCCGAAGGAACGCGCGATCATCCAGTCGATCTCGCCAGTGTCGGGCAAATATGACGATGCGGTGGACCGAGAATCCGCCGAGGAGATATTGGCGGCGCGCGGTAATGCGGCTGCTGCTGCGGCCACTGCTGCCAAGGCGCAGGCGGAGTCGGACAAGGCGGCCGCAGCGCAAGCCAAAGTCGAAGCGAAGCAGCGAGAGCAGCAGCTTAAGGAACAGGCCCGCGCCGATGCCGCCGCTGCGCGTGAAGCGGCCAAGCCCTCGGTTCTGGGCAAGGCCGTCCAGTCCGCCACCCGTTCCGCCGCGTCAACTGTGGGGCGTCAGGTCGCCAATGAACTGAGCAAGGCGGTGTTCGGCGGATCGAGCCGCAAGTCCACGTCGGGAGGGATCGCCGGGCGACTGGTTCGCGGAATATTGGGCGGGCTGTTTAAGTGATCGCGCGGATCTGCATGATGCTTTCTGCCTTTGCCCTGGTTGCCGCCCGCGATGAGTCGAAGACTACAAACGCACCGCAGCGGATTGCAGCGGCGCAAAAATGGGTTGGTTTGTACGACGGCGGGCAGATGGAGCTGGCCGCACAATTGGAATTGCGTGCCGATGGGCATTTTAGTTTTGCGCTGAGCTATGGCGCGCTGGATGAGGCAGCCGAAGGGCGGTGGCAGATCAGTGGCGATGGCATACAACTGATGCCCGAACGCTATATCTCCAACGATCCGAACAATCGCGATCAGCAATTCGGCTATTCGACACTGACGATAGCGGGAGAGAGCCTTACTCTCTCACGCTATGGCCTTTCACTGCAGTTTACGCGGTAATTGCGCGATCAGAAGTTGAACCGGACGCCGCCGGTGTAGCGCCGACCGAAGCGTTCCCATTCAATGGTATATTTCGACGACTGAACATAACGGCGACCCGGCTGATTGAGCAGGTTCGAAGCGTCAGCGTAGATTTCAAAATTCGGTGTGATGGCGTAACGGATCGAGAAATCCATTTCGTCGTCGGCCGCCCAATATTGTGCCCCGCCGTCGGCGGCTGCCCCCAGCGAATCGAGCCATGCCGTGCGCTTTTGATAGTTAAGGCGCATCGAGAGGCCATATTTCTCATAATAGCCGCCGATATTGTAAACGACGTCCGATGTGCCGGGTAGCGAAAATTTGCTGCCATTCGGCGCGGTTGCACTGCTCTTGTTGAAGGTCACATTGGCCGAGATACCGAAGCCGCCCATCCAGTCTGGCAGGCCGAGGCTCTGAGTATAGGGTTCAAGTTGCTGTTGTACCGCAGCTTCCGCGCCGTAGATGTAGCCATCGCCACCGTTGACGATGGTGCTGAAAAGATATTGTGAGCGATCGACGGTACCGCTGTTCAACACATCGGAGTTAAAGGTGCGGCTGTCGTCGAACAGGACGTCTTTGACCTTCTTGTAGAAAGCACCGACCATCACATAGCCTTGCGGCTGGACATACCATTCGAAATAGCCATCGACACCGAAGGCCCGCTCCGGCTTAGCATCAGGGTTACCACCCGAAACGGTAAGGTTGGAATCGTTGAACGTGAAGTTCGGCCGCAATTGATCGTAATCGGGACGCGCCGCGCCGGAATTGAACGACAGCCGCAGCTTCTTGTCGGTGGCCACATCGAAATTGAAGTGCAGGCTGGGATAAACCAGCGTCAAATCGTTTTCGACTTGGATGGGTGTGGCAGCGCTGCCGTTGACGAAGGCTTGTCCACGGTTCTTGATATGCTCGATACGTGCGCCGCCCAGGATGCTGCCCCAGTCATACGCAACCCGGCCCATAACGTAAGCCGAATAGACCTGCTCACGGACGTTGTAGAAATTGCCGTACAGCGTGTTGTATGTCGCGACGGTCTTTGCCTTTTCGACATTGGCCCGCATTTTGGCCATATCGAAATAGCGGAAGGTGTAGCCCAGCGGGATTTTACCTTTGAACGGGGTGTCGAGCGAGTCCGGCAGGAAGGTGCTGCTAATCCCCAGCGCGGCAGCCTGCGTCGCGTTGATCGACAACTGCGCTTCGTTCGCTTCCTTTGTGCGCTGGTCGAAGCGACCGCCGATGGTGATCGTTCCTTCGCCACCCAACATCGCCATGTCGCGGCTAAGATCGAATTTAGCGGTATAGGCTTTGGTAATATCGACAAAATCGCTGGATGTCAGCGACGTCAAGGGACGCGCGAAATCGTCTATGTTGGTCACCGGCGCGCCCGCGCTGAAACGGCCGCCGCCGCTGAGGGTACGGAACAACTGCACCTTGGCAAGCTGCGGGTCGGACAGATCGTAGGCGACCGTGGGACGTGCCGTGCGCGTCGAGGGACTCTCATAGCGGGCTTCGCCTACGACAGAGCGATCATCCTTGGCGCGGGTGTAATTCAGGCGCCAGCCCAGTTTCCATCCTTCGCCAAATTCATGGTCGCCGCCCAACGTATTGGTGAAGATCGACTGTTCGAACGCACGTAGCGTTGCGCGCTGGTTGATGTCGATTCCGTACACCGTTCCCTTGAGCGGGGTATTGCCGATGCAGAGATCGGCATAACCGCTGGTCGTTGCGCTGGTCGACGGGGTGATGGTGCAACCGGCAGTCGTTTTGTTGTCGCTCTGCTTGTCGTCAAGATCGAAGATATAGTTGTCGCGCGCTTCGTCGTCGGTGAACGTCGTGAAGATCGATTCCACGAAGATGCGATGATCTGCACTCGGTTTCCAATCCAGGCGACCGGAATAGGAATAGTTTTTGCGCGTCAGGCGATACAGCTTGTTTTCAGTTTCCTTCGCCCAGATGCGATCGGCAGCGCCTGGCTGAACGTCTTGCGATACCTGTTCCCAATCTGTCTCGAAATTATCGGTGATCATGTCGCGCTGATAGTAGCTGCCAGAGGCCAGCAGACCGATCTCGCCGATGCCGGTATCCCAGCGGTTCGAAACGACCAATTGCCCTTCATATTCCTGCCGCTTGCCGAGTTCGACATAGCCGCCGCCCAGCTTGCCCGCGATATGGAAGCCCGTGTAGTCGAAGGCCGAACGCGTCTTTACGTCGACGTTACCTGCCACCGTTTCGCCGGTCATGTCAGGCGTCACCGCCTTGCGCACGATGATCTGCGACGCAATGGCCGATGGAATACTGTCATAGCGCGTGTCGCGCCCTTCGGGGCTGACGATGGCGATGCCGTCGATCGACAATGTCGTCCAGTTGATCGGCGCGCCGCGCAAGCTGATATAGCGTGCCTGACCCTGATCCCGCTGCACCGCGACACCGGGAAGACGACCGGCGGCCTGTGCAATGTTCTGGTCAGGCAGGCGACCCACCGAGTCGGATGCCGCCACGGCAACAAGCGAGTCCGAGTTACGCTGCACTACCAATGCGGCAGATTCGGACTCCGCAATCGGGCGCGTACCGTTGACGACAATAACATCGCCTTCGCCGCTTTCATCCGCGGCGGTTGGTGCGACATCCTGTGCCTGAAGCGGCGTGGCAATAAGTGCAAGACCGACGGCCACAATGGCGCGCGTAGCTACGGATGCGCGCAGATGCGCGCTTCCCGTTGTCTTTGTCATCAGATTTCCCCCATTCGAAACTACTACGTTCGTGAGCGGGGCCATATGCAATGCGATTTACAGCACAGCGTCGTCATGATGACAGATCGATGACGTTTCATTTCCAATTGATGACATATTTCATGGGCATCGACGCAAAGTCGTCATCATTGTGAAACAACCCGGCGTCACGAACCGCTTCGACGATATTTGGGGGCATGGTTATGACGGCAGCGACACTGCGGCGGTTGCGCGGATCGATGATAGCAATGGCGGTGGCGAGTGTGGCGCTATCCGCCTGCGCGCCGACCGAGATCCCGGTCGAAGTCCGCATCGCCAATGCCGCGCCCGCCGTTTCGGTACAGGCACGGGGGGAGACGGTGCCGGTGGGCACGACCAATGCCGATGCGGCTGACGATCCGGCGATCTGGCGCAATGCCGCCAATCCTGCAGAGAGCCTGATCGTAGGCACGGACAAGAAAGCGGGCGTCTATGTCTATGGGCTGGATGGCAAGGTCCGCGACTTCTCCAATGCCGGCGCTGTCAATAACATCGACCTGCGCGATACTGTGACGATCAATGGCGCGCCGGGCATATTGGTGGCGGCGAGTGACCGCAACGATCTGACCAATGCCAAGCTGGCGCTGTTCCGGCTCGACCCGGCGACCGCGAAGCTGGCGCCGCTGGGTAAAGTCGATGCAGGGGCCGGGGAAGCCTATGGCGTGTGCTTCTATCAAGCGGCCGACGCGCTCTATGCGTTCATGGTGGCGAAGGATGGGACGATCAATCAGGTCGCCATCGATGCGTCCGGCGCGACGCCGACGGGGCGGATCGTGCGGACGCTGAAACTCGGCACACAGTCCGAAGGCTGCGCCGTCGATGAGCGGACCGGGCGGCTTTATGTGGCGGAGGAAGATGTCGGGCTGTGGCGCTTCGATGCCACTGCGAACGGATCGACGACGCCGGTGAGGATCGCGGCGGCCGACAATCGCAATATCGTGGCCGATGCCGAAGGCGTAGCGATTGCACCTGTGGGCGAACGGGACGGCTATGTGATCGTGTCGAGTCAGGGGGACAATGCCTATGCGGTCTATCGGCTGGCCGACGACAGCTATGTCGGGCGGTTCCGTATCGTCGACGGCGCGATTGGCGGATCGGAGGAGACCGACGGCATCGACCTGATGCTCGGTGACTTCGGGCCGAATTATCCCGGCGGATTGTTCATTGCGCAGGATGGCCACAACGCCGCCGCCGCGCAGAATTTCAAGCTGGTGGCGTGGGACGATATCGTAAAGGCGCTGGGCCTGAAATAACGCGCCTTAGCCCTTCGGCAGAAACCGTTCCGCGATATCCTGTGCAATGCGCGCGGGGCGCAAGGTGACCGAATCGAGGCAGCACCAGCTCGATTTGACTTCGGCCAGCACCTCTTCGCCACGCTTGATAAGCGTTTCGTAGAAGGCCCGCGCGCCCTGCACCTTTTCCACGATCACCGTTGCGATGATGGGATCGTCCAGAAAGGCAGGTTTGCGATAGGTTATCTCATGCTTGAGCGCGACCCACAGATGCTCTGCGACGGCAGCGGGGGGCGCAATTTTTTCCCAATGGGCGACCACCGCTTCCTGTACCCACTTCAAATAATGGGCATTATTGACGTGGCCCATGAAATCGATGTCTTCGGGCAGCACGGCAATGTTGTGGTGGTGAACGGCTGAGGTCATGTGCTGACATTAGTGTAAGTCGCGCGAAAATGCCAGCGGCGTCTTTACCCCTACGTCACCCTCTGCCGCGATAGCCCGGCACATCCTGAGACGGGAGCCAAAGCCCCTTGGGCGGCTCACCCGATTGCCAGAATACGTCGATGGGTATGCCGCCGCGCGGATACCAGTAGCCGCCGATGCGCAGCCAGAGCGGCTTCATCTCGTCGAACAGGCGCTGGCCGATGCCGACGGTGCAATCCTCATGGAACGCGGCATGATTGCGGAAACTGCCAAGGAAGAGCTTCAAGGATTTCGATTCGACGATGGTTTCGCCGGGAGCATAATCGATCACCAGATGCGCGAAATCCGGCTGACCCGTGACCGGGCAGAGCGAGGTGAATTCCGGTACGGCGAAGCGCACGAGATAGGTGGAGCCCGCACGCGGATTGGGGACGTAATCGAGGACCGCTTCTTCCGGCGTCGCGGGAAGGGCGCTGGTCTGGCCCAGATGGATCGGTTGCATGGCTGTCCATCTACGCCATCGCACGGCTGATGTCATTCCCTTGCCGACACCCTATATGGTTCATCGGGCATTCACGCGCGACGCAGCTTTGACAGGAAGACATGGGGACAATCAGGCATATCGTGCTGGCAGCACTGGTCGCGACGACACCGGTTATGGTGTTGGCGCAGGATAATAGCGCGCCGCCGCCGTTGCAGGATTTCCGACTGGACCCGTCGCGCGACCCCAATCGGCCCAAAGCACCTGAGCGTGCTGGGCCGGAGATTGGTCCGCAGACGACCACGACGCCTGCGCAGGAAACGCCGCCGCCGGTGACGGCCACAGTTGCGCCGCCAGTTGTCGCACCTACAGTCACCACGCCGCGCGCTATGGCACCGGCAGCGCGACAAGCTAAGGAACCCACGCCTCAGGAGACGGTGCCAGCCCCGACGCAGGAAGCGGCGACGCCCGTGGAGACTACACCGGTCGAAACAGCGCCGACCAATACAGCGGTAACGCCCGCAGTCACGGACAGGCCGGAGGTGGCGACCGAGACGTCGAGTGTCCTGCCGTGGGTTGCGGGCGGCATCGTCCTTGTTCTGCTGGCTGGGTTTTTCATCTGGCGCAGGAGCAATCGGAAAGTCGAGGAGCCAGACGTTGCGCCCGTGGTGGCACCCCCACCGCCGCGCGTTCCGCCAGTGCAGCGCGCCAAGTCCGTGCCGCCGCCACCTCCCGTACGCACCCCGCCGCCGCCACCGCCCGCAGTTGTGCACGCCGTTTCGGCTACGTCGCCCATTGCACTGGAGTTTGCGCCGGTTCAGGTGCGCACGTCGATGGTCGGTGCGCAGGTGGGATATCGACTGACGCTGCGGAACGGCAGCGGCGCGGCGCTGGATGGGCTGGCGGTTGCGGCGTTCATGACCAATGCCGATGCGCAGCATGCGCAATCGCTGGCGGCGTTCTTCGACGATGCCTTTGCGCCCGAGGCGCATCGGATCGCGCATTTGGTGTCGGGCACGGAGATCGCCGTCGATGGCGAATTGCGGCTCGACAGGATCGTGCCCATTCAAGTCGAAGGGCGTGCGCTGCTGATCCCCGTCGTCGCGTTCAAGGTGATTTCGCTCGACGGCGACGAGCTGGGGCGCGGCGCATTCATCGTCGGGCAGGAAAGCACGCCCCCGCGCGCGAAGATGGGACCGTTCCGCCTGGATCAGGGACCGCGCCAGTTCCGCACCGTGGGCAGTCGTCCGGCACAGGTGACGATCCCCGCTTGACGCAACCCGTGCTTAACCCGACGCGTCAACTATGAGCGCGACGGCTAAGACATTGATTCCCTTGCTGGGCGACCAGTTGAGTTTCGACATCGCATCGCTCGATGGGATGGACCCGGCGCGGTCCGTCATCCTGATGATGGAGGTGGCGGACGAGACAGCCTATGTCGCCCATCACCGGGCGAAGATCGCGTTCATCCTGTCGGCCATGCGGCATCATGTGCAGACGCTGCGCGACGCGGGATGGACGGTCGATTATGTGACGCTGGACGATCCGGCAAACAGCGGCAGCTTTACCGGCGAAGTAGCGGGTGCCATCGAACGCCATAAGCCGGACGCCATTGTTGTCACCGAAGCGGGAGAATGGCGGGTGCAGGCTATGCTGGAGGCGTGGGCGACACGCTTTGCCCTTCCGGTCGATATCCGGCTCGATACGCGCTTTCTGGCGACCCATGCGGAGTTCGACACCTGGGCCGCGGGCAAGAAGCAGTTGCGGATGGAATTTTTCTATCGCGAGATGCGGCGCAAGACTGGCCTGCTGATGGATGGCGACAAGCCTGAAGGCGGCAAATGGAATTACGATGCGGAGAATCGCAAGCCTGCCGCCCGGTCTCTGTTCGCGCCGCAGCCTCCGCGCTTTGCGCCCGATGCAGTTACGCGCGCGGTATTGGACATGGTGACGGCACGCTTTCCCAATAATATCGGGAGCCTTGAGACATTCGCCTTTGCGACGACGCGGGAGGATGCGCTGACGGCACAGACTGCGTTCCTGGACCATGCCCTGCCGCAATTCGGCGATTATCAGGATGCGATGCTGACAGGGGAGCCGTATCTGTGGCACTCGATCCTGTCGCCCTATATCAATGTCGGACTGCTCGATCCGTTGCACCTGTGTCGCGAAGTCGAAGCGCGGTACCGCGAGGGGAAGGTGCCGCTCAATAGCGCCGAGGGGTTCATCCGCCAAATCATCGGCTGGCGTGAATATGTACGCGGCATATACTGGCGCGAGGGGCCGGATTACGTCACGCGCAACCATTTGGACGCGCATCGCCCGCTGCCGGATTTCTACTGGACGGGCAAGACGGCGATGCATTGCCTCTCACAGGCCATCGGCCAGACCATCGACCATGCTTACGCCCATCACATCCAGAGGTTGATGATAACCGGCAATTTCGCGCTGCTGATCGGCGCCGACCCGGCGGCGGTGCATCGCTGGTATCTGGAAGTCTATGCCGATGCCTATGAATGGGTGGAACTGCCGAATACGCTGGGCATGAGCCAGTTTGCCGATGGCGGCATATTGGCGTCCAAGCCCTATTGTTCGGGCGGGGCCTATATCGACCGCATGTCCGATTATTGCGGGTCGTGCCGTTATTCGGTGAAGCAGCGCACAGGGCCGGACGCCTGCCCGTTCAATGCGCTTTATTGGCATTTCCTTGACCGCAACGTGGGCAAGCTGCGCAACAATCAGCGGCTCGCCATGCCGTATCGTACGTGGGAAAAGATGGCCGAGGCGGACAAACAGGCCTTGCGCGATAGCGCGTCGGCCTTTCTCGACAGTCTGGCTCCTTCCCCCTAAAGAACCAGTCGATGGAGGGTTTGACATATGGAATTGCTGGTTTCGACCGATTGGCTTGCGAACGAAATGGGCGCGTCGGATTTGCGCATCGTCGACGCGACGCTGTTCCTGCCCGGTAGCGACCGCGATCCGCAGGCGGAATATGATGCCGGACACATTCCCGGCGCGTTCTTCCTGAACCTGCCCGAACTGTCCGACCCCAATGATCCGCGCCCCGGCATGTTGCCGCCGCCCGAAAAATTCGCCAGCCGCATGGCGGCGCTGGGTCTGGGCGACGGCAGCCGCATCGTCATCTACGACAACAGCCCGCTCCGCACATCGGCGCGGGCGTGGTGGATGTTCCATGTCTTCGGTGCGCACAAGGTGGCGATTCTGGACGGCGGCATCCAGAAATGGATCGCGGAGAAGCGGGACCTGGAAAGCGGCAAGCCCAAGACGCGCCATCGTCACTTCACCGTGTGGAAAGACAACACGACCGTTGTGACCAAGGCGGACGTGCTGGCGAACATCGCCGGCAAAAAGGCGCAGGTCGTCGATGCACGGTCGATGAGCCGCTTCACCGGCGAAGACCCGGAGCCGCGTGCCGGCATGGCGTCAGGCCACATACCCGGATCGGTGTGCCTGCCCTACAGCCGGTTGTTCAATGCCGATGGTAGCTGGAAACGCGGGCATGAATTGCGCGGGCTCTTCCACGAAGCGGGCGTTAACCTGGATAAGCCGCTGATCGTCAGTTGCGGCAGCGGCGTTACGGCAGCGGACGTGCTCTTCGCCGCGCATCTGCTGGGGAAGACCGACATCTCACTATATGACGGAAGCTGGAGCGAGTGGGGTGCCGACCCCACCATGCCCAAGGCGACAGGCCCGGCGTGAGCGACGACAACGAAGATACCCGGCGTCCTTCGACCAAGGTCGTTCAGGCAGGGCGCAAGGCGGAATGGACCGGGATGCCCGGCCAACCCGGCGGGATCGTCAATCCGCCGGTGTGGCGGGCGTCGACCATATTATATGATGACGTTGCGCATCTGCGCGCGGCATTGAGCAATACGCATGAACGGCTGTTCTACGGCCGCAAGGGTACGCCGACCGCCTGGTCGCTGGCCGATGCGCTGACGTCGCTGGAACCGGGCGCCCATGCCACGGCGCTGTTTCCCTCAGGTGTCGCGGCGATTGCCTGCGCGCTGATGGGTGTGTTGCGGCCGGGCGATGAACTGCTGATGGTCGACAGTGCCTATGATCCCACGCGCGCCTTTTGCGAAAAGGTGCTCAAGCCCTTCGGCGTCGAGACAATCTATTACGATCCGACCATCGGCGGGGGCATAGCCGAACTGTGCACGGAGCGGACGCGCGCGATCTTTCTGGAAAGCCCCGGCAGCCTGACGTTCGAAGTGCAGGATGTGCCCGCCATCGTCGCAGTGGCAAAGGCGCGCGACATCGTGACGATGATGGACAACACCTGGGCAACGTCGCTCTATTTCCAGCCGTTGCAGCATGGCGTCGATATGGCGATTCTAGCCTGCACCAAATATATCGTGGGCCATAGCGACGTGATGATCGGCTCGGTCACCGCCAATGCCGCGACATGGGAAATGGTGCGGAGCAGCGCGCAATTGTTCGGGCAGATGACCAGCCCTGACGATGCGTGGCTCGCATCGCGCGGGCTGCGCACATTGGGCGTAAGGCTGGCCCAGCATCAGGCGAATGCGCTGGCCGTGGCGCAGTGGTTGTCCGAACAACCCGACGTAGCGCAAGTGTTGCATCCCGCACTCCCCGGCTGCCCGGGCCATGATCTTTGGAAGCGTGATTTCACCGGATCGAGCGGTCTGTTCACCTTCGTTTTGGCGGGCGGCACCGACGCCAAAGCAGACAAGGCGCGCGCGGCATTGATTGATGGCCTTGTGCATTTCGGTATCGGCTATAGCTGGGGCGGGTTCGAAAGCCTCGCTTTGCCCGTCGATCCCCACCGCTATCGCAGTGCAACACAGTGGAAGGCCGATGGCCTCGCCATTCGCCTGAATATCGGACTGGAAGATCCTGCCGATTTGATTGCCGATCTTCAAGCAGGGCTGATGCGCTGGCGCTCCACGATGTGACGCAAAGGCGTTGCGCCACTTGTTGCATGACAGCAACATTCTAGTAACAAACAGACATATCCAGACATAATCTTCTTGTGCAGTGCCACATAGATCGGCATCTGAAAAGCGTTACGGCTACCTTATCCCATCCGGTGCCATCCGCCCGGATAGAGAGATAAGGGCCATAGCGCAGGTGGGACGACCGCAAAGATCCATAAGGGGATAGAATATGCGCAAGTCCATTGTCGGCCTGACGGCCGTCCTTTTGTCATCCATTGCCGCTCCGGCCCTTGCTCAGGATGAGCCTGCGCCTGCCGTCACCGTGACCGGCGGTGCGACGGTCGTCAGCGATTATCGCTTCCGCGGCATTTCGCAGACCGACAAGCGCTTTGCCGTGCAGGGTACTTTCACGATTGCCCATGAATCGGGCTTCTACGCGACGGTTTGGGGTTCCTCGATCGACGATTATGTTGCTGCGGGCAGCGACCAGGAAATCGATCTGATCGCCGGCTGGGCCAAGGATTTCAACGGCACCAAGCTCGACCTCGGCGTGCTGTATTATTACTATCCCGGTTCGGGCGGCATGAATTCCGACTTCGTTGAACCCTATGTTGCCGTATCGCACACCTTCGGTCCGCTCAGCGCCAAGGTTTCGGCAGCTTATGCACCCAAGCAAAACGCCATCGGCCTCACCTTCCCCGTCGGTACCGGCAGCGTCTTCAAGAAGGAAGACAATCTGTACACGGCGCTCGACCTGGGAGCAGGCATTCCCAACACACCGGTCAGCCTGTCGGCGCATCTGGGTCACAGCTTTGGGCCGAGCTATCTGACGATCGGTAAGGAATATACCGACTGGAGCGTTGGCGCGAGCTACACTTGGAACCATCTGACGTTCGGTGTCAGCTATGTCGACACCGACGACGATTTCATCACGCCAACGGGCCGCAACGCCAGCAAGGCGGGTGTTGTCGGTTCGATCGGCGTCGCGTTCTGATAGACGCTTCTTCGATATAAAGAGAGGGTCGCAATCCGGGGGGATCGCGACCCTTTTTTATGGCCTGTGCATGTTACTTATTCAGATATCCGCAACGGATCGCTATATGGGCTGCATGTTTAGCGCGCCCCTTGCTTTGATCCTGCTGTTTCTGGCGACTGTCGCGGGGATGGAAGTCTTTGCCTATGTCATGCACCGCTGGGTCATGCATGGCGTGGGCTGGTTCCTGCACAAGAGCCATCATCGCCCCCGCTTGGGGAATTGGGAACTGAACGACGCCTATTTCGTGATCTTTGCGGGGCCTGCAATCGTACTGTTGCTGGGGGGCGTGCAATTCGGCTGGGGGAATTGGGCAACGGCGGTAGGCGCGGGAATTACGGCCTATGGCATGATCTATCTGGGCTTTCATGATATTATCGTGCATCGCCGAGTGGCGCATCGTTATGTCCCGCGCTCCAAATATATGAAGCGGATCGTGCAGGCGCACCGGTTGCACCACGCGGTGGAGACCAAAGAAGGTACGGTGAGCTTCGGCTTTCTGGTGGCGCCCAAACCCGAAGATCTGAAGGCGGAACTGACGCGACGCGGGCGCGCAGGCGTGCGCGCGCCGGTGGGAACAGCCGCCGCCGACTAAAGTGTCAGCAGCCGTTCCCCGATGCGACCCAGTTGCGCGATTTCGGCGCCAAGCTGGTCGAACGAGACATGAACATGCGCATTCCGATGGTCGCGGCAGGCAAAACCCTGCGGCTCCGGCCCCTGAAACCCCGACACGATCAGGCTCCGAAATCGATCGATCCGTTGAATATCGCGTTCCAGCGCAGCGATTTCCCCTAGAACGGTAGCATTGCGGCGGTCCCGCATCGACACCATCGCGCGTAATTCCGCCAGCAGCTTGGCCATGCCGGGGCGAGTCCGCGATCCTATGGTCCGTACATCGCCCGCCGCTTCGCGCAATATGCCGATTTTCTGTTCCAGCCGCTGTTCCAGCAGACCCCAAGCGCAGACAAGCTGTCCGACCCCGCACAGCAAGTCGTCATCAAGCGTACCCTGATCCTGGAACGCCGTTTTTTCGTTTATTATCATTCAATTGCTCCCGACCCCTACCGCTCTGTGATCTGCGTGGCGGCATCGGTTCAGCCTAACGCGGCGCCATCATGACGCCACCGCGCTCCTCGCGCGGATGGCACGGTGCAGCGAAAACTGTGCGAAATTGTGGATGAATGGAAACGCAAATACAGAGCGAAACCGTCAGAAATCGACGGCAATGCCCTTATGCTCCCAGTCGCCATAGCGTGTCGGGCTAAGCGCTTCGTCGTTCGACTGCGGCTTTTCGATGGGATCAGGCGTCGGCACGGGTTCGCTCTTCGTCCAGTGCGCAGGCGGCTTCACATGATCGGGGCGTTTTCCCATGGGTAGCCTTTCCTTGCGTGCTTTTCGTACTGACTGCAGATGGGCATTTGGAGGACGATTGGCAAGGTGATGCCGCAAAGGTGACGCGCCGTGCGAATCCGGCTAGGGGGCTGTGATGGCTTCCGTTCCTCCCGTCTCCCGCTATCCTGCTCGCGCGCCCGAAGCGCCCGGCCTCCCCGCGCGTCGCGCAGCCTTGCGCTTGCTCGACGCTGTGTTGCGGCGCGGCGATCCGCTGGAAATTGCGTTGCATGGGGCCAGCCAGGGCATCGTCGACCGCGCCGACCGTGCGTTGGTGCACGCCATTGCGGCGGAGACCTTGCGGCATTTGCCCGATCTCGACGCGCTGATCGACAGCGCCACGCGCAATCGCCTGCCCGACGATGCCAAAGCGCGCATGGTGCTCCGCCTTGCGCTGGTGCAGACGCTGGTGCTGGGCACGCCGCCGCATGCCGCCATCGCGACTGCACTGCCGCTGGTCGATGGCGGACCGCGCAAGCTGGTCCATGGCGTGTTCGGCACGCTGATGCGCGGCACGGCTACGCTGCCCGAAACACCGACATTACTGCCCGAAGTCGCAGCACGTTGGGCAGAGCAATGGGGCGATGCAATGCCAGACGAAGCCGCCAAGGCGTTTGTGGTGCGTCCGCCCGTTGACCTCAGCCTACGCAATGTCAGCGAAACGGCGATGTGGGCGGAAAAGCTGGGCGGCGTATCGCTGGCACCGGGCCATGTCCGCTTGCCCGATCACGATGCGATCACCGCGCTTCCCGGTTTCGACGATGGCGCATGGTGGGTGCAGGATCTGGCCGCGTCTATCCCTGCGCGTCTGCTGGGCAATGGTGCGGGACGCTCTGTGCTGGATCTGTGCGCCGCACCTGGGGGCAAGACGATGCAACTGGCTGCGGCCGGATGGGCGGTGACGGCGCTGGACCAGTCGGCCAAGCGGCTGACGCGCCTGTCCGATAACCTCTCGCGTGTCGATCTGTCGGCCAAGGTTGTGACGGCGGACCTGCGCAACTGGACGCCCGAAGCGCCTGCCGACGCCGTATTGCTGGATGCCCCGTGCAGCGCGACGGGCATTTATCGTCGCCATCCCGATGTGTTGCATCGCATCGGGCCACGCCAGATCGCCGAGCTGGCGGAATTGCAGACGGCATTGCTCAATCGCGCAGCCGATTGGGTGAAACCGGGCGGCATGCTGGTGTACGCCACATGTTCGCTGGAGCAAGCCGAAGGCGAGGAACAAATCACGCGCTTCCTACGGAAAACTCCTTACTTTACAATCGTTCCTCCGGAGGCCGACCAATTGCCCAGTGGCATAGTGGCGACTCCCGAAGGCTGGGTTCGCACGCTCCCCGCCACGCTCGCCGAGACCGGCGGCACCGATGGTTTCTTCATCGTGCGCATGGTTCGTGCCTGAACTGCGCAAGAGCGGTTGCACCCACTGATTCGCGCGGCTAAGGCAATCGGTTAATGACTGCTTTCGAACCCCGCCCCATCCGCATCGCTCCCTCCATTCTTTCCGCTGATTTCGCGCGGCTGGGCGAGGAAGTGCGCGCCATCGACGCAGCGGGATGCGACTGGGTGCATGTCGATGTGATGGACGGGCATTTCGTGCCGAACATCACCATCGGCCCGATGGTCGTAAAGGCGCTGCGTCCGCACACGACCAAGCCGCTCGACGTGCATCTGATGATTTCGCCGATCGACAGCTTCCTCGACGCCTTTGCCGAGGCTGGCGCGGATATATTGACGGTTCATCCCGAAGCGGGGCCGCATATCCACCGCACCGTTCAGCATATCAAATCGCTGGGCAAGATGGCGGGCGTGGTGCTCAATCCAGGCACCCCGGCCAAGATGCTGGATTATCTGATCGACGACGTCGACCTGATTTTGGTGATGAGCGTGAATCCGGGTTTCGGTGGGCAGAGCTTCATCGAGAACCAGCTTCGCAAGATCGAAGCAATCCGCAAGATGATCGACAAGAGCGGGCGGGACATCCGGCTGCAAGTCGATGGGGGCATCGACTTCACCACCGCGCCGCGCGCCATCGCCGCCGGTGCGGACGTACTGGTGGCAGGCACGGCGACGTTCCGCGGCGGGCCGGACGCCTATGCTGACAACATAAAGAGGTTACGCGGCGGGTGAACGACCAAACGCGAATCCGGGCCAAACCCGCAGCCGAGCGCGCGCTCCCCGATCTGCCCGAAGCGGTTGAGATCGAGGAAGGCAAGCGCCTCATCCGCGTGTCGGGTGACAGGGGGCTGTCTCTTACGGACCGGATCGCACACAGTTTCTATCGACTGACATGGCGTACGCCGCTGCATGCCGTGCGATTGAAGGGCAAGTTCCCGCTCAAACTGCTGGCAGTGCCCGATGACAGCATTCCCGGCGACGTGCGCGCAGGGCAGGCATTGCGCGCAGGCTATTTCCTGTTCCGCGGTCTGAAGCAGCCGATCGACACCATCGATTTCGCTGCGCTGGACCTGCCACCCGCGTTTCAGGACTATATCCACAGCTTCCGCTGGCTGCGTGACCTGTCAACCGTCACCACGCGCGAACAGGGCGCGCCAATTGCCGAAGCGATCCTGCGCCGATGGCTCGAAGCCCATGCCGAAAAGCCAAGCGAACCGGCGTGGCGCGCGGATAATGCGGCCTGGCGGTTGCTGTTCTGGACCAGTCAGGCGCCGTTGATTCTGTCGTCGAGCGATCTGGTTTATCGGTCGCTGGTTCTCAACTGCATCGCACGCACGGCACGACATCTGGATCAGGGCGCCGAAAAGGCGCCTGTGGGTCTGCATCGGCTGGTGGCCTGGGGCGGCGTCGTGGCGGCTTCGATGCTGTTGCCCGGTGGCGGTCCGCGCAAGCTGTTCGGCGAGGCGGGCCTGCGCCGTGCCATCGACACGGCATTCTATCCGGACGGCGGAACGATTTCGCGATCCCCGCTGGCGCAACTCGATGGCGTAATGCTGCTCGCGATGGTGCGCGCGGTCTATGATGTCCGCCGCGAAGAAATGCCGCGTTTCATGACCGAAGGCCTGAACCGTGCGGTGCCGGCGCTGCTGGGGATCACGCATGGCGATGGCGGCCTTGGAAGCTGGCAGGGGTCCGGAGCGACCGATCAGGCGCAGGTCGTCGCGGTCGTTGCAGCCACGGGCGTTCGTACGCGCCCGCTGCGGCAGGCGCGCGATTGGGGCTATCAGCGCCTCGTCGCAGGAAATACAGTGCTGCTCGTCGATGCGGCACCCCCGCCGATATCGCGGCTGGCTGACGCAGGATGCGCGTCGACGGGTGCCATCGAATTGAGCGATGGGCCACATCGGCTTATCGTCAACTGCGGTGGCGCGGCGCTTAACGGCGCAGCGATCACCGACGATCTGGCGCAAGGGCTGCGCACCACCGCGGCGCACAGCACCTTGGTACTGGCGGACAGCAACTCTACCGCCATACTTGCGGACGGAACACTGGGCAAAGGCGTCACCGAAGTCGAGCTGAACCGGCAGGAACTGGAAGCCGGCAGTCGGCTGGAGCTGAGCCATGACGGTTATGTCCGCCGCATCGGCTATGTGCATCGCCGGTTGCTGATGTTGAGTGCGGACGGGCGCGAAATCCGGGGCGAAGACATGCTGCTGCCTGCCGAGCGTCGCCGCAAACCCGTCGCCACACCCTTTGTCCTGCGCTTTCATCTGGCCCCCGGCGTCGAACCCACCGTCACGGTGGATGCGCAAGGTGCGCTGTTGCGCATCGACCTTGGCGCCTTATGGCAGTTCCGCACGGGCAGCGGTACGCTGTCGGTCGAGGACAGCCTGTGGATCGATGGCGACGGGCGCCCCCATGCCTGCCAACAGCTTGTCGTGACGGGCGAAGCGCAGCCGGGCGGCACCAGTACCGGATGGTTGCTGAAGCGCGTCGGCTAAGGGCTGTAATTTTCCGACAAACGAAACTATGGGGGCTGCGACACGCACCGGCCCATAGGAATCAGACCAGCACATGACCGACATCACCATCAAGCGCGCTCTCCTGTCCGTATCCGACAAGACGGGCCTCGCGGAACTTGGCGCGGCGCTTGCTGCGCATGGCGTGGAACTGGTGTCGACGGGTGGCACGGCCAAAGCGCTGCGCGACGCGGGTCTGACCGTGATGGACATCAGCGACCTGACGGGCTTTCCCGAAATGATGGATGGCCGGGTGAAAACGCTGCATCCCATCGTGCATGGCGGCCTGCTGGCGGTGCGCGACAATCCAGAGCATGTCGCCGCGATGGACGCGCATGGCATCGGCGCCATCGATCTGGTGGTTGTGAACCTCTACCCCTTCGCCGCGACAGTCGCCAAGGGCGCATCGCGTGAGGACATTATCGAGAATATCGACATCGGTGGTCCGTCGATGGTGCGATCCGCCGCGAAGAACCACGAAAGCGTCGCCATCGTTACCGATCCCACTGACTATGCGCGGCTGATCGCCGAAATGTCGGAAAAGAGCGGCGCGACCAGCTATGATTTCCGTCGTCTGCTGGCCGCCAAGGCGTATGCCGCAACCGCCGCTTATGACAGCATGATCGCAAGCTGGTTTGCCTTTGCCGATCAGGGGACGATGTTCCCGCAGAGCCTTTCGGTCGCCAGCACCCTGTCGACTACACTGCGCTATGGCGAGAACCCGCATCAGTCTGCGGCGCTGTATTTGCCCACCGGTCCTGGCGCGAAGGGAATCGCGCAGGCCGTGCAAGTGCAGGGCAAGGAACTGTCGTACAATAATTACAACGATGCCGACGCCGCGCTGGAGCTGGTGAGCGAGTTCCGCGACGGGCCGCCGACCGTGGTGATCGTGAAACACGCCAATCCCTGTGGCGTGGCGAGCGGCGAGACGCTGATCGAAGCCTATGAAGCGGCCTTGGCCTGCGACAGCGTGTCGGCTTTTGGCGGCATCATCGCGCTCAACCGTCCGCTGGATGGCGCGACCGCCGAGGCGATCAGCGGCATCTTCACCGAAGTGGTGGTGGCTCCGTCTGCCGACGATGCAGCCAAGGAAATTTTTGCGCGCAAGAAGAACCTGCGCCTGCTGTTGACCGGCGATCTGCCCGATCCCGCGCGCACTGGGCTGGCGATGAAGAGCATCGCGGGCGGCATATTGTTCCAGAGCCGCGACAATGGGCGGGTGACGCGCGAAATGCTGAAAGTCGTGACCGAGCGCCAGCCGACCGAGCAGGAACTAACCGACTGCCTGTTCGCCTGGACGGTTGCAAAGCATGTAAAATCCAACGCTATCGTCTATGCCAAGGGTGGCAGCACCGCTGGCATCGGCGCGGGACAGATGAACCGGCTGGAATCCGCACGGATCGCTGCGTGGAAGGCCAAGGATGCAGCGGAAAAGGCGGGCTGGAATACGCCGCGCACCATCGGATCGGCGGTCGCATCTGACGCATTCTTCCCGTTTGCCGATGGGCTGCTGGCGGCGGTCGAAGCGGGCGCAACGGCGGTGATCCAGCCGGGCGGCTCAATCCGCGACGACGACGTCATTGCCGCAGCGAACGAAGCCGGTTTGGCGATGGTCTTTACCGGGATGCGCCATTTCCGCCACTGACACGCTGCACCGCAGCGACGAATTGCCCTTTAATCCTTGG
Organism: Sphingobium sp. BS19; assembly: GCF_027925545.1. Lineage (NCBI taxonomy): Bacteria > Pseudomonadati > Pseudomonadota > Alphaproteobacteria > Sphingomonadales > Sphingobiaceae > Sphingobium > Sphingobium sp. BS19. The sequence continues at coordinate 47,598 of NZ_BSEF01000011.1, forward strand.
CTTTAGAGGCCTATTTTATGTGCCGACGCCTGCAACGACGGACGTTTGAACGCATAATTATAAGGATGAGGATATGCTGGAGAGAACATGGAAAGCCGTGGCTGCGGCTGCGCTTGTGATACCCGCCGGAATAGCGACGGCGAATGTGACAGATCGCGGCGTGGTGGTGTCAGGTACTTATGGCGACACAATGCAGACCGTCACCATTTCGATGGCCGATCTCGATCTGCGTCTGGATCCCAATGTCGGTCGCGCACAGACGCGGATTCGCCACGCCGCCGAACAGGTATGCGACAAGGCCAGCGCCCGGAAACTGTATGAAAAGCGCGATTTCCTTCGCTGTTACGAACCGGCGATCAGCGGCGCTCATGCCGAACTGGACGCACTCGTCACGGCCGTTCGCGCAAGCTGACGCATGGACCCCGGCCCGGTGCATTGCTGTACCGGGCGGGCGTCTTTCGAAACATCCTGTTAACCATTCCTTAGAGCATTTCGTTCACTCCAGACGCCAGACCAATTCTGGGGATGAACCTGTATGTTGCGCGCAGACAAAAGCGTGGATGTCGCGATTATCGGCGCGGGCCCCGCCGGCCTGACGGCGGCGTACCTTCTCACCCAGAAGGGATACAGCGTTACCGTCATCGAAAAAGACCCGCATTATGTCGGCGGCATCAGTCGGACTGTCGAGCATGAAGGATTCCGCTTCGACATTGGCGGCCATCGGTTCTTTTCCAAGTCCAAGGAAGTCGTCGACCTGTGGAACGAGATTCTGCCGGACGATTTCATCCAGCGGCCGCGCATGAGCCGCATCTACTACGAAGGCAAGTTCTACAGCTATCCGCTCCGCGCATTCGAAGCGTTGTGGAATCTTGGGCTTATCCGTTCCACGCTGTGCATGGCGAGTTTCGTCAAGGCGCAGCTTTTCCCGAATCGCAATGTCCGCTCCTTTCAGGACTGGACCGTCAATCAGTTCGGTCACAAGCTTTTCTCGATCTTCTTCAAAACCTACACGGAGAAAGTGTGGGGCATGCCGTGCGATGAAATGTCGGCGGACTGGGCGGCGCAGCGTATCAAGGGTCTAAGCCTGGGTGCCGCCGTGCTGGACGGGCTCAAACGCAGCCTGGGGCTGAACAAGCGTCCCAATGACGGGATGGCAACCAAGACTTTGCTGGAAACCTTCCGCTATCCGCGCCTTGGCCCCGGCATGATGTGGGAAGCTGCACGCGACAAGGTGGTGAGCGGTGGCAATCAGGTTTTGATGGGCCATGCGCTCAAGCAACTGGCGCAGGATCAGGTGACGGGCGATTGGCGCGTTGCGGCGACGACGGCGGAAGGCGGCAATGTGACGATCGATGCCGCGCATGTGATCAGCTCCGCGCCAATGCGCGAACTGGCCAGCCGTATCCATCCGATCCCGGCCACGATAAGCGAAGCGGTCGATCTCAAATATCGCGACTTCCTCACCGTTGCGCTGATGATTCAATCGGAAGACCTGTTCCCCGACAACTGGATCTACATCCACGACAGCAAGGTGAAGGTCGGGCGCGTCCAGAATTTTCGTAGCTGGTCGCCCGAAATGGTGCCGGATGAGAGCATCGCCTGTGTCGGCCTGGAGTATTTCTGTTTCGAAGGTGACGGGCTTTGGTCGTCCACCGATGGCGATCTCATCGCGCTCGCCAAAAATGAAATGGCGATACTGGGCCTTTGTAAAGCCGAGGATGTTGTGGGCGGCGCTGTGGTACGGCAGGAAAAGGCCTATCCGGTCTATGACGACGCCTATGCCGACAATGTATTGGCGATGCGTACCGAACTGGAGGCGAAATATCCAACGCTCCACATGGTCGGGCGTAACGGCATGCACCGCTATAATAATCAGGATCACGCGATGATGACCGCGATGCTGACGGTCCGCAATATCGAAGCGGGCGCTCGCGTTTACGACATCTGGGGCGTGAACGAAGACGCAGAATATCATGAATCGGGCGATGAAGGCGAACGCGCGGCACTCGCCAGCGAACGCCTCGTCCCCAGCCGCATCGACGATGCGAAGTCCAACCGGGCGGCATGACCCCGATGCTTGGCCGCTGGCTCGCCATGTGTGTGCAACTGACCTACACACGCTATATCGTCGCAAGCGTAGCGGCACTGGCGACCGATGTTGCGATTTTCATGGGCCTGCTGTCGGGCGGCATGGAGCCTGCGGCAGCATCGGCCATCGGCTATGTCTGCGGCATTGCGGTACACTGGATATTATCGAGCCGCGCAGTGTTCACCACGGTTGGCTATGCGACGACTCGGCATCGGCAACGCGCGCTGTTCGTCGGGTCCGCACTGGTGGGGCTTGGGCTCACGACTGCAATTGTGGGCGTGGGCCATGCAATGGGGCTGGATCCGCGCCTCGCCAAGATTGCGGCCATAGCCGTCAGCTTCCACGTCACGTACCTTCTACGCAAGACGATAGTATTCGCCTGATGACCCGTGCGGACGTTCGCTTGCCGCCAGCTTCCCATTGGCGGCTGTTGCCGGCGGTTGCTATCGTCACGCTGCTGCTTTGCAGCCTGATGGTCGGTTTTGGCTGGCACGCAATCGCCACATTCGGCTTTCGCGATCCCGACGATGCATTGCGCTATGTCGAAGTACGCGACTTCCTGAACGGACAGAACTGGTTCGATGTCAGCCAGCACCGGATCAATCCGCCCATAGGCGGGCCGATGCATTGGTCGCGGCTGGTGGACTTGCCGATTGCGGCCCTTATTCTCCTGTTCCGACCGCTTTTCGGTGCAGTGATGGCGGATCGACTGGCTATGGCCATCGTTCCGTTGCTGCTGACCGGCGCGCTATGCCTCACGGTCGGGCTGGCGGTGCGCCGTCTGAGCGATACGGTGACGGCCATTGCGGCGTCGGCGCTGATCGCTCTATCCATACCGATCGTGATCCAGTTCCTGCCAATGCGCATCGATCATCATAGCTGGCAGATTCTGATGGCCGCCGTGGCATTATGGGCAACATTCGACACCCAACTTCGCCGGAGCGGGATCGTCGCGGGTCTCGCCGCCGCGTTCTGGATGCATGTTTCCAGCGAGGGACTACCTTACGCAGTAGTGTTCGGCGGGGTATTTGCCTTGGCCTTTTTGCGCGATGCAGCAACATGGGACAGGCTGTGGACCTACGCTGTCACGCTTGCGGCGGCATCGGCCGTCTTCCTGGTGGGAACGCGCGGGTGGCCCGAAGCGACCAGATTGTACTGCGATGCGATTTCGCCGGTGTACCTGCTGCCGATGATCGCCGCCGCCATCGCCCTGCCCCTCCTGCACCGGATAATTGGCACGCAAAATTTGAGCCGCCGCGCGCTCATATCTGCGATCGCTGCTGGCGTTGGCGCGGCGGTCTATTTGAGTGTCGGGGACGTATGTCGCGGAGGACCGTTCGAGGCGCTGGACCCTATCGTCTATAAATACTGGTATCTCAACGTTGCGGAAGGACGCCCTGTCTGGGAACAGACGCCGCTGATGATAGGGATCGTCATCCTGCCACCCTTGGTAGGCATGATCGGCATGCTCATTTCGATTAGGCGAACGCAGGGCGATCAACGCTTTGCATGGCTGACGATGCTGCTGCTTTCCGGTGGAGCCTATGCCGTATCGCTGATGGTGATGCGGGCGCTTTCGGTGTCCTATCTGATGGCGCTGCCCGGCATTGCGACGTTGATCGTACTGTTGCTCCCCAAGGCACAGAGCCTGCGCACGGCCCCAGGACGAATAATGGCGACTGTCGCCCTGTGTGGGATAACGCCACTGGGGTTGGCGGCTATTCTTGCTCTAGTGGTCAGCGATAAGGATGTGACCACACAGAATGCGGAATCTTCAACTTCTTCAAGCAAAGCTGCACTCGGTTGCACGAGTAAGGCGCATCTTGTCGGTCTCGCCGCTTTGCCGCGCGGTACGATAATGGCGCCTCTAGATGTCGGGCCGAACCTGCTGGCCTTCACGCCGCATAGCGTGGTGGCGACGAGCCATCATCGCAACAATGTGGGTATTCGCGACGTCCTGCTCACATTCATGGGCAGGCCTTCGCTCGCGGAGCGTATCGTGATCCAGCACAAGGTCCGTTACCTCGTCTATTGTGAGGTCGGGGACGAGATCGATAATTATGTCGAGCGCGCGCCGCATGGCTTCATGGCCGATCTGAAAGCCGGGCGGATACCCGATTGGCTGCAGCGCGTGCCGATGCGACCGAGCGAAACGATCCTTGTCTATCGCGTGGTTAGGCCCGCCGCGCGTTAAGCGGCAACAAACTTCATCGCCGCGCCATTCATGCAATAGCGTAGGCCGGTCGGCTTCGGTCCATCGTCGAACACATGACCCAGATGCCCGCCGCACCGAGCACAATGCACTTCGGTACGCGAATAGCCGAGCATCGTGTCGGTGCTGGTCCCTATCGCCTTTGGCAGCGGTTGCCAAAAGCTGGGCCAGCCCGTGCCGCTATCGAATTTGGTCTTCGACGAGAACAGCTTCTGATCGCATCCGGCGCAGATAAATGTTCCGGTGCGATGCTCCTTGTTGAGCGGACTGGTGAAAGGCCGCTCGGTCGATGCTTCGCGCAGGATAGCATATTGCTGGGGCGACAGCTTCTTTTTCCACTGCGCGGGAGTCATGCTCACGGGATATTTGGCCGCCTGCGCGCCGTCCTCTGCCCCGGGCATCATGGTCGCGGCAATCGCCACCACGGCGACGCCTGCGCCTCCGAGCAAAGCACGGCGCGATAGAAGAGCGGTATCGTACATCGGGTTACTCCCAGAACAACATTACAGCAGCTACGTACGAGAACGCCTGAAGGATACATTCAGACGCGAAAAAAGTCCGCGGCGTTTTTCTCCTGCGCCGGATTTCAGTACATTGCGCCGGAACAGCCGCACGCCGATGCGGATGATGAGCGCAACCCAAAGAAGCTGCCATATGATTGCCGCCAGATGCGGGAGCAACGCATCGGACTGCGCCGCACGCGCAATCATCGCGAAGGGTGAGCTGAAAGGGAACGCTGCAGCGATCAGCTCCGGCGCTTCTCCCATGCGATTCACGGTGTAGCTGGCGAAGAAGAAGACCAGCACCTGGCTCATGGTGATCGGCATGGAAATGGTCTGCACCTCGCGCACTGTGGAGGCTTGCGCGCCGATGCCGATGAAGAGCGACCCGAGCAAGGTATAAGCCGTCGCGAAATAGACGACACCCAGGGTCAGGAACATCGGCCAGCCCACCGCGGGCGATGGCATCGGAAAAGCGCCACCCCGCAGCAAGGCATAGCCCACGACCGCGCCGGTCGACCAGACGGCGATCCCGACGAACGACATCGCCAGCATCGCCAGCAGCTTTCCCAGGAAAATCGCATCCACAGGGATCGCCGCGGCCAGTATTTCGATGATCTTGTTGGTCTTTTCCTCGACCATGTTGGACAGGACCATCCCGGCCAGAAACATGGTAAGCATGAACAGCAGTACTTGCGCGGCCTGTCCGGTAAGCAGGCGTCCCTGCTGCTGCGATCCGCTGCTGTCGGCAACGATCTGGGTCGCGATGCGGGTGTCGGGCAATGCGGTTCCTGCCCGTGTTATCCCGATGAGCAGCGACAGGTCGCCCTTAAGGCTGCGCACATCGCCGCGCTTGCCCGTTAGCACGGGCCGTTCCAGCGATCCGGACAACACGGCGATGATTTTCTGATCCTTGTTCGCCAGCAAGGCGCGCGGGTCGCTGCCCGCCGGATAAGGCATAAGCTGCGCAATCGCGCGGTCGCCCAGTTGTTTGGCGAGCGATTTATGCGCGCGCTGCAGCGCCTGCGTCTCTGCCGCTGCCAGCACGACGCCGACGGTGGGGCGCAGGCTATCCTCGGCAATGCGCTGGCCCATACCACCGGCCATCACCCCCACCACGACCGGGAACAATGGCCCGATCAGGAAAAAGATGAAGGCCTTGGAAAAGATCAGCGCGGTAAAGTCGCGCCGCGCGACTACGAAGGCGGCGCGCAGGACTTCCTTCATGCGTCTTCCCCAATTGTGTGCGGGCCCATGTCCTTGGCAGCATCCGCTCCGGCAATCGCGACGAAGGCATCGTGCAGGCCGGGGCGCTCTATCGAAAGGCTTTCGATCCCTGCGTCGCCGTCCATCAGCGCCTTCAGCAAAGGCTCTACTCCGCTATCCGGCAAATCGAAGGTCCAAATGTTGTTCTGCCTCAGCGCGTCGGCAGGGAATGCCGTTCGCCATGCACCGTCGCTGCGCCGGGTTTCCAGTCTTACCTGCGGACGCAGCCGACCGCGGGCATCGCTGACCGATCCTTCGAACCGGATGCGCCCACCCGCGACGATGGCGATGCGTTCGCACAGCCTTTCGGCATGAGCGATGACATGCGTGGAAAACAGGATCGTCACGCCATCGTCGGCCTGTGCGCGGATCAGCGCCTCCAGCTTTTCCTGATTGATCGCGTCTAGGCCTGAGAACGGCTCATCCAGCACGATCAGGCGCGGGCGGTGAACGATGGTGCCCAGCAATTGCACCGTCTGCGCCATCCCCTTGGACAAGGCGCGCACCGGTTTGTCGGCGGCGTCGCCAAGGCCGTGGCCCTCCATCAACTCCCGCCCACGCAGTCGCCCCTCACGCAAGGACAAGCCGCGGAGCGCGCCCATGAAGGCGATGGCATCGACTGCCTTCATCGACGGATACAGCCCCCGCTCCTCCGGCAAATAGCCGATGGAACGCGCCTGCTTGAGCGGCTCGCTCGCGCCCAGCAGGCTGCGGCGGCCCGCATCGGGATCGATAATGCCCAGCAACATGCGCAGCAATGTCGTCTTGCCCGCGCCATTGGGGCCGAGCACGCCATAGATGGTCCCGGCGGGCACCGCGATGTCGATACCGTCCACGGCGCAGAAATCACCGAAACGCTTGACAAGTCCATGCCCCTCGACGGCATAGGGGACAGGATCGGAAAGAGCATTCATCCGATCGACGATAGCCACGCTCCATGACAACACAACCACTTCCTCTCGAACAGCGGGTGAAAGACGCCGCGACCGCTTTAGGCTTTGCCGCCTGCGCCATTGCGCGCGCCGATGCTGCGCCGATGGCCGCCGAGCGACTCAATCAGTGGATTGCAGACGGATGCCATGGCGACATGCTGTGGATGGAGGAACGCGCTGCGCAACGCGGCTCCCCCAAAGGGCTATGGCCGGATGTGCAGTCGGTCATCATGCTAGGCATGAGTTACGCCCCGGCGCGCGATCCGCTGGCGCTGGAAGGGGTCGGCGACAGGGGCCGTATCTCGGTATATGCGCAGGGCCAGGATTATCACGATGTCGTGAAGAAGGCACTGAAGGCCCTTGCGCGATGGCTGGTAGATATCGCGGATTGCCAGTTGAAGGTCTTCGTGGACACTGCACCGGTCATGGAAAAGGCACTGGCCGAAGCGGCGGGATTGGGCTGGCAGGGGAAACACAGCAATCTCGTCAGCCAGTCGCATGGATCATGGCTGTTCCTGGGCGCGATCTATACCACGCTGGACCTCGCCCCCGACGCTTCGGGGCGGGACCATTGCGGTTCCTGCACCGCCTGCCAGACGGCATGCCCTACGGATGCGTTTCCTGCACCCTATCGTGTGGATGCGCGGCGCTGCATTTCTTATCTCACGATCGAGCACAAAGGGCCGATTCCGGAGGAATTCCGGCGCGCGATGGGCAACCGCATCTATGGTTGCGACGATTGCCTTGCCGTGTGTCCGTGGAACAAGTTCGCGCAGACGGCGGCGACGCATCGCGCTTTTGTGGGTCGGGCAGAATTGGCGGCACCAGAGTTGCGGGAATTGCTGGCGCTCGACGATGCGGGGTTTCGGGAAGTGTTCTCCGGATCCCCGATCAAGCGCATCGGGCGAAACCGGATGGTCCGCAATGCGGCGATTGCGGCGGGAAACAGCGGGGATATGACGTTGCTGCCGCTATTGGCGGAATTGCGAAACGATGCCGATCCCGTCGTGGTGGATGCCGTCGATTGGGCGATCCAGCAGCTACAGCGGGAGAGCGGTCACTGACACCGCCCTGCCGTCAGACATATTCGTGCGTGACGTCCCGTTTAAAGCCGCGCAGGCGTATAGGCATACGATCGACGCAAAGCGGGGCTGCGGCGAGCCTGATCCAGCGAAGGCCGCCATTAGCGGGCGAAATCTCTACGTCCAGGGTAAAGCCCCGGCGATGCTTCAACGCATAGGCCCGGAGCCGCTCCATCGCGGCACGGGAAGGTTCACGATACAAAGCCTTCGCTGTGGGCCGGTCGACGGAGGAGCCTCTGGGCAAACCGAAGAGATCATAGACACCCGCCGACCAGCTCAAACTGTCATCGCGAAGGTCGCAATCCCATACGCCCAGCCCATGTTCGGCCAGCCGGTCCTTGCTCAGGGAAAAATCGATAGCTGTGCCCTGGTCCCAGTCAAAATGGCAGCCAAGTTCGAACCGCTGATTCCGTTCAAACAGTGGCCAACTGTGGATTAGTGGTGAGGGGGATATGGTTTCCATGTGCATGCTTAGCCCTTACAAGGCCTACAAACATACTGTTTTTCCATTAAAAATATATCAACCGGTCGGGGAAGTCCGACTATTTTGCACCCAGCATCCCGGCACAGGCGGTCGGATCGATGTCGTTGCCATTGGGCAGGCGGCTATCGGCATAGGTCACCACGGGCTCTTTGCCCTTGGCGCTTGCATATAGATAGGCATCGAGAACGCAGCGACCGTTTGCGAATTGCAATTTCCGCACATTCGGATCGCGAATATCGAGGCGCGGTTGGCCGAACATCTGGATCAGCCGTTTGGCATCCATCCCCATGAGCGCGCGCGCCTTGCCATAGGCGCTCGCCATTTGACCGGCATTGTTTGCCATGGGCGGTGGCGGTGTGGAGGCAGGCACTGCGCCGCACGCAGACAACGCCAGCACCATGAGACCGGTCACGATAATGCGTTCAGCCATCGGCTTTTCCTTTGCGGCCATGCAGGACGTGGACGGCCATAGCCGCGCTCCAGATCGGCGCAAGCAGGTTCGCGACGGGCACCAGGAACAGAAGCGCCGAAACGAAGCCCATCGCGATCCGCGTGGGCTTGGGAATGGGTTCAAGATCGGGATGACGCGCTTCCACCATATCGGCAAGGTCACGCCCGAGGAGATAGGCGTTGACCGCAAGCAGGAGCAGAACCGTACCCACGCCCGTCACAAGAAGCGCAATATAAAAAGGCAGCGCGACAAGGTTCCATCCTATCGTCCGCGCCACGGACCGTAGTGCCAGCCGTACCCCGCGTGCCGTCGACACCGGCTTTGCCCGTGCCGCAGCCAGGGGATAGCTTTCACCTTCCACCGCCTCGACGACGGCGTCGCCAAAGAGGCCAAGCACGGCAATCGCCACGGCGCGGAACAGCAGCCACGCGGCGGCCAAAGCGATCAGCGTAGCGGCGGCAGCCTCGACCACTCCGCCGCCTGCGCCGCCCCATCCCATCCATGCGAAGAATGCATGCAACGCCCACCAAAGGCCGACGCCGAAAACAGCGAACAACAGCAGCGTCAGCCCCAGCGACTTTAACAGCACGATGCGCGCGGCCGGATGGAAGATTTGCGGCAAGGCGCGCAGGGCAGCGGATACGATCATTGCCCGGTTATCGGCGTGGCGCATCGCAGCGTCAATCCGTCCGCACGTTGCGCTTGTGCCGGGACTTCACTACGACGCCGGGCAACCGCTTCTTTCAGGATCAGGATATACTGTGACGCAAAACCCCGCCAAATATGATGTAATCGCCATCGGCAACGCCATCGTCGATGTCATCGCGCGCGCCGACGACGCTTTCCTTGCCACCCATGCCCTCACCAAGGGCGCGATGCAGTTGGTCGATGCCGAGATGGCAGAATTGCTGTACGATGCGATGGGCGCGGCGGTCGAAATCAGCGGCGGATCGGCGGCAAATACGCTTGCAGGCATGGCGGCGCTCGGCAAATCCTGCTCGTTCATCGGGCAGGTGCGTGACGATCAATTGGGCGACGTGTTCGCGCATGACATCCGTGCACTGGGGATCGCGTTCGACACGCCCGTTCGTACCGAAGAACCGCCGACGGCGCGCTGCCTGATCATGGTGACGCCCGACGCACAGCGCACGATGAACACATTCCTTGGCGCGTCGCAGTTCCTGCCCGCTCAGGCGCTGGACAAGGCAAGCATTCAGGATGCGCAGATCCTGTATCTCGAAGGCTATCTGTGGGATCCTGAAGAGCCCCGCGCCGCAATGCGTACCGCCATCGGCTATGCCAAGGAAGCAGGGCGCAAAGTTGCCTTCACGCTTTCGGCGGATTTCGTCATTTCCCGCCATCGCGACGATTTCATGGCGCTGATCGACGAAGGGCTCATCGACATCCTGTTTTCGAACGAAGATGAGATCGGCACGTTGACCGAATTGCCCGATTTTGAGGCCGCCGTCGCTGCGATAGCGCCAAAGGTGCCGGTGTTGGTCTGCACCCGCAGCGAAAAGGGTGCGATTGCGATTGTCGATGGCGTGCGGTCCGAAACGGCGGCAGCGCCGGTAGCGCAGATCGTCGACACTACGGGTGCAGGCGATTTGTTCGCGGCGGGATTCCTCACCGGCTATGTCGAGGGCATTTCGGTAGAAGACAGCCTGAAGCTGGGTGCCCTCGCCGCAGCGGAAGTCATTTCGCATTATGGCGCACGACCGGAAGCAGACCTTCAGATTCTGCGCGCGCAGAATCTGGGATAATATTCCGCCTCATCGTCATTCCCGTCGCTATGGGAATGACGATGAGGCGATCACATCGCTGATTTTCGGAACAAGGCGCGGTCTTCCGGCCCAAAGCCCCGGTGCCAGATAACCAGCGCATACACGCCCAACACCACTGGCACACCGAATACCAGCTCGACCCATTCGAGACTGTGGGGCAGCGCGACGAACGCCGCACCGGCCAGCGCCGCCACCAGTGCCGCCCAAAGCAACGCCCACCGCCACGCATTTACCGGCGCATTCAACAACCGCGAGAGCAGCTTCGCCTTGACCAGCGAACCCAGGCCAAGCGCGACGGTCAGTGCCAGTGCGGGCGCAGCGGCGATGACCATTGGCCCAAGCTGCAACCGGCGCGCGGCGATGATGAGGATGAAGCTCAACCCCGCCTGCACCGCAATCATGCCAAGAGAAATCATCAGATTACGGTGGCGCGCCATGTATACGAGCGCCGATTCGCTGACGACGGCAGTTGCCGCCACCACTTCGGCCGCGAGCAGGAAAGCAAGCGCGCCTGTCCCACCCACGAAATTCGGCCCCACCAGACCCATCACCGCTTCGCCCGGAATGCCGAGCGCCAAGGCAATTCCTGCTTGTGCGGCGATGATCCAGAAGCCGACCTGGCTCACCTGCCGCGCGATGGCGGGCAAATTGTTCTCCGCCAGATTGCGCGTGATGACCGGACCGAGAATGGGATCGAAGCTGGTCTTCAGCTTTTGCGGCAGAGACGCGACCTGTTGGGCCACATAATAGATCCCGACGATATAGGGGGCGGCGAACAGGCCCAGGATCGCCAGGTCGAGCCTGCGCGATCCCCATTCCACGGCGTCGGCGGCGGCGAGCGGCAGGTTGTGTCGGGTTAATTGCGCCATGCTGCCCCATTGCGGACGCCATCCGCGTGGAAGGCCATAGTGGCGGATCATCGGCACCAGCGACGCGACCAGAGCCAGCACCATCGACAGCACATAGGACAGGATCAGCCCGTCCCGCACCGAGTAGAAATAAAAACCGAAGGCACCGATGCTGATCGCCCAAGGCTCTATGATCGATCGCGCACGCACGGTGGCGGCAATATCGAAGCGATAGGCGCATGCCGCCAACGCGATGTCCGATCCGGCCACTGCGATGATGATCAGCGGCAACAGCCGGTCGAGGCCGTTGATACCGCTGTTGGGGAACATTGCCTGCGGGAACAGGATAAGCAGTCCGGCTGCAGCGAGCGAAGCCAGCACCGTCACCAATATCGCTTCGGTGACGACGTGGCCATGCGGCCGCTCGGTCCGGCTGAGTTCTCCGGCAAGGCCGCGCTTCAGCCCGAGCGTAGCAAGCTGTGCGGCAAATTCGACGACCAGTATCGCATAGGCAAAGCGGCCCAGCACCTCCGCACCATAGAGCCGTCCGGCGATGAACAGAAACGGCAGGCGCGCCGCCAAACGCAGCAAGAAGCCGAATATATTGGTCCGTCCCCCTTTGGCGAGAGCGGCAATATCTTCCTCATCGCTGCGCACGCGATCGGCGGCGGCATTGGCCTGCCCCGCGTTCATTGCGCCGGAAGATGCCTGTACGGCCAAAATTCAGTAATCCCCTCTCGTTCAGCGACCGTCTGTATGGGATAATTACGCAGACGGGAAAGGATAAGATGCGCCGAAACGGTTAGCGGCCCGTCGATTCTGCGCGAATGGGACGCGAAAGCAACGCTTCCACGACCTCCGCCACCGGCTGGCTGCCTTCCAGTAGCGCACAGACGGCCTCAACGATGGGCATTTCCACGCCCGCAGCGCGTGCCACCTCGCGCAGCACGGGCGCAGTGAATGCACCTTCCGCCACCGTCCGCCGATTGGCGAGCAGTTCGGCGGCGGGCCGCCCTTCACCCAGCGCTTTACCTAGTGAAAAATTGCGAGAATCGGTGGAGGAGCAGGTCAGCACCAGATCCCCCAGGCCGGACAGTCCCGACAACGTCTCGGCGCGCGCGCCACGGGCAAGGCCGAAGCGCGTCATCTCCGCAAAGCCCCGGCTGATCAGAGCCGCGCGCGCGTTGAGGCCCAGCCCTGCACCATCCGCGACGCCGCAACCGATAGCGAGCACATTCTTCACCGCTCCGCCGATCTCGGCCCCGATCACATCGTTGGACAGATACGGGCGAAAGGCGGGCCGCTTCATGCGCGCTGCGATCCGTTCGCCCAGCGGCTTGTCTTCGCACGCCAGCGTCACGGCTGTGGGCAATCCGCGCCCCACTTCATGCGCGAAGGTGGGGCCGGACAGCACTGCCACCGGGGCATCGGGACACACCGCTTGCGCCGCTTCCGACATTAGCAGGCCCGTCCCTGCCTCGATGCCCTTGCAGCAGAGGATCAGGGGACGATTGCCGACATTGGCCGACGCCAGCACACTGCGCAGATGCTGTGCAGGGGTGACGAGCAGCAATGCGTCGCAATCAGCCAGGTCGTCGATGTCGCCAGTCGCCTGTATCCCCGTATCGAGCGCAATGTTCGGCAGATATAGCGGGTTTTCGCGACTCTCATTGATGGCAAGAACAACTTCCGGCTCCAGCGCCCATAGACGGACCGCTTCGCCGTCCGATGCAGCAACCTGCGCCAGTGCGGTGCCCCATGCGCCTGCACCGATGACTCCGATCTTCATGCTTTCACTCCTGCACTGCGCGCGGCCTGTGCGTCCGGGTCGAGCGGCCAGCGTGGACGCGCGGCGAAATCCAACGCATCCGTCATCCCCAGCGCGAAGCGTTCCGCCCCTGCCCATGCGATCATCGCGGCGTTATCCGTACATAGCCAGAGCGGCGGTGCCACGAAACGCAATCCTTGCGATGCGGCGAGCGTTTCGAGCGCCCCCCGAATCGCCTGATTCGCGGCAACCCCGCCTGCTACTACGAACGCGGTCACATCAGGGTATGCAACAAGCTGCCGCCGCGCCCGATCCACCAGACAGTCGATCACCGCCTGCTGGAAGCTTGCGGCGATATCCTCCACCGTATGCTGTCCCGATTGAGCCGCGCGCATGACTGCGCTTTTCAGCCCTGCAAAGGAGAAATGGGGCTCGCTTGTCCCCAGCAACGGGCGCGGCAAGGGTACGGCCTTGGGATTGCCGCGCGATGCCGCTTCCTCGACTGCCGGACCGCCGGGATAACCCAGCCCCAGCAATTTCGCGGTCTTGTCGAACGCTTCACCCGCTGCATCGTCGATGGTGGTCGCGAGACGCGCATAATTGCCCACACCCTTCACCAGCAGCAACTGGCAATGCCCACCGGAAACCAGCAGCAGCATGTAAGGAAATTGCAGCGTCGGATCAGACAAGCGCGGCGACAGCGCATGGCCCTCCAGATGATTGACTGCGACGAGCGGCTTGCCTGCCGCATGGGCCAGTGCCTTCCCCGTCACCAGTCCCACCATGACGCCACCGATCAAGCCCGGCCCCGCCGTCGCCGCAATCGCATCGACATCGGCGAGCGTCAGACCCGCATCGGCAAAGGCGGCCTCGACCAGCGGAGTCAGCATCTCGACATGCGCGCGCGCGGCAATCTCCGGCACGACCCCGCCATAGGGGCGATGCGCCTCCTCCTGCGTCGCCAGCCGATGCGCCAAAATCCGCCCGTCATGCGTGACCAGCGCGGCCGCCGTTTCGTCGCAACTGGATTCAAGGCCAAGGATGATTGTCATGGGGCTTCCCTCTAGTGCCTGTGCTGGATAGAAGGAAGCGACATATGGTCGAACGCCCTTCCCCTCTTCGCTTAGGCACACGCGGATCGCCGCTGGCCGTCGTCCAGGCCAATATGGTCGCGTCAGCGCTGTGCGCCACCCATGGATGGGAGCCGGAGGCAGTCGAGATCGTCACGGTGAAGACGAGCGGCGACCGGATTCAGGATCGCGCACTGGCCGATATCGGCGGCAAGGCGCTGTGGACCAAGGAACTGGACCGGGCGCTGATTGACGGCGACATCCATTTCGCAGTCCACTCGATGAAGGACGTGGAAACGATCCGTCCTGCCGAAATCGCTATTGCCGCCATGCTGCCCCGTGCCGATGTGCGCGACAAGCTGGTGGGGGCGGAGAGCCTTGCGGAATTGCGCGAAGGCGCGGTGCTGGGCACCAGCTCACCGCGCCGTGCCGCGCAGGTGCGCCGGATGCGGCCCGACATCACCACCACCCTGTTTCGCGGCAATGTCGCCACGCGCCTCGCCAAGGTTACGGCTGGCGAAGTCGACGCGACACTGCTAGCGGCAGCGGGGCTGGATCGTCTGGGCCAGCATGATATTGGCAACCCGATCCCGATCGACGTCATGATGCCCGCGCCCGCGCAAGGCGCGGTGGGTATCGAGACGCTGGCAGCCAATACAGAAGTGATTGCATTGCTCGCGGCGATTTCCGACGCCGATACGCTCGATTGCGTATTGGCGGAAAGGGCGTTGCTGCTGGCGCTAGGCGGCAATTGTCATTCGCCGATCGGTGCGCTCGCCCGGATCGAAGGCGACGCCATTTTCCTGACCGCCGAAATCCTGACGGGCGATGGCAGCGAGCGTGTCTCCGACACGGCACTGTTTCCCCGCGACGACCTGTCAGCGGCGTCCGATCTGGGCCGCGCGCTGCTGACCCAAGCCACGCCCGCGATCCGCGCTCTGTTCGATGGCGTGCCAGAGGCGTCGGCATAATCCTGTCTTGCCCCTTGCTGGTGCTGCGCCCGGACCCCGGTGCGGAAGGCACCGTCGCCAAAGCGCGCGAAGCGGGCTTCGACGCGCAATCCTATCCGCTGTTTCTGGTGGCCCCATTGCCCTGGACCGGACCGGAGCCGCATCTGGTCGACGCCGTGATGTTCACCAGCGCCAATGGCGCGCGGCTGGGCGGCGCGCAGCTTGCACGCTACACGCATCTGCCGGCCTTTGCCGTGGGTGGCGCAACAGCGCAGGCGGCGCGTGACGCCGGTTTCGCATCCGTGGAAAGCGGTGACGACGGCGTGCAGCAGCTTGTCCCGGTCCTAGCGCGGCAGGGCCATAGGAACATACTCCACATCTCCGGTCGGGACATTCGCACATTCGATCCGCAAGGGCTGCGCATCGTATCGGCGTGCGTGTATGCGGCGGTCGAGCGCGGCAATGCCGAGGATTTGCTTGCATTGCTGACGCCGGGCATGATCCTGCTGGTGCATTCACCACGCGCGGGCGGGCGGCTGGCGGATCTCGTCCCCCTTGATCGCCGTTCGCATCTGCATATCGTGGCGATCAGCGCCGCCGCGCAGACAAACTGCGGCGAAGGCTGGGCCAGTGCGTCCGCCGCCGCCAGCCCGAACGATCATGCAATGCTGGCTCTCGCCGCCGGATTGTGCGAATGACCATCCTGCTCCTGACTGATTGGGTCGATAAGGAAACGGCATGAGCCAAGACAGCCAAAGCCCCCTGCCGCTCGGCACAGCGGATGTAACCCCCGAAACTATGGTGGGCGATACCGCTTCTGCAGCAGGCGCTGCAGGCCCTGCCCCCCGCGCCTTTCGTGAACGGCGGCGCAGCAATACACGCTGGCTGATCCTGTTGATCGCTATTGCCTTCATTGGCGGCATCGTTGCCGCGATGATTGCCTACCCCAGAGTCGTCGCATGGCGCACGGGCACTACCGCGCAATCTGCTCAGGTTGCGTCGGTGAATGGAACAAATCCGCGCACCGCGAGCCCTGCCGTTCCCCTCGATGCCCAGCGTCAGGATGTGCTCGCCACCCGCATGACCGAACTGGAGGATCGCCTCGCGCGCGTTTCCGTCGCGGCGCAAACTGCTTCGGGCAACGCGACCCGCGCAGAGGGCTTGCTGGTCGCCTTCGCAGCGCGCCGTGCACTCGATAGCGGCGCACCTTTGGGGTATATTGAGGGACAATTGCGGCTTCGCTTCGGTCAGGCACAGCCGCGCGCCGTCGCCACCATCATCAATGCCGCGCGCGAACCGGTAACGCTGACAGACTTGCAAGGCGGATTCGAGGATATCGCGCCATCGCTGCGCACTAGCCCCCCCGGCACAAGTTGGTGGACGTCGGTGGAGCGCGAAGTGCGGGGCATGGTCATCGTGCGCAAGGCATCGACTCCTTCCCCCCTGCCCGAGCGCGTTATTCCGCGCATTCAGCGCCTTCTGTCGGCGGGACGGGTCGCGCCCGCGATGGAGGAAGTCGCCCGTTTGCCCGGTAAGGCCAATGCCGAACGCTGGCTACAGATTGCCCGTCGCTATCGCGAAGCAAGGCGTGCGCTGGATCTGATCGAGACTGCCGCTATTCTGGAAAGTCCGCCGGTGCGCCTCGTTCCAGCAGAAAATATGGCGACACCGGGCGCCACATCGCCAACCGCTCGCCCCACGATGAGCATGCCGCAAAACTAATTGCGTCATCGTCACGCAATCTTCACGTCATAAATCTTTCATAAATCTTCGACGTGTCTATATCGGTGGTATGTCCCGTGCCATCGCCCTTACCGATTCTCGCGCCATTGGCGTTGCTGCGCCCTCCAAGGCGTTGCTGGCGGGCGAAGTGCGCGCATTTGTCCATATGCGTTGGGCCGCAGCGTTCGGTCGAGCCGTCTCCCTTCCCGTACAGGGCGAAGGCCGTCCCGTGCTGGTGTTGCCCGGATTTATGGCTTCCGACAATACCACCGCGCGGTTGCGGCGGTCGTTGACCGCAGCCGGATTTGCAGCACATGGCTGGGGCCTTGGCCGTAATCTGGGCGTCAGTGCCGATATGCTCGAAGCGATCGACCGGCGCGTTGCCACGATTGCTGCCGACCGCCCCGTCACCATCATTGGCTGGAGTCTTGGAGGCTTGATCGCGCGCGAATATGCCAAGCGCGCGCCCGACCGCGTCAACCGCGTCATCACCATGGGTAGCCCCTTTTCGGGCGATCCCCGCGCGAACAACGCTTGGCGCATGTATGAACGTGTCGCCGGTCATCCGGTGGACCGCCCGCCCGTGCAGTGCATATTGTCGGAAAAGCCCAGCGTCACCACCATCGCCTGCTGGTCGGCTCGTGACGGCGTCGTTGCCCCTGCGTCAGCGCGCGGACAGGATGGCGAGCGCGACATGGCGCTGGAATTCGATTGCACGCACATGGCGTTCATTGCCGATCCCAAAGCGATCCGGACAGTGTCCCGACTTATCGTCGGCTGATTGACCGTCCCGACAGGGCGCTCACACCAGAAACGGCGCAGCCACCTCCGGCGGTATGCGCAATATCCTGCCACTGGCACGGTCCACGATCACCCAGGTCGATTTTGCGCTGACCTTTACCTTGCCGTCGGGTCCAGCGAACTCCACGAAGCGGTCGAAGCGCGCGCCGCGAGGACTGTCGCCGACCCATGTCGTCGCAGTCACCGTGTCGCCCATCTGTACATTGCCGCGATAGTCGATCTCGTGCCGGTTCACGACCCACACATATGCGTCTACATGCGCAGGGTCCGCCTTCGCCTGCCAGTGCCGGGTGGCGACCTCCTGCAACCACTGCACCCAGACCGCGTTGTTCACATGCCCCATCTCGTCGATATGTTCAGGGAGCGCGGTCAGGGTAGTGACGAACGGCGTCGGCATAGCTTCAGTCCGTCATGCCCATTTGCCAGAGGATGAACGCGAACTCCTCCGCGGACTCATGCAGGCTTTCGAAGCGTCCCGATTTGCCGCCATGCCCAGCGCCCATATTGACCTTGAGCAATAGGATATTGTCGTCCGTCTTGGTCGCGCGCAGCCGCGCGACCCACTTTGCCGGCTCCCAATAGGTCACGCGCGGATCGTTGAGACCGGCCGTAACCAGCAGAGGCGGGTAAGCCTGCGCCTTCACATTGTTATACGGGCAGTAGGACAGGATCGTTTCGAACGCTGCCTTGTCCTCAATGGGGTTGCCCCATTCGGGCCACTCGCCCGGTGTCAGCGGCAGGCTTTCGTCCAGCATCGTGTTCAGCACATCGACGAAGGGCACATGCGCCACCACCGCGCCCCATAAATCGGGATCACTGTTGATGACCGCGCCCATCAGCTCTCCGCCCGCAGACCCGCCTGAAATGCTGATCCGACCCTTTGCGGTATAGTCGCGCTGGATCAGACCCTTGGCGACATCCACGAAATCATTGAAGGTGTTAGTTCGCTTTTCCAGCTTCCCGTCCAGATACCATTGCTGGCCCAGATCGTCGCCGCCGCGGATATGCGCCAGGGCAAAGGCAAAGCCCCTGTCAAGCAGCGACAGCCGCCCGGCGGAAAAGCCCGGCTCCATAGCTATGCCATAAGCACCATAGCCATACAGATGCAGTGGCCCCGTGCCGTCCTTCGCAAAATCCTTGGGGTAGACGATCGATACCGGAATGTCCGTGCCGTCACGCGCCGGGATCATCAGCCGCTCGGTCGTGTAGAGCGAGGCATCGTAACCGGACGGAATTTCCTGAATCTTCAGGACTTCCAGCCGGTCGTCCGCCATATGGTAGTCGTAGATCGTGTCCGGCGTAACCATGGATTCATAGCCAAGACGCAGCACCTTGACGTCATATTCGGGATTGTCGTCCAGGCTGGCGGAGTAGCTGGCTTCAGGGAAAGCGATCCGCTTCGCACTATGCGTATCGTAATCCCGGATTTCCACCTGATCGAGCCCGTCGTCGCGCCCTTCCGTGACGTAGAAATTCTTGAAGAGCGTGAAATCGGTCAGGTAAAAGCGTTCCGATGCACCTATAACTTCGGTCCACTGGTCCGGCGTTTCCAGCGGCGCCTTGACCAGCCGGAAATTGGGATGCGTATCGTTCGTGCGGATGTAGAGCGTTCCTTCCCGCTCATCGACATCATATTCGCGCCCTGCCTGCCGCGCCGATACCAGCACCGGCTTTGCCAGCGGGTCATTGGCGGGCACCAGCCATGCTTCGCTCGTCACATGATCGCCCGTCGCCAGCACGATCCACTTTTCCGATGAGGTCAGCCCAATGCTGACACGAAAGCCTTCGTCATCCTCATGGAACAACTCGACATCGCTTTCGACAGGCGTTCCCAGCCAGTGGAGCCGCGCATTGTCCGTCCGCCAGTTTTCATTGGCGAGGCTGTAGAGCAACCCCTTGCTGTCGCTCGTCCATACCAGGGACGACAGCGTGCCGGGAATGACGTCGGGGAGCATCTCGTCTGTCGACAGATCCTTGATCCGCGCTTCGAACCGTTCCGATCCATCGGTGTCGATGGCGTAAGCCAGATAGCGTCCGCAATGGGAGACGGACATCGCACCCAGCCGGAAATACTCATGGTCCTGCGCCAACGCAGGCTCATCGAGGATCAACTGGTCCGCGCCACCGCCCACAGGACGACGAAACCATTTGCGGTACTGCGCGCCCTTTTCGAATGCGCGCCAGTACACATAGTCGCCATCCTTTTGCGGAACCGAGCTATCGTCTTCCTTGACCCTTCCCTTCATCTCGGCAAACAGCGTGTCGGTCAGCGCCTTGTGCGGCGTCATCGCGCCTTCAAAGAAAGCAGTTTCCGCTTTGAGATGGGACAGCACATCTTCGTCCGTAACCTTAGGATAGCCCGGATCGCGGAGCCAAGACCAAGGATCCTCGATGGTTATGCCATGAGTCGAAAAGCTGTGCGGACGGGTAAGTGCCTTTGGAGGCGTCGTGTTTTCTGTCATGCGGGCCTTTTGTCCTGACAGCGGCGCTGGCGCAACTGCCTGTGCGTGGCTATGTTAGGGTGGTAACCCACGATACAAGTCGCACAACCGGGAAATTTTGCATGTCCACTTATGAAGCACGCCTGACGGCGTTGCGCGAACAGTTGAAGAAGGATCGTCTGGACGGCTTCGTCGTGCCGCTGACCGACGAGCATATGAGCGAATATGTGGGTGCCTATGCGCAGCGCCTGTCCTGGTTGACGGGTTTTCAGGGATCGGCCGGTAGCGCCGTGGTCCTCCCCGAAGCCGCGGCGATCTTCATCGATGGCCGCTACACGCTGCAAGTGCGCGAGCAAGTCGATGGCAATCTGTGGCAGTATCAAAGCGTCCCGAAAACCAGCGTTGCTGCGTGGCTGGGCGAGCATGCCGCCGATGGTGGCCGCATAGGCTATGACCCTTGGCTGCATACCCGCGCATGGGTGAAGCAGGCGACAGAAGCCTTGGCCGAAAAGGGCGCAACTCTGGTGCCAGTGGACACCAATCCCGTCGACACGATCTGGCCCGACCGTCCCGAGCCGAGCAAGGCGCATCTGGTCGCGCACGACGATATCTATGCAGGCAAGAGCGCGCGCGACAAGCGGCAGGACATGGCCGACTGGCTAGAAACGCGGAAGGCCGACGCGGTCGTGCTCTCCGCGCTCGACTCGATCGCCTGGGCCTTCAACATTCGTGGCGCTGACGTGGAGCGGACGCCGGTCGCGCTGGCCTATGCCATCGTTCATAGCGATGCGACCGCCGACCTCTATGTCGCACCCGAAAAGATCGGCGAGAGCGTGATCCAGCATCTGGGCAATGCCGTGCGCGTCCATGACCGCGCCGACTTCGCCGATGCATTGGCGGACCTGTCGGGCAAGACAGTCGTTGCCGACCCTGAACGCGCTGTCGCAGCGATTTTCGACGCGCTGGACAAAGGAGGCGCCAGAATATTGGCGCTCCGCGATCCTGCAGTGCTGGCGAAGGCAATCAAGAACGACGCTGAAATCACCGGCCACCGTGCGGCGCAGGCGCGCGATGGCGCTGCGCTGAGCCGTTATCTGCACTGGCTGTCTGTCGAAGCGCCCAAAGGTGCACTTACCGAACTGACTGCAGCGGCAAGGCTTCAAGAGTTTCGCGAGGAAACTGGCAAGCTCAAGGATTTGTCTTTCGACACCATTTCCGCCTTCGGTCCCAATGGTGCAAGCCCACACTACAAAGTCGACGAGACATCCAGCCTACCGATCCAGCCGGGGTCCTTATATCTGGTCGATTCGGGCGGTCAGTATCTTGACGGTACCACGGACGTAACGCGCACGATTGCGGTGGGTACGCCCACCGATGAAATGCGAACCCGTTTCACCCTCGTTCTTAAAGGGCATATTGCTCTGGCCCGCGCGGTCTTCCCGACCGGTACAAGTGGCGGACAACTCGATGCCCTCGCGCGGCAGCATCTTTGGGCCCACGGCTTCGATTACGCGCACGGCACCGGCCATGGCGTTGGTAGCTTCCTATCGGTGCACGAGGGGCCGCAACGGATTGCGACATTCGGCGGTGCAGACGAGCCATTGCGCGCGGGCATGATCCTCTCGAATGAGCCGGGTTACTATAAGGCAGGCGAATATGGCATTCGCATCGAAAATCTGGTGCTGGTGGAACCACGTGACGTCCCCAATGCCGAACATGCGATGCTGGGTTTCGAAACACTAACGTTCGCACCGATCGACAAGGCGCTCATCGATGCGCAGTTGCTGTCGCCGGAGGAGCGCGACTGGCTGAACAGCTATCACGCCCGCGTTCTGGAAGTCGTCGGCCCGCAAGTAGAAGGCGATATCCGAGCTTGGCTCGATGCTGCCTGCGCGCCGTTATAGGCCGTCTTTCGGCTCGTCTTTGGGGGCAGGCGTTGTACCGTTTTCACGCGCCTGCCCTTTGCGCTTTCTCAGGTTTTCGCGGAGCGCCTGCGCAAGCCGACGCTTGCGGTCTTCATCATTACTCATGCGTGCTTTAATAATGGGGTTTGGCCTGTCCCGGCAAGTCGTTATGCCGGGGCTGTCCGCCAATCCAGCGCTTGACAATAGGGTCCAGAGAAGGCCATAGGCCCGCTTCCCGCGCAGTACGCAGAGCCGTTCTGTGCGCCAGAAAATGGTATGCTGCCGTAGCTCAGTGGTAGAGCGCATCCTTGGTAAGGCTGAGGTCGGGAGTTCAATCCTCCCCGGCAGCACCATTTTCCCCTTAATAAACAAGGACATGTGTTGTTTATTTGCGGGAATGCCTGCTGACAGTGGAAGTGTCAGATACTTTGTCAGCAAAATGTCAGCATCCTTCGCGAGCGGCCTTGCCGACGTTAGGGCTGAGGGTTCGACTCCCTTCCCCCGCACCACTTTTTAATGACTTAGCGGGCTAATTTGAATGGCCTAACGCGGTTAGGGTCGACTACGAGAAAAGCCTGCCGTTAGCCCTATCGCTGGGGAACAGTCGCTAAGTAACAGCTACCGCCTACCAAGATCGACCCTTGCGTGTAGATTGGCGTTGAAGCCGGATCCCACCTAGACGAGACCTACTGATTTGATTTTCATATACAACTAGCCTTGGGCCGGGGTCCTGATCGGCGCCTATCGGGACCCGGCTAAGTTCGGAATTTTTTGTTGATTCAGAATGTGACTGCGCATGGGCTGGGGTCCCACTTCAACGCCGGTCCACAATCGTTGCGCCCTTTAAGGTCGGGATCAGCTTAAACGCCGATTCACACGCTAAACATTGCTGAGCTCGCAACCGAACAGCGACGTGCCACCAACTGCCGTCCGTTCAGGTGCTGATCTATGGACAATGCCGGATCCTAGACTATTTTCACGCCGCAAGCATGTTGGTCCTGATACTCAGCAAGAGCGTCGACGCGCAGGCTCCCTAACCATGAACGACTTAACGACGCGATTCGACAAAGGTCGTCATCCTCGGCTGAATCGGTCGGACGGATGTGCGCAATTCTCGCTCTAACATCGTTAGCATCCAGCTCCGGTGCTGAAGAATAAAGGTGGTGAAATCGCCTGCGCGGGAAGGATCGAAAACCGGCACTGCCCAGTCCGCTTCGGGCTCGGCATAGGCTGCCTCGAAAACGCCGCGCTCATCTGTAGGCGGATCGATATGGCGGCCCAGAAAGCTATTGCCCCGGAACCGGATATTTTCTGCCGGCGAGAACCCCGGCGCTATCACATAGTCAGGACCGCTTCGTCCCGCCTCATGGCCGTAACGCCCGGTGCCTGTTACCGCGAACCGGTTGTCGATAAACCGAACATCATTTGCCCAACCTTGCCATTCGGTAGCAATGACCATTTGTGCATCGATCTGCTGTCCAACATGCACGACATTATCCTTGATTAACACATCCGACACAGGGCCGGAGAGCTGAAAAATGCGACCTGCGTCGTTGCGACTGACGTTGAAGCGTGCGGTCGTTCCGTAATTGCCCAGATTATCGGTATTGTTTCTGCGCGGAGAACAGATGAGCAGAAAGCCGCCTGCGTTATCATGACTGTAATTGTAAACGAAGGTTGTTCGTCGAGAGTTGAAATCAGAATCAAATCCCTGACCATCGTAGCGGGTAACAGTAAACGCCGCCTCGTTGAGCTGTATAAGACTGTGGTCTGTGCTCCACTGCCAGATCGCAGCGTTATAGCCAGGCGCTCGGCTGCCCGCGTAGCGCACTATATTATGTTCTATAAACGCGCCGTCAGTCCCGCGCGGGACGATGCCGTCTCCGCCTACATCTTCGACAAGATTATCGCGGATCACAACCTTTCCGCTGGGAAACCATCGCGCTATCGTCACCTGATCGCTGATCCCGGCGATGCCTGACCTGTCGACGCGCCAGACGATATTGCGCTCGATCCGCAAATCTTCGAACCGGGTCGCCCGTTTCGGTCCAAGAGCGCGGAACACGATCCCGCCATTATCCTTGCGGTCGTTGGTCCCGCGCACGTCATGCACATACATGTCGGTGATACGAATGCCGCGCTTGACGCCGCTGTCTTCCGCTGAAACGAGAACGCCATAGCGCGGCTTCACGGGCGTCGCGTCATTCGTGACCTCAAGTCCACTGATGGCCACGAATTCTGCATTGAAAATAGCGATGCCATAGTCTGCGACACCACCTGCCTCAATCCGCGGTCGTGGGCCAACTCCGGCCACGCGGACCGAAATTGGCGCATTGTTGCGCCCGGAACGCGTAATAACCAGGGGCTCTCGCCACACAGAACCTGCAGCGAGCAGGATCGTATCGCCTGGTTGGAAGGGCGTGTCCCTTACCCGTTGAAGCGAGCGCCATGGTGCGGCGGCCGACCTACCGTCATTTCCGTCGTTGCCCACGCTGGAGTCGACATAATAAGTTGCGGCCCATCCGCTCGTGGAACCGATCAGCCCAATCGCCGCAGCGAATATCGCGAGACAATGCCAGAGCACGCGGTGTCGGGCTGTCTGCAACAACGGTAAAATATTCACGGTGGTGCTCATCCCGCCTCAAACAATTTGAAATTTTATCGCGAGCCTTCTGATAGCGCGTAATATCTCTCGTTCAATTTGCTTGCCGCATTTTTTTGCCGAGGGTCGAATCGGATTGTTCCGATGGGTTCGCCGACGCTGCGCCGAATTATATCTTCCACGTCGCGTATATCGAAAAGCCGTTTGCACGCTCGCGAGGGCACCTCACGTTCAACTGCTGTCAGGTGCGCGGTGGCGTGGCTGCGATCGACGAGCCTGACGCCAAATTGATCGTCGAGCTTGCAAAGCTGCATGCCCAGCGTGGGCAAAGAAACGTGCAGCGAACTGGCGGCGCGTCCGAAATGACCGTGATCAGCAACCGCGACTATTGCGACTGAAGGAATGAGAGGATTGTTCAACGATGGATTAAACCTATCGGAAAGTCCCTGTCATTCCGATTTAAACTATCGGTAGCGGTATGCAAGCTGGGGAGCTTATAGAGAAGTGATATGACGAATTGAATTGAAGAGCTTTCGCCAAACCGACGTCGGCTCAATCTTTGGTTAGACACTTGCAAGCCGCTAGGCCAGCAGAGCGACATGCAAAAACTTGAGCGACTCGGTCCTGGTATTAGTTGCGCTGCGATCCTGGTGCAGAGGCGAAGCGCACATTCTGAAATTTAAGTTCATGCATCCCGCCCGGAAATGCCGCGCCTGCTGCCTGCCGCATGATTTCACGTAAGCCGAGCGCGCCGCCGTGTGACGGCGCCGCCAAGTAGTTGCGCTGCACCGGATGATATTTAGGCGACCTAGATCAGTCGGGTGCACACTTCGACAAAGCCGGCGGATCTCAACATGTCCGGCAACACAAAAAGAGATGTCAGATGCTAGAAAAACGAGCTGCAAAAGATATGGGCACTACCATTTTCAATGGTGTGCGCAGCATCCACCACTTCTGTTACGGACGCTATCAATCAGCCGAACGACTAAACTGGGGCAATCTGCGTGTCTTGAACCACGTTCGGCTGGAACCGGGCGCTGCGCGTAGCCCTAACTTTCTTGGTAGCATGGAGGTGATCATCCTTGCCGAGGCAGGTGAAATCGAGATTCAGTGCGGCGACCGAAAATTGCGGCTTGCCAACGGCGGATGCGCCATTCTCACTATGGGGTTGGGTGGGGACTATGGCATCGCCAATGTCCAGAACACCGAAGCCGCCTATACTGAAATCTGGGTCAACGTGTCGGAAGCCGGTGCGTTGTTCTCCGGCACGGGGAACGACAACCTGCGGCACGCCGCATCGATCAGTACATCGCGTTCACGCGTTAAATTCTTAGCGTTGACGCCCCTCAGTCGAGCGCAAGCATCAATCCTTACCCTCGCCGATAGCGAACTGGTCGATTGGCGGCTTGAATACCCCCTCGCCTATGTCACCGTCCTAGACGGTCAGGCGCGGATCGAAGGAATATGGTGCGAGACCGGAGACGCCATTGCTCTCAATGATGAAAGCCAAATAGCGATCGTGGCAGAGGGACCTTGCGAAATCCTCACAATTCAGTTGCCGGTCTGAGCAAAAATCGCGATCGGGAAACGCCATGAACACAAGTGTGTGAACGTTGCGCATAGACCGCGTCCGGATGCACGGTTTGCCCTGGCTCTTACCAATACTGGGCTGAAGTTGGTGGTTCGGTGAACGTTTAAGTTATTATCATTGGAAATTCGCTGGTGTTCCCAGTTGTGACCGTGGCTGGCGGAACTGTGACGAACACTGGCCTTCCGGCGAGAGACTGTGCTTCAACCTGTTCTCGAGACCGGCCAAACATGAAGCATTGATCTGGGGCACGTGTGGAAGCAGTCAGCAAAACGCTCGCTTGCCTAGCAAGTAAGGGGCACGGTCATCCATACGGAACATTTAAAATCGCGAGGTCGGATGGTTAACATGAATCCGTCGGCCCTTCGATTCCCGAGGTTGTCTGCTTTCAGAAGGCCCTTGAGGGTAAGCGCGAAAACCTCCCCACATTTTCGTAAGCGCTAATCTGGCTATGTTTTGCCCCTCATCCGAGGGGTATCGTAGTGACCGATGATGTAAGAACATTCGAAACAGGTTTCGAAAGGCAGGAGGGTCATCGACCCTCGCGTATGGACGTCATCCCAGCAGGGCCGATGCGGCGTCGCTGGTCGGCCGAGGCCAAGGCCCGGATCATCGCGTCGAGTTTTGAACCCGGCGCAAACATCGCGGAAATTGCGCGCACACATGGACTGCTGCCACAGCAGCTCTATGCCTGGCGGCATGACAGCGTTCCGGGCAAGCGCCTGACCAGCAAGAAGCTGGGCTTTGTCCCTGCGGTGATTGAAGATGCAGGCGGCACCGGCACTGCTGATGGTGGAGGCGATGAGATCGTGATCCGCACGGCCGCCCTTGCGATCCATGTGCCGCCAGGTGCGAGCGAGGATCATATCGCCCGGGTGCTCGCCGCTGTGAGCCGGGCGGAATGATCATCCCGCCAGGACCGCTCAAGGTGATGGTAGCGACAAAGCCGGTCGACTTCAGGAAAGGTGCCGTCAGCCTGGCGGCGCTGGTCGAGCATGAACTCGGGCTCAAGCCTTTCTCGGGGGTGGTCTTCATCTTCCGCTCGAAGCGGGCGAACAGGATCAAGCTGCTGGTCTGGGACGGCACCGGCCTGGTACTTGTGAGCAAGGTCTTGCAGACCGGGGGCTTTCATTGGCCACGGGCGCACGATGGCGTGATGCGACTGTCGGCGTCCCAGGCGTCGGCCTTGTTCGAAGGGCTGCAATGGTCGAAAATGCACATGCCGCGCACCCAGGTTCCGGTGACGACACTATAGGTCGCACGCCTGATTCTTCTGGTCGAAATAGCGTTGCCGTCCACTCGAAAACTGCCAGAAATGGGGCATGTCCGCCACCGCAGCCGACCTTCCTGACGATGTCGCCACCCTCAAGGCGATGGTCCTGGCCGGCCTCGAGCGTGAAGCTCGGATGCAGCATATCATCGACCAGATCACCCGCACGACATTCGGGAAACGGTCGGAAAAGCTGAGCGAAGATCAGCTGGCGCTTGCCTTCGATGATCTTGACGTCGCCCGTGCTGAACTGGAGGCGCTTGGCGAGCAGGCGGCAGGTCAGAAGAAGGAACGGGCGCGAAGGGAAAGCGGGACAGCGCGGGCGTCGCTGCCGGCGCACCTGACCCGCGTTGAGGAAGTGATCCTTCCAGGCGAGAAGGAATGCCCCTGCTGCGGAGGCGCGCTACACTGCATAGACAGCGACATATCGAGTCGGCTTGACGTCATCCCGGTCCAGTATCGCGTGATCGTGACGTCCCGCCCGAAAATGGCGTGCCGCGCCTGCAGCGATGGCGTGTTCCAGGCACCCGCGCCCAAGCATGTAGTGCCAGGCGGCCTGCCCACCGAGGCGCTGATCGCCGACGTCCTCGTCAAAAAATATGCCGATCACATGCCTTTCTATCGGCAGGCACAGGCGCTTCGGCGTCAAGGTATCGAGATCGACCGGGGAACCATGTGCAACTGGGCAGGCCGAGCTGCGGGCTGGCTCGGGCGCCTGACCAACCGGATGAAAGCCGATCTGCTGACGGGCGCGAGGCTGTTCGTCGATGAGACCACCGCCAAGGTCCTGGCCCCCGGCACCGGCAAGGTGAAGACGGGATATCTTTGGGCGATCGCACGTGATGATGGCGCGCATGGCGGCACCGATCCACCGGCGGTTGTCTACACCTACATGCCGGGTCGCGGGAAAGTCTGGGCGGAAAGGTTGCTTGGCGACTTCACCGGCATTGTCCAATGCGACGGCTATGGCGCCTATAAGCATATCGAAGCGCCGGACCGTAAAGGCGGCTCGGGAACGCTCGCCTTCTGCTGGGCGCATGTGAGGCGTGGCTTTTTCGACGATACCAAGGGCGGCAACGCCCCAGTCGCCGATGAAGCGCTGCGGCGGATCGCTAGCCTCTACAAGATCGAGGCGCGTATCCGAGGTTCCAGCCCCGAACACAGGTTGGCGGTCCGCCAGGCTGAATCCGCTTCGATCATCGCGGATATGCTGCCCTGGTTCGAGGGAATGCTGCCCAAGCTGCTCCGAAGCTCCAATACGGCTGAGGCCATCAGATACACCCTCAACCACTGGAAAGGTCTCGTCCGCTTCCTTGAGGATGGGCGGATCGAACTGGACAACAACACAGTCGAGCGATCAATCAGGCCGCTTACCCTTCAGCGTAAAAATGCCCTGTTCACAGGTCATGATCTGGGGGGCGAAAACTGGGCGACCTTCGCCAGCCTCATCGAAACCTGCAAGCTGGGCGGAATCAACCCTCAGGACTACCTCACCGATGTCCTCGCCCGTATCGTCCTGCGCAGCGACGCAGATCCGATCGATGATCTGCTCCCCTACAACTGGGTAGATAGTCGCGCCGCCGCCAGTGCTGTCATCGATCAGGCCGCTTAGCGCCGCCCGGTGGGGGTATTTTAGCGCTTACCCTTGAGGCGATAGATATCGACCATCACGTGCGAACCCTAAAACACTTTTAACCGCGCACAGCGCCGGATGCGACTTCCTGGTGGGGCGCGTTATGAAGATACGGCGCGTAAATCTCGCTCAGGTCGACTTAGGTCGTGAAAGCTTACGAAGCGCCCGCAGTAGGGATGGCTGGATACGTTCGATCTCCGAGCGATGCACGCTGGATAGTTCAGCAAGGATTTGCTCGGCTAATGGTGTCAGCCGCAAGCAGACCCTGCGTCCATCATGTTCGGAGCGCGAGCGGATCACCAAGCTTCGTGACTCGAGCCGATTGACCAATTCGCTAGCGCTGTGCGGTTTGATCAACAGTCGCTCTGCAACCCAATTAATGGAAACGTCTCCAGCGTAATGCCCCCTTATTGCCAAAAGCAGCTGATGTTGTTGGACAGTTAATCCCTTCTCCCGGGCGTTATCTTCGGCAAATGCGAGAAAGCGACGCAATTCATATCTAAAGTCGGATAGCGCTTCATAGCCGGCATCATCGAGCGGCGTAATATCTGTCATTTCTATGAAACCTTAGCAGGTTTGTGCGGTTAGTTACATCGTAACACGATTTACTATCGGGATGGATAAGGAGTGGCGAGCCAGATATGGCTGCACTCGCCTCAGCAAGCGGAGCACATGAAAGATCGGTTCGTAAGCCTTTGGACTGCTGCAGCAATGCTCCTTGTTATTGCCGGGGTGATCAATCAGCTCGGCGAGCCCTTGAGTAAGCTTGCGGCTCAGACCTCGAGTGACATAGTTGTGCGGGGCCGTGAACCTATGGAAAGCATCTAGCCGCTCGGGGATGGCATTACACGCTCGATCTCAGGATTGGCTCGAACCGTACCTCGTCGTTGCTCCCTGCATTTCAGACCATTCTCCTGGTCTTCCTACGATTTCGTTGCGTCTGCGTGGCAAGCTACTCACCGCCTCCTGCCCAAGATACGCCATCATCGCCTCGCGAACCTCGCATCGCAAATCGAAGGCGCTTCCCGCGTCAGCGGCACTGACTAACGCGCGCAATTCCATGACGTCTGGCGTCACATCCGTAACCTGAAGTCCCACCACACGTCCGTCCCAATTCTCGTTGGCTTCCACAATTGACCGAAGTTGGGTGCGCAACTTCGCCACATTGGCCGTAGGGTCAACATAGAGAAATGCTGTTCCTAGAAGCGCACTACTTTGGCGCGTCCAGTTCTGGAACGCATCCTCAAGGAACTTGCTCACCGGGACAATCAGTCTGCGGTCGTCCCAGATACGCACCACAACGTAGGTCAGCCTGATCTCCTCGATCCGGCCCCATTCACCTTCGATGATAACGACATCGTCTATCCGGATTGGCTCACTGAACGCCATCTGGATTCCAGCAATGAGATTCTTCAGTGCGGGTTGGGCGGCGGCACCTACCGCCAGCCCAGCAAGACCAGCCGATGCCATTAATGTCACGCCGATACTGCGGACACCGGGAATACTCAGAAGCATCATGCAAATAGTAAGGAAAATGATCAGAAAGCTGCCGATGCGCGTGAGGATGCCCGCGCGCGTTCTTTGCCGACGTGCAGCCAGGTTATTTGACGCCGTGATATCGGCGCGCGCCTCTATTGCATCCCTCAACACGTTTAGCAGGCCTAACGCTAACCATCCGAAGAGAAGTGGCACGACAAAGCCTGCCACCTGGCTCAGGATGGGTGCGCTTATCCGGCCAAATGGCGTTATGGGTACGGCCACAGCGATGATCAGTACTATCAGCGACCAGCGAACCGGCCTGTTGAGGCGAAGAATAACGATGTCGTCTATCCGATTACGGCTTCCTCTCGCAAATCGTCTTACGATTTTCCAGATAAGCTTGTGAATACATAGACCGAGCGTAACAGAAATTATTATAACAAGAGCGGTGGCTGCGGTGTTTTCAGCCCAATCTGGTATGCGTTCCAAAACGTCCTTCACACTTGAAATCCTTAAAAAATAAAACGTGCGATAAAATCGTATCGATCATCTCATTCGCATCTGACTACTTACGTTCCCATCATTTTGTTCATTGCCATCTGGCGAACTCTGCGTGCCAATGACGGATCATGTTCGACGCGCTAGCTCAAGGCATTGAAGGTTGCGATTGTTAGCCCGGTGCGGCGAACCATCGCCCGCGCTTGTTCCTCGGCCGTTTCAGTTATTTTTTGGCGCTCGGATTGCGGGAGAGAACGCAACCTGACATCGGCCCCTCGTTGTATTGTCCTGATCCCTATCAAAGCCTCTACATACCTTTGGATTTGGACAGGTGTGAATGTTTCCGTGCCGACAGCGTCACCCGACATGGCTGCGCGTGTCGACATCGTCGCGCCAACCGACGACGATGCGGATACCAGAATTCCAGCAGCTAAAATGATCATGAATTTATCCGAATTGGGGCAATGGCCGATGCAGCGATATTTCTGATTCGACGTTGGTCGTTAGTCCGGCTCCATCAAAGGAAGCCCCCGACTTGCTCCGGGTATATCGGAATAGCTTGCATTCCTCCGCCAGAACGGCGATCCGGACCACGCCAATATATCGTATCACGACTCTTTTAAAGCGTTCCGTCGCCGGGATCAACCCAGAGGCAAGAAACGTGCTGCTAGAGAATCGCTTTCCACAAAGGTCCCATGGGTGGCTCAGAAGGTATCGAGTTTTGCACGCAATTTTCGACGTGCCCGAATATTACTAAGGCGGCACGGTCCCGCAGCACCCGTTTGGCGGCGGCGGCTGGCGATGGGGGCGGGCGCGGTGTCCATTGGTTTGATGGCTCTTTTGTTCGCGCGCTTATCCGATGATGCCAGCACCGCTTTTGACGGAATTGTCCATGCCGCCTGGTGGCTGCCTCTTATCGTCACACCCTTGGGATTTGCCGCTTTGGTGGCACTGGTGCTTCGCTTTGCTCCTGAAGTGTCGGGTTCTGGCATTCCGCAGGTTATCGCATCCGTTCACGACCCTAAGGCGGCGAGTTCTTCCCTCATATCGGGCCGCGCTGCTGTGATTAAGTTTGTTCTTACGGTCACTGCCCTGCTGACCGGTGCGTCTGTGGGCCGCGAAGGCCCTACGGTCCAGATTTCCGCTGCCATAATGGCAATGTATCATCGCCTTTTGCGGGTACCGATGCGATCTTCTATGATAATCGCAGGAGGAGCCGCAGGCGTCGCGGCCGCGTTCAACACGCCGCTTGCAGGCGTCACTTTCGCTATTGAGGAACTGGCCGACGCTTATGAGCAGCGTGTCGCTTTGCTCGTCATGACTGCCATCCTCATTGCCGGCATGGTCAGTTTGGGGCTGGCTGGCGATTACCTGTATTTCGGGGTTGTGCGCGAGACTCTGCCTATCGATGCCGTCGCGCGCATCGCCCCTGTAGCCGGTGTTCTCGGCGGACTTTTTGGGGGTCTGTTTGCACGAGCGATGTTAAGTTTTTCCGACCATCGAGACAGGTGGCTGCCGTTTTTCAAGACTCGCCCGGTTGCATGGGCGTATTGCTGTGGAGTGCTCGTTGCAGTGATAGGCGTAGCCACAGGCTTGACGTGGGGTACGGGATATTCAGCTGCACATGCCATTATAGACGGGACCAATGCGCCCTACTGGTACGGACCTGCTAAACTCATGACGACATTGGCGACTGCTATTTCAGGCATCCCTGGAGGAATATTCGCACCATCACTCTCCGCAGGGGCAGGCTTCGGTGAGATCTTGCGCATTTGCTTCCCCGACGACCCCGGCGGTGCGGTTGTCCTACTGGGGATGGTTGCTTACTTCACCGGCGTGGTTCGGGCACCACTCACTGCCGTGATCATTATCGTGGAAGCCACTGCAAGCAGGGGATTGATCCTGCCGCTCTTCACCGTTGCGTTGATAGCCCAAACGGTGTCGAGTTTGGTATGCAAGGAGAGACTGTATCACGGGCTGGCGAGAGGATGGCGGAAAAAAGGGAGTATAGGCCATCCAGCTTAGATAGGCTGATTGCGCACGTGGTTTTCACCGGGCGGCTTCGTATCTACAGATGATCAGGTTCACGACGACCCTCTTCGGCATATGTGTGAAGCGCAGTGCTAAGCAAATGCACCGCTGAGCCTGCAGATGAGGTGTGGATACACCGTGCCGATAGCCAGACCTCGCACAGCGGTCAGCCAGTTCCGCTATTGGCGACGTGACGGAGAACCGCAGCGCATGCATGGCATGTCCGCTAACTAACGCCGGACGTATTGCGTGAGCATCTTTTACGGACCGGGCGCCGATGCCACGCGAACGGCCGCTATGCCGGTATCGCTGCTCCGGACCGAATATGAATGTCGCGTTGAGGGAACGGAATTTCGATACCGTGCTCTGAAAACAAGACCCATACTCTGTTAAGAATCTCAGACCTTACGTTTCCGACACCTAGCTCCGGGTCAGCGATCCAGATGAGAATGTCGTGATCGATCGAGCTGTCACCGAACGCTTTGAGCCAGACCGACGGCTTAGGATCGACAAGGACCCGCTCAACGGCGGCGGCTGCCTCCATCATTAGCCGCTGGGCAAGAGCAAGATCGCTAGAGTAACTGATGCCGACCGGGACATGCACGCGCACATTGCGACTTGAATAAGACCAGTTTTCCACAGCTTCAGTCATAAGTTGCTCATTGGGGATGAGGTGTTCCTTGCCGTCACGCGTAACAACCGAAACAGCCCGCACCCCAATCTTACTGACGGCACCAAATGTTTCGCCGACGACGATGACATCTCCTGGTTTGACGGACCGGTCCATCAGCAGGATCAAACCGGCGATAAGGTTGCCGAACGTTTTCTGTAGACCAAAGCCGACAGCGAGACCGACTGCACCGGAAAAAACAGTCAGTGCAGTCAGATCGACCCCTAACAGATCAATCCCTATCAATACGGCGATGACGATCACCGCAATGCCCGCGAGCTTTTGAACGAGTACGCGTTGTGAAATATCGAGCCCACCTGTGCGGCTGATCAGGTGTGAGAGAACCCGGTTCGCAGCTTTTGCGAGCACATATAAGATCGACACGATCATTACGGCGTTGATGACGGCAAGGAGAGAAAAGCGCCTCACACCGACTGAGAAGCCTACCTCGTCAAGTCCATCAACGAGTGGCTTCATTCCCCCCAAAGTGGCGGCTGTGGTTGCTACCAACGCAGACAGCGCGAACGCCACTGCCGGCCCCCTTTGAAGGCCGAACGCTTTCAGAAGGGCATAGACCAGCAGGCCAATCGCTGCGCCCAGCGCGACCGCAAGGAGCATCAAAGCGAGGGCGCCAAGTGGCACTGCATTCCCCACGATCATCAGGATCAGCGCGACAATGGAATATTGGATAACGGTCGTGATAAGCAGCGAATTTACGCTTTCAGGGTTCCCGCCGAGCCTGAGGATTCGGTCTGTCAGCACTGGACCTGCCCGGCGCGCAGCAAACCAACCGATCGTAAGGGCTCCCGCGATCAAGACAGCGGCGACTATAAGTGATCCAATATCAGGCGAAACCGGAATGGGAATACCCAGTTGTTCGATCCAAACATGCCAATCCATTTGAACCTCCTACCGAACAGTTGCTTAGGGCCAGCAACGATCCTAACGGAAGCATTGCCGACGATGAATCTATGATGAGCTAGCTCCGAATGTTTCGGTAAAATCAGGGCGCGGCTAGCCGCCGGGGACTCAACGGCACTTTGAGACAGCCGACATTCATTCGCGAAGGTTTCTTGCCGGGAACCTTTGATGTGGCTACGACCAAAACCAAATAGAGGTGTCTATGCCATTCGACTTGGACCGAAACGCTTGATCGAATCCCGAATTTGATTGGCCTCGTGCCTGCGCGTATCTACACCAACGACGATCGTTCTTTTCTCGGCGGGGTTACTGTCCTCGAACGCAAGCTCAAACTTCCTTTGCGTCAACCCAGCCATTCCACCGCAAATGGCTCCGAGGAGCGCACCCGCGCCCACTCCTGCCAGTCCCATCACCAGCAAGCCAACTGATCCGTATTCTTCTCCCAAAGCGGTAACGGCGGCCATCGCAAGAAGCACGCCTCCCCCTACCCCGCAAATGGCGGCGGCCTTTGCGGCATATTCGACAAATCGCGTTTTGTCCGAAACGACGAGATGTCGTGGCCCTCCTGCCCCTGACAGCAAGGATATCTCGTCTTTTTCAACACCGGCAGCCTGAAGCGCATCGACGGCCTTAGCCGCTTGAGCCGGGCTAAAGAAAACTGCTGTGATCTCATTATTCATTGAACGCTCCTATGATTGAGGACGGCGATACTAAATTCGACCGATCCACTGTTCTCCAGGCGTGTGGGCTTTCGTGTCGGCCTGGTTCATCTCATTCCCCGACTTTAAGCTTTCAGAGCCTCGAAGATGAGCATACGCCAGTTCGAACACGCTTTAACTGCTTACTCGTGGCAAGCTGACGTCTGAGATTTTTGACGATGAGACGCATGGGCGTAACGCTTTAGTGGGACTGAACGCGAACGATCATCAGCATAAGCCCAATGCCGCCGACGTTGCGAGCAGTGACGCCTACGGCCGAAAGAACGTCGCCGACCCCTCAGAACTCCAGTCTTTGTACACTGGGTACATCGTTGGCAGCCAGGTGAAGTCCGAGAAAGAATAAAGGGAACGCCCCTGAATTCTATGAATGTTAACCCTATTTTGATGCTTTTTGTTCCCACGCAACTGACAATTGTTCATTCGATGCGAGAGCATCCGGAATGGCGGGCCGCGAAAGCTTTTTACCAAATCTCGTGCATGCGAAACAGACCCGGAAAGCTTGATGCGTTCGGCAATGGGCAATGGCCACGAGTTGCGCAAAGCTGGATATTAAATGGCCAAAGATTCAGTGATTCTGGACGATTCAAGGTTAAGCTGGCGGACGAAAAGTCGTCGAGCCTCAGTGAGCTAGCGGAGCGTCGTCCACGTCTTCGCCTACCGAGCCACTTAGGCTTTTATCCATGTCATTCGTCGCACACCGCGGAAGGATCCAATCTAACCGTGAATAAAAACCAAAGGGATCTAAATTTACCGCTGATGAAACAATTCGAGCCCCAGCCCGTTAAATTTTCATTGCGGTGCTATTCGCCCGAGATGAGTCCACATCGCTCGAATTGTTTTCTCCCTTCGTCCGCGGCACCGCTGAGCGGATGGGAAGAGCGATATCGAGGTACGCGGGAGCGCGACGTGGCTACCCAAAACCAGAAAGGACACGTAATGACTGTCACTAGATCTGAGTATCCTGAGGATATCGCTGACCGTTTGCCCAAGGAAGAGACTGATCGGACCATCGCATCCGACAAAGTCGAAGGCACCGTGGTATATAATGCTCAGGATGAAAAAATTGGTACGGTCCATAATGTAATGATCGACAAATATAGCGGCCAAGTAGAATATGCCGTTATGTCATTCGGCGGATTTCTTGGGATCGGCGAGCGATATCATCCTCTGCCCTGGAAACTTCTTCGCTATGATGAACGACTGGACGGCTACGTCGTGGGAATAAAGAAAGAAGCATTGGAGACGGGCCCAAGTTTTGCCCGGAATGCTATGCCGTCTTTTGATCGTTCTTATGGGATGGGCGTTTATGGGCACTATGGTCTATTTCCCTGAGCGCTGTAGCGGTCGCCTAGCGTAATCGGGGTTGTCACACTGCAAGGATCGTCGATTAGCGGTGAGGCAACCCGCGCTCGCTCAATCGACCTTTTAAATTATGCGCTAAGCGTCGCTAAACTGCTTCAACCCGCGGGCGTCTTTGCCCTCGAAGTGTCGAGATGCCGAAGTGTGGGCTATGCCCGAGCGCGATGCCAATCACACTCTAGGAGCGGAATACTGCTCAACGACAACGGACGTCGCGGTTGTTGCCCCGGTCAATTGCCCGCCCCGCAACTGCGCCACCCGCCGCGCCTAAAAGTGTCTCTGATCGGCCAGGAGATATGATGTTTCCAATGATGCCACCAGCAACTCCGCCAATGATCAATCCGGTCGTACCGTCGCTCCGACGGCAGTAATAACGTCCATCTTGGCCACGGTAGACGCGTTCGTTCCGCCCAAGCCGACGTTCGCGGTACCGACGATCGTCGCGATAATAGCGGCCGGCATCATAGTTCCCATATGTCGGGTCGGGACGATTATAGTTGTAATTTCGATACATCGAGGCCTGGCCCACGCGAGAATTGCCCTCCTTTGCACAACCCCCAAGCGCAGCAACAATCGATATGGAGGCTATGGAAAGGACGCGCACAGTAAGCTCCCACGTTACAAGTGATTGTCTGGGTATATCCAGCGAACGCGGCGACTTGGCGGTGCGTTCCAAAACTCGCCCATATATTTAAGCGAACAATTCGGATCGGCGAATCTTAAATTGTGAGCGGATTGTTGGCTATTGGAAAGGTGTGACTACCAGCGCCCTACGGGTGTAGGCTCTCAGGTGTTCGCCGTCGAGCCTCGGGTATTTTGTTCAGGTGCCTCGAACGTCGCCCAATCGCTTTCGCCCGGCGGACGCGGTGGTGGTCCGGCAATACTACGCGTTTCCCCAGTCGCTCCGGTCTGTTCCCGATGCAGATGGACCTTAGCGATCATGTTTGCCGAAATGGGGGCCGTGATGAACAAGAACAACGAGATGAGAAGCTCATGGGCCGACCAGACCCCAAGTCGTGCCTGGAAGAAGACCATCGATGCGGCCAGAAGTGTGCCCAGCCCCAGGGTCGTGGCCTTGGTGGGGCCATGGAGCCGCTCCATCGTTGATGGCAAGCGTACTAACCCCCAACTGCCGATCAGCACAAAAGCCGCACCAACCAGCACAAGCGCGGCCACGAAGAAATCGACGACATTGCTCATTCGACAATGTCTCCCCGCAGAATGAACTTACAATAAGCGATGGTGCTCACGAAGCCGACCATCGCCAGCATCAACGCTGCCTCGAAATAGGCATTGCGGCCAGTCACCATGCCAATCAGCACGATCAGCGCAATGGCATTGATGACCATCGTATCGAGTGCAACAATGCGGTCTCCCAACGCCGGTCCCTTGAACAGTCGCCAGCCATTGAACAACAGCGCCAGCGCAACCGCTACGACCGCAATTGAAAGCGCGATGGTGATCATGCAAACACCCTTTGCAGGCGCGTCTCGTACCGGGTCTTGATCCGCGCGATCTCGGCCGCCTCATCGGCGACATTAAGCGCGTGGACCAGCAGATAGCATCCGTCCGCCGATACGTCAGAAGATACGGTGCCCGGCGTCAGGCTGATTGTTCCAGCAAGCACTGTAATTGCCTCCGGGGTGGTCAGGTCCATCGGGATCACCAGCCATCGCGACCTTAGATCGCGATTGCGCCGGAACAGGATCAGCCATGCCACCTGGAAATTGGCGAGGACGATGTCAAAAAGCACGATGCCGATATACGCCACGAACGCGCCACCAAACCGCACTTGCGGTCGTGACGGCCAGAACGGCTCGGTAAATTTCGGCAGAACCAGGCCAAACAGCGTTCCGAGCACCATGCCGCCGGCAGTGATTTTGTTGGCCATCAACAGCCAGACTATCAGCAGCAGTATCGACAAGGCGGGATGGGGCAAAATGCGTTTCATCATCGCTGCCGTCCCGTAAGCACCGCCGCAATATAGCGCTGGGGTGCGAATATCTGTGCTGCGCTTGCCTCCGCCTGCCCGGTGGCCCAGCCGGCGCCGAGCGTCAATAGGGCCAGCAGCGCAATCAGCGCGGTCGGCGCAATCAACTCCGCATCTGATCGCTCTGGGCAGGTAATCGCCGCGGCATCATCGGAAGCTGTCTTCCAGAAGATGGCGCTACCGCTGCGCGCGAAACCGATCACGCCGATCATCGTCGAACCGAGCACTACCGCCCAGGTCAATGGCCAGCCTGAGGTCAAAGTGACGCTCTGGAGGATAAAAATCTTGGCGACGAAGCCGGACAATGGCGGCAAGCCGACCGCGCCAATCGCCCCTGCCAGGAACAACAGGCCCGCTGTTTGCTGTCCGGCGAAGCGGGGGCTTGGCACGGTGGCATCGCTATACTGGCCGCGCCGCCGCAACGTCACGTCGGCGACCAGGAACAGCGCCGCGCCTGCAAGCGTGGCATGAACCAGATAATATAACGCCGCTGCTGTCGTCGCCTGCGTCCAGGCCGAAACTGCCAACAGCAACGTTCCGGTCGATCCGATGATCGCGAATGCCGACTGCTCGCGCATCGCCCGCGCGGCCAGCACTCCAAAGAATCCGACGATCGTCGTCAGCACGGCTGCCGGTAGCAACCAAGGCCCTGGCACCCACGCCGCGGCGCGGGCATCGTCGCCAAAGATTAGCGGCACAGTGCGGATCATCGCATAGACGCCGACTTTGGTCATGATCGCGAACAGCGCAGCGACGACCGGAGTGGTCGCGGCATAGGTGCGGGGTAACCAAAGATGCAGCGGCACGATTGCGGCTTTCAACGCGAACACCACGAGCAGCAGTAGCCCCGCAGTGCGGGTCAGTCCTTGATCCTCGCTGCCCAGCGCCGCGACGCGTAGTGCGAGATCGGCCATGTTGAGTGTGCCGGTCAGGCCATATGACAATCCCAAGGCGATAAGGAAAAGCGCCGATCCGACAATATTGACGACCACATAGGCGACTCCCGCCTTCAATCGTGCGGCACCCTGGCCGTGAAGCATCAATCCGTAGGAGGCGATCAGCAGCACTTCGAAGAACACGAAGAGATTGAACAGGTCGCCCGTGAGGAAAGCGCCGTTGAGGCCGAGCAGCTGAAAATGGAACAGCGAATGAAAATGCCAGCCCTTGCGATCGACAGCCGTGATTATGGCGTGGATCATCACCAGCAGCGCCAGCGCCGACGCAAGCACAAGCATCCCCGCCGACAGCCGGTCCAGAACCAGTATGATACCGAACGGCGCCGGCCAATTGCCCAGAGGATACGCGCGGATCACATCGTCCTGAGCTATGCCGAACAGCGCCAGCGCGGCGAGCAGCATGGCCGTGCATCCGATCAGCGAGATTGCAACACCCGCCCGCCGGCGGCTTCGCATGGCCAGCAGCGCTAGTGGCGCAGCAATAGCAGGGATCACCACCGGCGCGATAATGAGATGGTCAATCGCCGTCATAGGACGTCTTCGCTTTCGCGATCGAGGGGGCTGGCATCGGCGATGCCATCGACCTGGTCGGATCCACTTTCCAGGAAACTGCGCAGCGACAGGATGACGACCAATGCCGTCATCCCGAAGGTGATGACGATCGCCGTCAGTACCAACGCTTGAGGCAGCGGATCGGCATGTTCGGTTACCGTCTTGACGAAAAGTGGAGGGCGATCAACAACCAGCCTGCCCACCGCGAAAAGGAACAGGTTTACGGCATAGGACAGCAAGGTGAGCCCGAGAACGACTTGAAAGGTGCGGCCGCGCAGCGACAAATAGACGCCGCCTGCAGTCAGCAAAGCGATTGAAGTCGCGACCAGAAACTCCAGGCTCACGACTCCACCTCGATCAAATCGACATTGCGCGCCGCGCGTTGCGAGACATGGCTGAGTTGCGAAAGCGCCATCGTCACTGCGCCGACCACAACACAAGCGACGCCGGTGTCGAACAGCATCGCAGTGGCCAGTTCGAACTCGCCTATGAGGGGTAAGTTGAAATAGCCAAAGCTGCTCGTCAACAGGGGCGCCCCGAAGGCGAGCGAGCCCAGGCCGGTGGCGGTCGCGATCAGCACTCCGGTTGCGATCAGCCGGTGTTCACCGATGCGCCGCCGCTCGTCAGTCCAATCGAAGCCCGAAGCGAGATATTGCAGCAGGATCGCGATCGAAAAGACCAGTGCTGCGATGAACCCGCCGCCCGGTTGGTTGTGGCCGCGCAGGAAGATATATATTCCCACGAGCAGCACCAGCGGGAGCAGTAATCGCGCCGCCATCACGAACATCATGGGATGTCGTTCGGGCGAATGCGGCATGTCCTCGCGCCATCCACGCAGCCGCCGTCCAGCAACGCCCCGTGCAGCAGGTTCGAGCAGCGCGAAGATGGCCAGGCCCGCGATCCCCAGCACGATGATTTCCCCTAGTGTATCGAACGCGCGGAAATCGACCAGGATGACGTTGACGACATTGGTGCCGCCGCCTCCCGAATAGCTGTTCGCCCAATGATAAGATGACACCGTATCTCGCGCGTTGCGGGTCATCATCGTCCATGCGGCCCAGCCCGTCCCGATCCCCAACCCTGTTCCAATCATAGCGTCGCGAATGCGGCGTCTCAGGCTTGACAGCGTGGGTGGCGTTTTGGGGAGCAAATGGAGGGCGAGGAGCATTAGCAGGATCGTGACAACTTCGACGGCGATCTGCGTCAGCGCGAGGTCGGGGGCGGAAAGATGGATAAAGGCCAACGCCATTACCAGGCCAATGACGCTGATGAACACCAGCGCCCGAAAGCGCTGCCGCTGGGCGATGACGACTGCAACCGTTGCAGCCACCAGTGCGAACCAGGCTACGATCGCCGCCGGAGATGCCGGCAATGTTGGACGCGCTCCCGCAGGCAATCCGCCGGGCGTCAAGACGCCGTCTATGCCCATCGCAATTACCACTGCGAACAGGGCAAAGAGGTAGCGTTGGAGCGATCCTGCATGAACGGCAAGCGACGCGCGGCGGGTTGCACCGACAAGCGATTCCATCGTTGTATCGAACATCTGTTTGGCATCCAGCATCCCGTAACGGGAAATACTGGCCGCCCGGCGTGCCTGTCGCGACAAAAGCAAAACGCCTATACCGACCGCCCCAAGGCTCATTGCCAGCGCGAGGTTGACGCCGTGCCATAGCGCGAGATCCAACTCGGGAGGAGGGCCGCCGGTTACCGCGCCGGTCGCGGCGGCGACGAGAGGCCCGGCTACGATCATCGGCAGGACACCGAAGACGACTGCCAGTAGCACAAGCAGAAGAGGCGGCCCGAGCATCGCTGCGCCTGGTTCATGCGGTCTGACTACGTCTCCGGTATGTTGCGGACCAAAGAACAGCCCGGCAGCGTAGCGCAGCGAATAGGCGACCGACAACGTCGCACCGATCATCGCAACCACCGGCACCAGCCATGCCTGGCCAAGAAAAACAGTGCTTGTACTCTCCTCCAGCATCATTTCCTTCGAGATGAATCCACCCAGGGGCGGTAGCCCCGCCATCGCGGCAACAGCGATCGTACCAAATGTTGCGGTGATAGGCATCAACCGGGCAAGGCCACCCAGTCGGTTGATGTCGCGCGTTCCCGTCTCATGATCGATGATGCCCGCGTTCATGAACAAGGCGGCCTTGAAAGCGGCGTGATTGAGGATGTGGAAGATTGCCGCCGCCGCCGCGGCTGCGGTCCCGAAACCAAGCAGCATTACGATCAGCCCCAGCTGACTGATCGTCGAATAGGCAAGGATCGCCTTCAGATCGTCGCGGAAAAGCGCGACACCGGCCCCGAACACCATTGTCACAAGTCCTGTCGAAGCGACGAAGTAGAACCACCAATCGCTTTCCGCCAGCACCGGCCACAGCCGCGCCAACAGGAAGATTCCGGCCTTTACCATCGTCGCGGAATGCAGATAGGCGCTGACTGGCGTCGGCGCGGCCATCGCGTGCGGGAGCCAGAAATGAAACGGAAACTGCGCTGATTTGGTGAATGCTCCGAGCAACACCAATAGGAGAATCACGGGATAGAGCGGCGACGCCTGCACCGCTGCGCCGCGTTCGAGAATTGTCGCCAGCTCGTACGAACCTGCTGCCTGGCCCAGCAGCAGCAGCCCGGCAATGAGGGCAAGTCCGCCGCCGCCGGTCACCGTCAGCGCCATGCGCGCGCCCTGTCGCGCGTCTGCACGATCGCTCCAGAACCCAATCAGCAGGAAGGACGACAGGCTAGTCAACTCCCAGAAGATCAGCAGTAGCAACAGGTTGTTCGACAAAGCGATGCCGATCATCGCGCCCTGGAACAGCATCAGGAAGGACAGGAAACGGCCGGTCGATTCAGTCTTGCTGAGATAACCCTGGGCGTAGATCACGACGAGCAAACCGATACCGACGATCAGCCCAGCGAAGAGAAGCCCGAGCGGGTCGAGCCACAGGCTAAAATCGAGACCGAGTGCCGGTATCCAGCTAAGCCGATTTACCAACGGCGTCCCCGCCAGCACATTGGGTGCCGCCAACAGCAGCAAGGCCAGCCCAAGCCCGCTGGCGCCGATCGCAATCGCCATATGCACGCCGCGCGACGCGCGCGCGCAAAGCGCGAGCAGCACCGCAGCGACGAATGGCAACAACACCAGCGTCATCAGAATCATGGCGCACTTCCCCTAAGCGACATCGACGCATTGCCCTAATGCACGGATAGGAACCTCGGGTCGACCTCGCGCTGCGCGACGTTCCGGATTATGCCATTGGCGAAAAGAGAGACATCTCCCTATTCTCGGTTCGTTACCAAGCCGACGGCGACCGGCTAGAACGGGAAGAAATAAGGGATGGCGACAACTCCGGCAACCCAGGTGAGCAGGTTCAGGGGCACACCGACACACACGAAATCCATATATTTATACTTGCCCAGCTGGAAGACGAGGACATTGGTCTGGTAGCCGAAGGGGGTCGCGAACGCAGCGCTGGCGGCCATCATGACTGCTACGAGGAAGGGGCGCGGCTCGACGCCCAAGCTCTCCGCCAGCGCCACCGCCACCGGCGTGATCAGGACAGCTACGGCCGCATTTGAGAGAAACTCGGTGGCGAACAACGTCACACCATAAAGAACCGCCAGGGCCGCCAAGGGTCCGAAAGGACGAATAAATTCGATCAGCAACTCCGTGCCTGATTTTGCCAGCCCGGTCACCTCGATCGAGAGGCCGACCACAACCATACCTGCGATCAACAGCA
Organism: Sphingobium sp. BS19; assembly: GCF_027925545.1. Lineage (NCBI taxonomy): Bacteria > Pseudomonadati > Pseudomonadota > Alphaproteobacteria > Sphingomonadales > Sphingobiaceae > Sphingobium > Sphingobium sp. BS19. The sequence goes on from NZ_BSEF01000011.1 coordinate 91,910, forward strand.
GCACTTCGGGCCGCAGGCCAGCATAGGCTTCTTCTGCGCTGATCACGCGCAACAGGATTAACGTGATGGCGCCGGCGAAAGCGGTTGCGGCGATTGGTGCGAAGCCGGTTGCCGCCCCGGCGATCACCAAGACGAAAACGAGCATCGATATCAGCGCACGTTTCGGCTCAAACGGGCGATCGACTGCGAACAGTTCAACATCGCCCATGGCGCCGTCCCCCGTCTGCTCGTGCGGTTCGCGAACAGTCTCGGAACTGCCGTGGCTTTTGGCCAGTTGCGGCCCGCCCAGGAAGAACAGATAGAGTCCTCCCACCGCAGCGACTACCAGCGCCACGGGCGTAATCTCGAATATGCCGAACACTGGCTGCCCCGCATTTCGCGCCATGTCATTAACGAGCAAGTTGGTGGACGTACCAATCAGCGTACAGGCGCCGCCCAAAATCGTGATGTAGCTGAGCGGTATGAGAAATCGCTTTGGCGACATGCCCAGCGAATTAGCAACGTCCTTGACCACTGGGGCAGCGAGCACCACGATCGGCGTATTGTTGAGAAATGCCGAAGCTGCGCCGCATGCGGCCATCATCAACCAAACACCAAGCGCCCCGAGCCGAGCGCATAGTTTTGTTGCTTGCCGGATGAGCAGACCGAGTAACCCAGACAACTCAATCGCGTAGGCGATTATGAACAGGCTGGCGAGCGCAATGATCGCCGGGCTGGCAAAAGCGCCCTGCACCTCCACCGGTCGGATAACGCCGAGGAGCAGCAACGCCGCCGCAGCGGTAAGGGCCGCGACATCGGATCGCAGCTTGCCATGGATCAACACGCCGACCACGGCGACCAGGACGACCAGCGCCGCGATCTGATTAAACTCCATGCAGACCTGCAGACCCTTGTCGAGCCGCTCCGTCAAGTATCAAAGATGCACCCTCCCAATTTGAAGGGAAGCTGCTATCGTGGGCTCATGTACAGTCGGAAGCCGAACTCCCCAAAGCTTCGCCTGGTGCGCGCAGTCATCGGTGCTGCGCCTCTTGCTCTGGTCCTGGCAAGCTGCGAACAGCAGCAGCCCGAGCCGTCAGCGAATGTGCAATCGGCAGCACCGCCAATGCCTGCGCCGCTACTTCTGCCCGCGCCGGATCCCACACTTTCGCGCGGCGATCTGATCAGCGCCGCCGGGCGTGAAGCATCGCGCTATGCTGAGGGCGACGATCAGGCAAGCAAAGATCCACTGGTCGGGCGGACCTTCTCGGTAAAGCTCGCCTTTGGGTGCTCGGGTCCGGCGCCTGCATCGACCGATGCCAGAGATGCTTCGGGTCTTGCGCATTGGTCATGGGACACTGAACGCAAGACCATAGAGTTGAGCATGGTACCTGGAGATTGGGCCAGGTCGGCGCTGATCGCGGAAGGCGCGGACGCTCCGGATTGGGAAGCCGTGGAAGGGTTTTGGATTCCGCGCCCTTGGCTGGCTTCGGAGTCATGTCCCAATGTCCGCAGCGATCCGTTGCAAACCGCAAAAGCTGACGCGGCGCCCCAGACGGTAGGCTTGGCGGCAATCTTCGAGGCTGGTGGATCGCGCATTGGCCGACGGAATGGCCGCGCTTACACGTTTACGGTCCGCCCTGAAGGCGATGTCCCGCTGAAGCCACCTGCCCAGGGATATCGTCTCGTTTTGGAAGGGCGTATTGCCTCCTATCCCAACAATCGCGCTATCCGGTGCCGAGCGGCAGGGCCTGACCAGCGTCCCGTCTGCGTGGTCGCTGCCAAGTTGGACAGGGTTGCCTTCGAGACTCCCGAGGGCAAGATGTTAAGCGAGTGGCGTCCTGGCTAAGTTTTTGCCTACCGCTTGACCGAGCGTAATGCTGTCAGGGTGTCTTCCCGCCCTCCCGCTATCACGCTCAAGCTACCGTCAGTCTCCAGCACTACAGCGGCGATCGCCTCTAGCTTTCCATGTCCAGCATTCCGTACAGCGGAGTCGATCTCTGCGGCCGTTACACGTTCCTTCGCCATGGCATCGCGTCGATACTCCCCGTTCTCGAAAAGAAGCCGGGGATCGGAACGGACGAGCTTACGAAACCGGTCGCTGCGTATGGAAAGTTGGGAGACGAGCCATTGCAATGCTGCGAGCACGATAAAAGCAAGAATACCCTCCGCCAGCGCCACATCCTTGCTAAGCAGGACCGTGGCGAGGGTAGAGCCTAGCGCAACTGTCACCACCAGATCGAATGCATTCAGCTTGGCAAGCGATCGTTTTCCTGCGGTTCGCAGGATCAGGACCATCGCCCCGTAGGCTAGAAGAGAGACGGTTATGACCCGCAGCAAACCGTCGAGACTGTCGAAGAACATGGTCAGCCAACCCTTTCAATCGCGCCCGGCCCTAGTCAGCATCATATTTGCCTGTAAAAGGCGCGCTGATGATCAGAACGATCAACACCCCGCCAGCCAGCAGGCCAGCAAGCCATAACAGCCCAACTCCGCAGATAAGGCCGATTGCCCCCGCTGCCCAGATTGACGCAGCCGAGCCTGCACCCTTGACGTAACTGTCTTCGCGAAACATCGCCCCAGCGCCCAGAAAGCCGATGCCGGTGATGACGCCCGAAAAGACTCGACTGAGTCCAAGGTCCACATCGGGCCCCGAGGCACGCGCGCCCAGTTCCATGATGGTCAGCGAGAGGGCGCACGCAGCAAGCGCCACGATCATAAATGGCCGGAAATCGATCGGCTTGCGACGTAAGAAGCGGTCTATGCCAATAAGCAACGGCAGCAGCATTGCCATGCTTATGCGCAGCAAAGCCTCAGCCCACGAAATATGGATCGGAGAAAAGGTGCCTGCCTCCACTGCGATCACACCTTCCGGCTTGGTGCGGGGTCACTCTGATCCGGCACCAAGGCGCTGGTCCAGTGCTCGCGATAGACCGCCCGCACGGATTGCAGGTCCGAGATGCACGTCATTGCCGATTCGCTGCGGGCCAACGCATCTGCTGCGCGAACCGCAAGCAAGCCCCGGGCGAGCGGCGCTACCGCAGCGATCTCTGCCAACGACCTTTGAAGCTTGATGGCAACTTCGACTGTCCCAGCGCCGTCGCGTGCAATCGGGCGGAATAGATCGTCGAGAAGGTCTCCGATGCTCAGTTTAGGAAGGCTAATGCGTTCAGAGCCCGCCCCCCCCGGTCTTCCCTCATCCAGCATGGACGTCACCACCCGAACGCCCGATCCCAACACCGCGATTGCCGTTCCGGGATCGTTGACCGCAGGCGACAATGCGCGGCTGGCAATCTCTGAAAGCACGATAAGGCCAAGGCGCGGATCATGGTCGAACTGTCGATGATGGTCGAAGGTGAAGGCTTCACGTATCTTTGCATCACTCTCCATGTCGCCGCGATCGAGCCAAGCAATTTGCCGAGTTGTTGTCACAAAGGCCCCCGGCATGGCCTGAACGTCGATCGCGCAGTCGAGACCGGCAGCAACCTCCTCGAGTGCGCGTATGTCTATATGCGTAATGTAGCCGATCTTGGTCGCGAACACGGGGCGCCTGCCCACCGTCGCAATGGGCTTTTGGGGTGCGACACTAACCGAATAGCCGGAGCGATCAATCGCGCCCGTTGTCGCCTTTTCGACGCGGTCAATCGTACTGCCGACCCGTCCAAAGCTGGACAGATGCCCGATCCAGCGAAGCAGCGTGATCACGATGATCGCGATCACCAGTATCGTGCCGATGAACAGGATGACCCGCCCCGACTTGCCGTATATTCCGGTCGAAAGTGCGCAGATGCCGACAATCGAGAACAGGAACGCGCCGATGAAGGTCGATAGCGCATTTTGTGCGGTGGAATCTTCGACCAGCAACTGGGTCGCGCGGGGGGTGATCGTGCTGTTGGCGCCCGAGAAGGCCGAGACCATCGCGGTAAGAGAAAAGGTGGTCACTGCCAGCATCGACGAAGCAAGCACGCCCAAGATATTATCGACGGCGTCCGAGCCGATCTTAGTGCTGATGTCGTACGGAACATAGGGCGCTACGAACGCTGCAAGCAGCGCCAACGCGACAGAGGACAGCGAAAACAAAGCGGCACGAAACCAAATTTTGCGGAAGAGCAGTCGTACCACCCAGCGCCAGCGGGAGGTCATCCCCTTCACAGGATCTGCCAGCTGGCTCATGGACTGATATCGGCTTTTTCGAAGCGACGCGGGGCGACCGCACGGTCCCCGAAGCCGAGTTCCTTTGCGATCGCTTCGTTCCATCCATAAGGGTCGGTACGGAATGCCAACTTGCCGCCTGCCTCGATAAACACATTCCAATATATCAGCCGAACCGGAATATATGTTTTGAGAGGCACAAACTGCTCCTCGCCGGCTGACTGCGCGTTCTGCCATTCCAACGATAACCCTTGGTCATCCGCCAGTAGTTGCGCAAAGCCCAAGGCGTCCTCGACACGAACGCAACCGTGGCTGCGATAACGTTGACTGCGATCAAACAACTCCGGCGACGATGTGTCGTGCAAATAGATCGCATGCGCATTCATCATGTCGAATTTGACCAGACCCAGCGCATTGTCCGGCCCGGACCGCTGGACGATCCAGCCGTTCCTTAGTTCCATATTGTTGCGCTCTAAATAGTTCACGCCAACATTAGCCAGTTCGCCATTCTGGATAGATTTAGGCACTGTCCATGTGGGATTGGCGACCAGCCGATAGATCGGCGATTGCAGCGGCGGCGTCTCCGTTCCCGGGCTCCCCACGATTACCTTGCGCGTATCGATAAGCTGTCCGTTGCGATAATAATAAAGCGCCGCCGCCGCAGTATTGACATCGATCCGTGTTGCGGGGGGCGACCGGTCGAGCCAGCGCCGCCGTTCCAGCGCCACCGCAATCGCGCGAGCGTGGTCCGCAACGCTCATATTGAGGATGCCAAGAGTATCCGGCCCGATCACGCCGTCTTCCGTAATGCCGTAATCCCGTTGCATCGCCTTGATCGCATCAGCAATCGGGGGACTGTATATCACGGAGTTGCGATGGCCTGCAGCGATCAAATAGCCGCCTGCAACCAAGCGATCGACAATCGCAGGTATCCGCGTGTCGCTATCCCCAACGTTGATGACACCGTCTGGGATTTTTGCAAGCACCTCACCCCCAGCGATGGCTTGCAAATTGCGATAGGATGCAGAAAGCTTGGCATACTCCGCATCTTGCGGGGGCAGTTCGGCCAACCACTTCCCTAACGTACCGGTGGCAAGCGCGGTCTCAAGCGCCGAAGCAAGATTTGGCTCTGCGCGTCCGAGCGTAAAAGGATCATGAACCACGGTCGGATTAACTAGTCCACTTGCCAGCGCCTGTGCATAACGAAGAGCCATTGCACTGAATGCCTCGTCCGATGCCGCCTCATCCATCTCGAATGATCGAACAAGGTCCAGCCCATGGCCTACTCGATCCGCAAGGGCCGTGCTCAGCGCAGCCTTGGATGCCTCAGTCCATAAGTATGAATATTGGGATGACCCGCCAGGCGCTGAAGTTTTTTGGACCAGCGGGGCTGCAGCAACGGCAATGGCGGCGGGCAACATCGCACAGATTGCCAATGCGCCGCCAAGCGCAGATGCCCAGCGGAGGCCAACCAGGCGCGTCAAGACGCGCCGTCGGATCGCATGGCGTTCGTCAGCGACGATCGCATCCCGCCAACACATTTTGCATCAACGCTTTTTTCGCTAGTTTCTCGAACGTCCATTGCATCTATAAAGCGAGCGCCAGCGGAGCGAATCAGGGTCGGTTTCACTAACAATCCTTATGTGTAGCCGGATACTGTGTGGGTCGGATGGCCGATCGCGTTAGAGGGCGCGCTGAGCTCTCACACTTGGTCTTCTATCGACCGCTACAATATAGTCTCTAGCCAACGGGCCTCCCGCGGCATTGTTCCAAGAACGCAAGCCTTGCGACCCGGAGTCCGGCAGCTATTCATTCGATGGGGCGGCGTTTATCAAGCAGATCTCCACCGCCTGAGGTTTGTGCGCGTTCATCCTCGACCAGTTTCGCGACATGAATATCCGGGCTAGAATCCTCTTCGGCCAAGTCGATCAAGCGCGGCACGCGAGGGCTTTTCTGAGTCTTCTCGGCCTCCGTTTCCGGGGCGTGCGTTGGCCAGGAAGGCGTCCCGTCGAAGCGAAGCCGATAGATAGGCTCGGGCAGCGCGAAGCCGGCACCTTCCAACGCGCGCTTGGCCGTATCAAGCGCGAGGCTGCGTCCCTTGAGGAAATCAGTGCGGGATTGATCGAGCCAGCCGAAAAAGCACAGCACGATATTCGAGTCTCCAACGTCGCGGATGATCGCGGTCGCGGGCGGTGCGGACAGCACGAAAGGCAGTTTGCGCATCGCATCCAAGCCGACGTTCATTCCGTCTACCGGGTCGTCCGCACCATCGATTCCCAGGCAGAAGTCGAAACGCCGCTCAGGGTTGCGGGTGTAGTTCAGGATAACTGCCTTGAAGACGGTTGAGTTGGGAATGCGCAGGTGATTGCCGTCTAGCGTCATCAGGATAGTCGCGCGGCTGGTCAGCCGAACCACCCGCCCCTCGTTTCCCTCGATCACGACATGATCGTTGGCGCGGAACGGCTGGCGAAGGCTCAGCATCAGGCTTGAGACGTAATTGTCAACGGTATCGCGGATGGCGAAACCGATCGCGATGCCGATGACCCCGGCACCGCCCAGTACCGCGCCCAGCAGCGCGGTTGCGCCAAGCACTTGCAGCCCGGCTACGATTCCCAGCGTTACGAAGATGAAGCGGGCCAGCGTGGCAAGTAATTCGGCAAGGAAGGGATTGGGCGCGACCCTTCGCCACAGCCACTGGAACGACGCCAGCAAATAGCCAAATGCGCCGATGATCAGAGCGATGGCCAGCGCCGCCCCGATGAGCGGCAGGCCCCGCATCAGCCCCCGAAGGTCGTCGCCAAACTTGCCCAGTGCCGGTGTCAGGTTGCTGTCGATATTCAGGTCGCGCTCGACGTCATTTTGTACCGTCACTACCCCCGCGACCCGCTCGGCAATAGCCGCTGCGCTTGCAATATCGTCGGCGGTGGGAACGGCACCGTTCAGCGTTACCACGCCCGCCGAGACGCGAACCTCGACGTCTCTCAGCCCCTCGATCTCAAGGAAGATGCTGCGGATGCGACTGCGGATATTCTCATCGGACCGAAGATCCGTTTCCGCCGCAATAGCCGCCGAGGGCGCCTTGGCCGGGACCGGGGCGGGCGCCACCTCCTGCGCGGCCGCTGGCACCGCGAAGGGCATCGCCGCGGCGATCAGCAACGCGGCGGCGTGGCGGCATATCGCTCTGACGCCCCTCAAAGCGCGGATTCCGCTCAGTGGAGCGCTGACCTCCATCTAGTCGGGAAGCGCGTAGGCAATCACCGCATCCCCGATCGGCGTCTCCATGAAGTGGTGGCCGCCGGCCATGATAACGAGATACTGCTTGCCGTTCACTTCATAGGTCATCGGCGTAGCCTGGCCACCCGCCGGGAGGACATCCTGCCAGATTGTTTTGCCGGTGCGCAGATCGATCGCGCGAATGAGGTCGTCGGTGGCTGCGGCAATGAATAGCAGGCCGCCTGCAGTGACGACCGAGCCGCCATTGTTCGGCGTGCCGATCGTCACCGGGAGCATTGACGGAATGCCCCTGGGCCCGTTTTGGCGGGCTGTGCCGAACGGGCGATCCCAAATGGTGCGGCCCGTCCGCATGTCGATCGCGCGAATGCCTCCATAAGGAGGCTGTTTGCAAAGCAGCCCCGTGAGCGGCAGACGCCAGCCCGGGTTGACCGAGATCGCATAGGGCGCGCCGGCCTGCGGATCGAGCGAGCCATGGCCGCCACCCATACTGCCACCGCGCGGATCACCGCGGGGGAACGCCTTTTTGTCGTTCGCCTGCTCGCGGGGGATCAGGCGGTTATAATTGGGCATGTCGTTATAGTTGGCGACGATCACGCCGCGAACAGGGTCGACGGCGATGCCGCCCCAGTCGGTGCCACCATTATATCCGGGGTATTGGATGAAGCGGCGTTCCGTCGTCGGCGGGGTGTACATCCCGCGATACTCCGCATTGCGGAACTGGATGCGGCAAATCATCTGGTCGATCGGCGACATGCCCCACATGTCCCGCTCGGTAAGCGTCTCTTTGGCAAGCGTGTGATAGCTCGAAAAAGGCTGAGTCGGGCTGCGCTGCTCGGGCTCAACCCCGGTGCGCGGTGCCGGACTGTCCTGGACTGGGAAGAGCGGCTGCCCGGTGCGCCGATCGAGGATGTACATGTCACCCTGCTTGGTGGGCAGGATCAGCGCCGGAACCGTACCACCACCTGAGGGAAAATCCACCAGCGTCGCCTGTGCGCCCAGATCATAGTCCCACACGTCGTTGCGTACGGTCTGGAATTTCCACCGCGGACGACCTGTGTTGACGTCTATCGCGACGAGAGACGTACTGAAGGCTTTCTGCTCCGGGCCGCGACTGCTGCTCCAGTAATCAACCGAGGAATTGCCCATCGGCATATATACCAGGCCCAGCGCCTCGTCACCGCTGGCGATCGTCCACATATTGGGAGTACCGCGGGCATATTCCTGCCCAGCGGGAGGGTCGCCGGTCCATGCGGGGTGAACCATGTCCCACGCCCAGCGCTTGGCACCGGTGATAGCGTCGAAGCCTTGGAGGACGCCAGAAGGCGCACTGAGCTTTTGGCCATCGAGTACCTGATGCCCGGTGACGATTACGCCCTGCACGATCGTCGGCGGCGAGGTCATCGAGACCATGCCCGGATAAACCTCGCCCATGCCGCGCTTGATATCGACTTGGCCTCTGACACCGAAACCCGAGCAGGGCCGACCGGTCCGGGCATCGACTGCGACAAGGCGTCCGTCGAGCGTGCCTTCGATGATCCGCGCCGCGCATTCGCTATTGGCGGCGGCACCGGGCGTGGCGTAATAGGCAACGCCCCGGCAGGCAGCGGTATAGGGGATCCATTTGTCCGAAACCTGCGGATCAAAGCGCCAGCGCTGCTTGCCGGTCGCCGGGTCAAGCGCGATTATGATATTCATCGCCGAACAAAGGTACAAGGTGTCGCCAACCTTGAGCGGGGTAGTTTCGGCGCCGTATTTGCTGTCTTTGGAATTACCCTTCGGCATGTCCCCGGTGTTGTAGAGCCATGCACGTTTTAACCCGGACACATTAGCCGACGTGATCTGGTTAAGCGATGAATAGCGCTGTGCCGCGTAGCTTCCGCCATAAGCGGGCCAGTCCGTGCCCGGGGTCAACAGCGAGGGGTCCGCAACCGTCGAGGCGTTGACTCTGGGCAGCGCGCCGATGTTCGGCTCGTTGATCCGCGAAATCGCAAAGCCGCTGATCACGAGCAACAGGATAACGCCGGCAGCTGCGCTCAGCGCGGTGCGCCAACGCCATCCACGGAGAATCGGCAGGACAAGCAGCACGAGCACGAGCAGTACGCTGGGTCCAACCACGCGCGGGATGAGCGCCCATCCGTTGAGCCCGGCTTCCCAGAGCGCCCAGATGACCGTCAGCACCCAGATCGTGACATAGATCCAGGCACCGAGCGACCTGCCGCGCGCGAGCAATGCGCCTGAGCCGACAAGGCCAACGCCGGCAAGAAAATAATAGAGCGATCCGCCAATCGCCGCGAGCCACACGCCGCCGACGACAAGTACGGCGCCGATCAATGCTAACAGTCCGCCCACAATAAGAAGCGGTATCGAATATCCACGGGCTCGAGTGATGGTCTCATCATGCATGCGCCGCATCCCTTTCCTCCAAAGGGAACCGACTCGATCCCGAACGGTTCCGAAATGATTAAGTATTTTGGCAGGGCAATAGAGATGGGCGATGCGATCTGGTTACCCTATTGCGGCGCAGCGCCTTTCCCGGCGGAATTGTGGGCGCGCTGGAACCTGGATCCTGTGCTGTTACTCGCGCTGGCGATCAGCGCAGGCGCGTTCGTGCGCTGGAGCGGTGCAGATGCAGCCCGCTGCCGATGGTTCGCCGCCGCGATGGCGCTGTTCGCTCTGCTCTTTGTTTCGCCTTTTTGCGCATTCTCTTCTGCGCTATTCGCCGTACGCGTTACGCATCACGTCCTGCTCACTGCGCTGGTGGCACCGCTGCTCGTCGCAGCCTTGCCGACCAGGGTGCACGGCGGCGTCGCTCTCTGGGCAGCGCTCCACGCGGTGGTGTTCTGGGGCTGGCACGCGCCGCCGGTCTATAGCTGGGCGCTGTCGAGCGACGCCGCTTATTGGCTCATGCAGATCAGCTTGCTCGGGAGCGCATTCGCGCTGTGGAATGCGATCCGCGCCGAGCCGCTTCCAGGTGCGATCGCCGCATTGCTCGGAACGATGGTACAGATGGGATTGCTCGGGGCGCTGATCACCTTCGCGCCAACCCCGCTCTATGTGCCCCACTTCCTGAGCACCGTTGCCTGGGGATTGACCCCGCTCGACGATCAGCAACTGGCTGGGCTAATCATGTGGGCGCCCGGCGCGGCAGTGTATCTTGCCGCAGCGCTGCTGCTGCTGTCCCGCTGGTTCGCGCGCGAGCAGGCCGCGGCATGATCCGCGCACTTCGCGAGTGGGCGCGCCGCCACACCGAGCGCAGCCGCTATTCGCCGGTAGGCGTTGCCTTCCACTGGATCATGGCGTTCCTCGTTCTGTTCCAGCTCGGTTGGGGCTATTATACGAGCTGGATTCCCGCCGGTGGCGACAAGCTTTACGCCTATCAAGTGCACAGCGCCGTTGGCCTGCCGATCCTACTGCTGGCGCTCGCTCGCTTCGCCTGGCGGCTGCTGATCCCTGGGCCCATGAACGACGCGGATACGCAGGGCTGGCAGAGCCAGTTCGCCTATGCGATCCATTACGTGTTCTACATCGCTTTCTTCGGACTGCCGCTCACCGGCTGGGCGATGTGGTCGGCGACCGCTGAGCCGGGGCCGCTCTATCTCGCAGGGGTGGTTCCCTGGCCCCAGCTCCCGTTCGACCAGTTATCGCTGGAGCAAAGCTGGCGGATCATGCAGGCCGCCGAAACCATTCACTTTTGGTTGGTGATCACGCTGCTGATCGTCATTCCACTCCACGTGGGAGCTGCGTTGAAACATCATTTCTGGGACCGTCACGATGTTCTTCGCGGGATGCTTCCTGAGATCCCGGACGCCGAGGATCCCCGGGCAGCGCCGCAGCATAGGCCGCGAGAGCCGCGGATTCCAAACGAGAAAGCTGCTGGCTGATGCGTAACATCACGTTCTGCGGATCGTTGCGCCGCGCGCTGTGCCGCCAACGCTCGAACTGCTCGGCGATATAGGCCGCCGACTGGCCCGCCAGCGGCGGGTTGGCCGGGCCTAGCCCCTCGCCCCGAACGCCGTGACACGACGCGCAGGCCGCGAGCCCGCGCTTCGGATCGCCCCGCTGGTAGAGGCGCGCCGCTGGACTATTTCCCGGCATCCCCTGCGCTTTGGCCGCGAAGGGAAGCGATGCGTAATGCGCGGAAACAGCCTGGCGCTGCGTAGGCTGAAGATGCTTGGCGATCCGCTGCATCTCGGGATGCTCGCGACGTCCATCGGCATAGGCCTGAAGCTGCGCCTCCTGATAACCGCGATCGAGCCCCGCGAGCCGCGGCGTACCTGAGCCGTTGCCGCGGCCGTCTATCCCATGGCAGGCGATGCAGGCGCTGGCCGCACCGGCATCGCCGCCGCTCAGCGCAACCAATTCGCCGGTGGCGGCAAGGCGATCTGCCGCCGTGCGGTTGATCGGGCCGCAACCAGCCAGGGGAATCGCTGCCAGCGAAGCGACAAGGAGGCGGTCGAGCAAATCCATCATGCTTTGGAACCTCCGCCGCTCGCGGTGGTTCCGCAAGTGTAACGCTAAGTTGCGCGAAAAGGGGGAAACGTGCCGACAGCCCGCTCTCTGCTTCCCCTATTGTTGTTGATCGCGTCGTGCAAGGCGCCGCCCGATGAGGAGCACCATATGCCACAGGCAAGCGCGGTGCGCGGCAAGGAGGTGATTCAGCGAGCCGGATGCGCCGCATGCCATCGCATTCCCGGAGTGCGCTGGCCAAGGGGCGCAGTAGGCCCCTCGCTCGAAGGATTCGCTGAACAGGGGCTTATCGCCGGGCGCCTGCCCAACCGGCCTGACCTGCTGGCCGCCTTCGTCCGCAACGCGCCCGCCGCCCTGCCCGGCACCACCATGCCGACGATGCCGCTTAATGAGCAGGAGGCGCGTGATGTCGCGGCCTATCTCTATGGCACGCGCTGAAGCCCAGGTCGGCTGGCCGGCCTCGGTGTTTGATCCCGCAGGCCCCTATGCCGGATCGGTGACGATCCTGAGCTGGATACTGATCGCGATGAGCACGGCAGTGCTCGCAGTGGTGGTCCTTGCCTTCTGGACGGCGCTGTTCGGCAACGAGCGGCTGAAGAAGCGCCTGGGCGGCACGCGGGCCATCTGGATCGGCGGTGTGGCGTTTCCGGTTGTGGTGCTCACCGCGCTGCTGATCTACGGCCTCACCCTGACGCGAAACCTCACCGCTCCGGTGTCGGCAGAGGCCATGCGCGTGCGCGTGACCGGCGAGATGTGGTGGTGGCGCGTCGCCTATCTCGATACCGCTGGACAACCCTATCTGCTCGACGCCAATGAACTGCACATTCCCGTGGGCCGGCCGGTGGTCCTCGAACTTGAATCGAACGACGTCATCCACAGCTTTTGGGTGCCGCAGCTTTCGGGCAAGCTCGACATGGTGCCGGGGCGCCGCAACATCATGCCGATCCAAGCCGACCGCCCGGGGGTGTTTGGCGGGCAGTGCGCCGAATTCTGCGGCGGTGCGCACGCGCTGATGGGTTTTGTCGTGGTGGCGCACGAGCCCGCCGCGTTCGACCGGCTGATGGCGCAGCGCCGGGCACCGCGGCCTCAGTCGGGATCGGGGAACGGCGCCGAACTTTTTACCGCGAAGGGCTGCGCGGCCTGTCATCGCATCGCCGGCACCCCCGCCAATGGCGCGGCCGGGCCCGACCTCAGCCATGTCGCCACGCGGCGCACGCTGGGCGCGGGCATTCTGCCCAACAACCGCGGCACGCTGATGGGCTGGATCGGAGACAGCCAGTCGATCAAGCCGGGCAACCGCATGCCCTCCTATCAAATGCTCTCGGCCCAAGAGCTGCAGCAGCTCGCTGATTATCTGGGCCAGCAGCGGTGAAGTCCGAAACCGGGTTCGACCCCGCGCTCTACGATCGCTTTCCTACGGAGGGCGAGCGGCCAGGTGGCGAACTCGAAGAGCTTGAGCGGATATGGCGCGCGCCAAAGGGCTGGGGCCTGCTTACTGCGGTGAACAACAATTATGTCGGCACATTCTATGTCGGCACAGCCTTTCTGTTTTTCCTGCTCGCCGGCATCCTCTCGCTGGTGATGCGGGTGCAGCTTGCGCTGCCGCTGCAGGGCATATTGCCGCAGGAAACCTACAACCAGTTCTTCACCATGCACGGCTCAGTGATGATGTTCCTGTTCGCCGTCCCGATGATGGAGGCGCTGGGCGTATTGATACTGCCCCAGATGCTCGCGGCGCGCGATCTGCCATTTCCACGTCTCTCTGCTTATGCCTTCTGGGCCTATTTCGTCGGCGGACTATGTTTCTTCGCCTCGCTGTTCTTTGGATATGCCCCCAACAGCGGCTGGTTCATGTATCCGCCGCTGACCAGCATGGCCTATTCCCCCGGCATCAACGCCGATTTCTGGCTGCTCGGGATCGGCTTTATCGAAATATCGGCGATCGCGGGGGCGATCGAGATCATCGTCGGCGTGCTGCGAACGCGCGCGCCAGGCATGACGCTGGCGAAAATGCCGATCTATGCCTGGGCGATGCTGGTGTTCGCGGTGATGATCATCATCGGCTTTCCTGCGGTGATCCTCGCCACGCTGCTGCTCGAGCTCGAGCGCGCGTTCAATTGGCCGTTCTTTGACCCCACCCGCGGCGGCGACGCCTTGCTATGGCAGCATTTGTTTTGGTTCTTCGGCCACCCGGAAGTCTACATCATCTTCCTGCCAGCGTCAGGGCTGGTCTCGATGATGATCGCGGCGATGGCGCGGACCCGGCTGGTCGGCCACGAGCTGATCGTGCTCGCCTTCCTCGCGACCGGCTTCATCAGCTTTGGCGTCTGGTCACATCACATGTTCACTACGGGCATGCCCGCGCTGTCGATCGGCTTCTTCTCCGCGGCGAGCATGGCGGTGAGCGTCCCGGCGGGGATTCAGGTGTTTTCGTGGATCGCGACTTTCGCGGTCGGCAAGCCCCGCTTTAACGCGCCGACCTTGTTCCTGCTCGGCGGGATGGTCACGTTCGTGATCGGCGGGCTGACCGGAGTGATGGTCGCGATGGTCCCGTTCGACTGGCAGGCGCACGACAGCTATTTCATCGTTGCCCACCTCCATTATGTCCTGATCGGCGGGATGGTATTCCCGCTGTTCGCCGCCTTCTATTATTGGACGCCGATGATGAGCCGCCGCGTGCTTTCCGAGCGCATCGGCAAATGGGCATTCTGGCTGATGTTCGTCGGTATGCAGGTGACCTTCTGGCCGATGCACCTGACTGGGCTGATGGGGATGCCCAGGCGCGTTTATACCTATCTGCCTGGCCGCGACTGGGAAGTGCTCAACATGATTTCGACAATCGGCGCCTTCCTGATCGGCGCGGGCGTGCTGTTGTTCGTCATCGACCTCGCGCGCAATTTCCGCTTTGCGGCGGAGGGGACCGCCGGCAACGTCTATGAGGGCGGCTCGCTCGAATGGTTGCCAACCGGGCTCTATTCGGCGCGCAGCATCCCGGTGATCACGAGCCGGGAGCCGTTATGGGACCAGCCGGGGCTTGCTGACGACGTCGAGGCGGGGCGCTATTTCCTGCCCAATGCGCCCACCGGAATGCGCGAGAGCCTCGTCACCAGCCCGATCCGCGCCGAACCTCAATATCTTCAGATCATGCCCGGGCCTTCGGTATGGCCGTTCCTGGCCGCGGTGTTCACCGCCGGCTTCTTCATGCTGCTCACGGTCCAGGCCTATATCGCTTCCTTCGCCTGCGGAGTGCTGATGGTCGTCTGCATGCTGCGCTGGCTGTGGGATACCGACCGCCAAGTCCGCGAAGACAAGGTCGATGTGGGCGCGGGGATCATTCTGCCGACCTATGTCACCGGGCCGGGCAGCCACGGCTGGTGGGCGATGGTGGTACTGCTCGTTGTCGTCTTGATGATTTTCCTGATGGCGGTCTTCGGGTTCCTCTACCTCTACGGTGTGCATCCGCAGTTCTGGACTGCGCCGCCCGGCCTAGCGTGGCTGGCGGCGATCCTGCCCGCCTATGCCGGGGCCGCCGGACTGGCGATGCTGTCGCGCGGCATGCTGGCACGCAAGGCTACCCGGCTGTGGACGCCGGCTGTGCTGTACGTGCTCGGCGTTGCGGCGCTAGTGGCAGGCATTGGGATCGACCTGTGGAGCTGGCTCGAGTCCGCAGTTCGGCCCGACATGAGCGGGCAGGGGGCAACAGTCTTCGCGCTGCTCGCGCTGGTGGCAATACTCGCGGCAGTGGCGGTGTTGATGGCCGGCTATGTCTCGGCGCGCAACGCTCGCGGACTGATCGTGCGGCCGAGCAACAACAGCCTTGACCTGTGCGTGCTGTTCGTCGGCTATGCTGCCGCGCAAGGGGTGGTAACGGCGGTGCTCACCCGCCTGGTTCCGTGGGGCTGAAGATGGAGCGCTGGACCTTCCTGCTCGGCGGGATGATCGTCTGGACGGTGCATTTCTTCGCGCTCTACGCGGTCGCCAGTATCTTCCTGACCACGCCGCTCGCGCGTTGGCTCACGCTTGTCGTCTCGGTCTGCTGCCTTGGCGCGGACGCTTGGCTGTTCCGCCGCGCGCTGACGGCACCGCACAACGACGGCGTGGATAGGTGGAGCAGGACGACCGCGTTGCTCCTGATTGGTGGTTCGACGATTGCCGTTCTCTGGCAGGCGCTTCCAGCGGTGTTAATCTAGAGCGGTGTCGGCTCGCTGCTTATCAATCGTTCTCCAGTGAGAAAACCCATGAGTGACCCTTTGGAAGCTGAGCAATATCGCAATCGCCTGTTGACGCTGATTGGGGTGCTGGTGGGCATTGCTGCTCTACGCGAAAGCTATTCGGTCACCATGCCGATCCTGTTCGCCGGTGTCATCGTCGCGGCGCTTTGGCCACTCAAGCTGTACCTTCAGCAATGGTTGCCGACATGGCTGAGTTCCTTTCTGGCGATATTGACAATGATTACGGTGATGGGCGGTTTCGCAGTGGCGGTCTATCTATCGCTGGGGCAGATCGTTGGCGTCGTCGCGGATCACTGGCCGATGATCGAAAGAACCTATGCATCGGCTTTGCGCTTGGCCGGAAGGTTGGGTTTTCCGCTCAGCGTGGGTATTGATCGCAACCGCATATTGGCCGCTGTTGGGATGCTCGGATCGAGCATCTACGCCTTCACGACCTATGTAGGCTTCATAGGCATCTTGGTAATGCTGGGTTTGCCCGAAGTGCCCCGCTTCTACGAAAAACTCCGCACCGATTTGAGTTGGGATGAACAGAGGGAGTTGCGCGCGACATTGGTCGCCATTTCCGAACAGATCCGCAGCTATTTTGGCGTCACGCTCGCTACGAGCATGTTGACCGGGGTTGCTTCCACACTCTGGGCCTTGGCGATGGGGCTCGACCTCGCGCTCGTCTGGGGCCTGCTCAACTTCATTCTGAATTTCATTCCGGTGATCGGTAACATCATCGGCATCGTGCCGCCGGTGCTCTATGCAGTCATGCAGTTTGGAAATGTTGGCGTCCCTCTAGTCATATTGATCGGATACATCATCCTGCAGGTGGGGATCAGCAACTTCGTCTATCCCATCTTGCAAGGGCGCCAATTGTCGCTTTCGCCGTTTGCCATCATCATCGCAATGACGTTCTGAAGTTGGACGTGGGGAATCGCCGGGGCTCTGATCGCTGTTCCGCTCACGGCGGGACTCGTGGCTGTCTGCGGCCATTTCAGGCGCACTCACTGGGTCGCCCGGCTATTGTCGGCCTAAGCCCCGCTCCTGCTCATTCGGTAGACGCGCTTTACCCAACCCGCGGCGACATTGCGCGAACCGGACGACACTGAAAATCACTTAAAAGGAGAAGGCCAGCCTCGTTGGCGGACACGGGTAAGGCGCCGTCTTCGATATGCGCTGCCCGCGCAACGGTGATTGGCCATAGTCCATTGCCATTGTCATTGCCCTTTCGCTGGCCTCGGGCACGAAACGTGAGGACATCCGCTCCCATTGGTCGGCGGGCGGTAGCTATCACCTTGCGCTGACAACCATCTGCCTCCTGCGATAATGCGATAGCCACTGCGCCTTTGGACGGCGTGTACTTGGTCGCTTCTAGCCCGTTAAACGGGCAAGCAGTGCACGCCAGCGTGCGGCGGGGCAGCGGCAGCCATCCCATACCCTTTTGGAAAAGTTAGCGACCGGCTCAAATGGGCCGACGCGTTTTCGCGCGGTGGCACTGGCGCGGCTGACAGCTTTTCGGAGTTGCTGGCGCGACCTTATGAGGGCAACCCTTTGGACACCACAGATGAAGTTGCGTCACTTCGAAAAATTATCTGTCCCCCCCGGGTCTCATCACCAATAAATGGAACCGGGTCGTGCGGAACCATTGATACCGCTTGCCGTTAGTTTTTTAGCCGAAACAAAAAAGTATCAGCTGCGCTTCATACCTAAAATTTATCGGGCACCAGCTCGCCAAAGCGCGAATCTGTGACAGCGGTCACAAACGGCGTGGTCGTCACGTGAAGGGACAGCACCAGTACGTCAGGCAAATTCTCAAGGAGAAAGCCGATGAAAAAGCGAATTTCGAATAGCGCGATGCGAATATCGAAATGGATGTGAGCGCCAAAAAGCCTACCAACGATATTACTGGCAATGGTGCCAATGGCAGAGACGTTGGCACACTAAGTCCTGTCAGGATGTGGTGGCAAGTTAAAGCCGGCGAGGAAGTACCTTCTGTTGCCTTTGATGAGGCGTTGCGCGCGTGGCCGTTATGGGGAAGGCTAAGTGCCGCGTCGGCCGCAGGTATCGCATCCCTTGGAATTAGTTACCTTGCAGGGCTTCCCGCCTACGGCTTTGCTGTGCTCCTGCTCTATCCAACGGTGCTCGGATCAGCCTTTTATTGGGGTCGAGTGGCCGGCTTTGCCTGCACTTTGGTCTGCGCTGTTTGTCTGGCATTAGTTATGCAGCTTGACGACAGTCTCCCAACAGCGATCTCGCTCCCAAGCGTCGGCGCCCTGATCCTTTTTATCCTGGCCGGATTCTCAGCGTCGGTATTGATCTCTAAATTGAGACGTGCATTGCGGGAGCTTAAGGACGCTCACACAGCGGCCGTTTCGATGGAGCATGAAAAAGACCTGCTGCTTCGCGAACTGCGCCATCGGATCAAGAACGATCTTGCAAATGTCAGCGCCATACTTGAGATCGAGGCGCGTAATCTTGATGATGGTGCGGCGGCAGCTCTACGTCGGGCGGTGGACCGCATCCATGTGATCGCGCGGCTGCATGAGCGCATGGAGCGTGATCGCCACTCGCCTGTCGTGGAGGCCGGGGCGTTCCTTCACGAGTTATGCTCGGACTACAGATCGACGTTCCTAGCAGGACGCGAAGTCAAGCTCGAAATTGACTGCGCGGCCTTCCCACTTAGCGCTGAGCGAGCGGTCTCACTGGGCCTGATCGCTAACGAACTTATCACGAACGCTCTCAAACATGCTTTCCCAGCGGGTCGACCAGGCGCAATTAACATTGCGCTCTCGCGCAACGCTATAAATGGCGAATTAATCGTGCGTGACGATGGGGTTGGGGCGCCGAAACGGCCTACTTCGGGTTCGGGCCACCGTCTCATTCAAGCACTTGTCCGCCAGCTAGGTGCAAATCTCGAGCGCGAGACTGTATCCAATGGCACGAGTTGGCGACTGACATTTTCTATTAGCTGAGCAGATCTAAGACTTGCGCATCTTGTTGCGAAGCCAATCAAGAACGCAGCAGAAGACTAACGAACCGTCATACGCCCATCTACACGCCGGTCTTGTCGTGAAGCGCGAAGCGGCTGACGAGGTTGGCGCTGGCCCGATTATAGCCCACGACCTTGTCCTCTTTGCCGTCACAATGAAGTCGCTACGATCTTCTCGATGACGTCCCCGGCCAGGAATGTGCTTCTGAAACGTCGAAGAGAACCGAGTCCGCGGCGTCTGGGGTTTGCAAGGCGCGCGTGAAACGCTCGACCTACGCAAAAAATCTGGCCGGTCACGCGATAGACGGTAGGGTAGCCTTGGGCTGCCGGGTTCTGATCCACTGCAAGCATGCGCTGAACCGTGCTGGTAAAGTAGATGCCCCCGCTGGGTCTGACCGACGATTTTACAGCCAGAGCGACCATGGCGGGAGACAAGTGAGCGCTACCCCTAGCTACAATGACGCTCCGGCCATTTCGTCCTCCGTTCCCCGGTAAGATCAGGTCCTTGAATTCACCTCCGTGCCAGCGTCGCGCAGCGACAGGCGAGCAGTTTCCGGCATGAAGCGCAGGGCAACCAGCCCCACGACGCATGCCGCCATCATGTAGAAGGCTGGCATCAGTTCGTTGCCGGTCAGACCAATGAGGCTGCTGCCAATGGCGGGAGCCGTGCCCCCGAAGATGGACGTCGCGACATTATAGGCGATGGCGAAGCCTGCGAAGCGGACGGACGTTGGAAACAATGCGGGGAACGTCGCCGATATCGTCGCGAGTTGCGGCACATAGAGCAGGCCCAAAAGGGCGAACCCGGCTACGGCCCCGACGAAACCCGTTGCCATCAGCAGATAGGCCGGCACGACCAGCAGGAACAAGCCGATGAGCGAGAAGCGCCACAGCGGCTTGCGGCCGACCCGGTCAGACAACGCCCCGGCGAAGGGCAGCAACAGCATCATGAAGACCATGCCGATGATCGGCACGATCAGCGCGTCATTGGCGGACAAGCCCAGCCGACGCTGCAGATAGGTCGGCATGTAGCTTAGCAGTGTATAATTGACGATGTTGAGCGCGACCACGAGCCCGCCCATCACCAGCAGGGTGCGCCAATAGCCCGTTATCAGCGCGCTCAGTGTCGGTGAGGGCGGCTTGGCGCCCTGCGCCGCTTGCTCGGCTTCCAGGAAGACCGGCGTGTCCTCCATTTTCGATCGCAGATACATGCCAACTAGACCCATGGGACCAGCCACCATGAAGGGAACGCGCCAGCCCCAGTCATGCATCGTTGCGTCGCCAAGCATCAGCGAGAAGCCGAGCATCAGCAATGCGCCAAGCGCGAAGCCAGCCAATGTCCCGAATTCCAGGAAGCTGCCGCAAAAGCCGCGTTGGTCGTCGGGCGCATATTCGGCCATGAATGTCGCCGCGCCGCCATATTCGCCGCCGGTGGAAAAGCCCTGCACCATCCGCAACAGGATCAGCAGCGTCGGTGCCCAAAAGCCGATCGTGGCATAATCGGGGATGAGGCCAACGCACACCGTGGCTGCCGACATCATCAAGATGGTGAGAGCCAGCACCGATTTGCGCCCCATCCGGTCACCCAACGGTCCCCAGAACAAGCCACCAAGTGGGCGCACCAGGAACGAAATGGCGAAGGTCGCCAGCGCGAACAGCACAGCTTCCTCCGTGTCGCCGGGAAATAGCGCGGCCGAGATATAGGTCACGCCATAGGCATATATGCCATAGTCGAACCATTCGGTCGCATTGCCCATTGCGGATGCGCCGATCGCCCGGCGCAAGATGGTCCGATCAACGGCGGGTCGATCCGGGGCGGTAGGAATAGGCGAAGCCATGTGTTTATCCTGAGATGGGAGACGGCGGTCGATCGGTGGGTTTGCTCTCTTCGGGGCCGATTAGTTGCTGCGCATGAGGGTCGAGCATCGCGGCCATCGGTGTGGTGCGGGGCAGGATCTGATAGCCTTGCTGGTCGTCGCCCGGCACCGGCAGGGACGATGCCTGACGCCAGAGGCCGAAGACCAGTGTGCTGCCCGCAACCACGGCGATGAAGAGGAACAGCCCGCTTGCGCCGAGCAGTGTCATCGCCGCTGCCGCGCCGGTTGGTCCCAATGCCGCGCCGATCGAATAGAGCAGCACCAGCGCGCCGCTGGCGGCGACGCGAGCGGCCGGGTCGAGCCGGTCATTGGTGTGCGCGACACAGAGCGGATAGAGCGCGAAGCTCAGGCCACCGAACAGGCCGCCAAGAGTCAGCAAGGGCAGACCGATGCCGTCGACCATGCTCAGCGCAACGCAGACGGCCATGGTCCCGCCAAAGCTGATGACGATGACCCGGCGGCGATCGAAACGATCCGATAACCGCCCCAACGGCCATTGCAGCGCAACCCCACCCAAGATGACGGCGCTCATGAAGCTGGCGGTCTGGGACAGGTCAAGTCCCAGGCGGCGGACATGGACGGCGGCAAGGCCGTAAAAGGCGCCCAGCATCAGCCCGGTGGTCATCGCGCCAATGAAGCCCAGCGGGGAGGCTGTGTAGAGTTTCCGCATCGGACAAGGGGCATTTTGCCCCGGCATCGGCGCGGCGATGCGCGTGAGGACGACGGGAATGACGGCCAGCGAAATGAGGATGGAAGCGATCAGGAAAGGAATGGACGCTGTGCCGCCGAAGTTGAGCAGAAACTGCCCCAGCGCCTGTCCCGAATATAGGGCGATCATATAGCCCGCCAAAATGCTGCCGCGTGTTTCCGGCTCGGCCCGCTCGTTCAGCCAACTTTCCAGGCATATGAACACGCCCGCCACGCACAGCCCGTCGATGAACCGCAGCGAGGCCCAGAACAACACATTCTGGAACAGAGCATAGGCCAGCGTGCTGGCCGACAACAGCGACACGAACGCGGCAAAGGCTCTGATATGCCCGACCCGCTGTACGACAGGCCCGGCGCGCAACGCACCGACGGTCAGCCCGGCGAAGTAGGCGGTTGCCACCGCGCCGATCATAAGCGTGCCGCTACCACCCCGTTCCACCCGCAGGCTGACGAGGGTGGACAGAAAGCCGCTGCCCGCCATCAGCATGAAGATGGCGACCAGCAGGCTGCGAACCGGGAGTATCGATGACAACATGCAAAGAACGGCGGCTTAGGCTGCCTGACGCCCCTCGGTCTGATCGGCTACATCCTCGATCAGCCGCTGGTGCAGGACACGCACAGCGGTATCGAAATGGATGCAATCGATAATGAACTGAATATCCACGTTGCGGATCTGATGCTGCATCGCAATCATATCGACATTGGCCTCAGCCAGCGCATTGAGCGCATCGGGTACCAGTCCTGGCCGCGATATGTCGCTGCCAATCACCGACACCATGGCCACAGGCTGCGCGGAGATGGCGGCATCGGGGTAGAGCGATTGCAGGTCGGCCATGATCCGCTTCACCGTCGCCGCGTCGATCGACAGATAATGGGTGATCGTATTGGCGTTGGAGGATTTGCTGACGATCCACGCGCCATGGCGAGTCAGTGCATCCAGGATCGCGGCGTCATAGCCCTTTTCCCCGACCATATCCTGTTCGAAAAACTGGAGCGCCTGCATCGATCGTACGCCGGTGATGATTTCAACACGCGGCGTGTCCGACACATAATCGCCGCAGATCAGCGTTCCTTCATCTTCCCGATCGAACGTATTGCGGACGCGCAGCGGGATGCTGGTCTGGCGTAGGCCACGACCCGCGCGGGGATGAATCGCTTCCATGCCCAGATTGGCGAGCTGGTCCGCCACGTCATAATTGGTGCGGCCGATCTTGCGCGCGGAGGTTTCCCCGACCAATCGAGGGTCGGCGCTCGACAAGTGAAACTCTTTGTGGATGATCGCTTCGCGCGCATGAGTCAGCACGGCGATCCGCGAGAAGGTCATTTCCGAATAACCCCGAGCATAGCGCCGCACCATGCCCTCCGCGCATCCGGCATAGCCAGTGACGATCGGCATCGTATTGCGCAGATCTATGGGTGCCAGCGCTTCTACGATCCGCTCGTCCAGACTGCGCAGGTCATTCTGGTCCCACAGCGTCAGATCGACGAACACTGCGTTGATCCCGCGATCGCGCAGCAGCAGCGCGGTGCTGTGCGCGCTATGCGCCTCGCCAAGCCCAGCCAACAATTCACGTATCGTCAGCAGCTGTTCCTTGACGCAGAAGCGCCCATGGCTGCGTAACCGGCCAAGATCCTCCAGGCAGTCCTGCACCGCCGCAATCCGCAGATCGACAAAGACGTTCGCTTCCTCCAGGCTTGCGGCGCGCGCAAACATCCCGTCGTTGCGAGCGTGCATCGCCTCGCGTACCTTGGCCATCGCTTCGAGCCACCCGTCCGCGCCATCATCGGCGATGAAGCGGCCATAAACGCCGGGCACGCCAGATTTCTTATGTTCCAGCAGCAGGTCGGTCATGCCCGCATAGGCCGATACGACGAAGATGCGGTTGTAGAGATCATCGCCGCTGCGGCCTGCGATCAGGACATTGTCGAACAGGCTTGCCGTGGCCGCCATCGACGTGCCGCCGATTTTCTCGACGCTATGTAAGCCGCTCATACCATCACCTCAGCTGCCAGATCGCCATGACAGACCTTGATCGCATCTGCCTGCCGTGTTGCGATGAAGGATGGGCGCGGCGTCGCGGGGCCGAAGGGCGCAACCAGCTGATTGGACATGGCGTTATAGACCATGAAAGCGTTGGCGCGGGGAAAGGGCGTGATATTGCCGTTCGACCCGTGCATCAGGTTGCAATCGAACAGGATGACCGTCCCGGGCTTGCCGGTCGGCGCGACGATACCGTGCTGATGCGCGAGGTCCGCTAGGCTGTCCTCGTCTGGGACGCCGTATTCCTGCTTTTTGAGCGACATTTTATAATGGTCGTCCGGCGTTTGCCCCACACAGGTCAGAAAGCTGTGGTGCGATCCGGGGATTAGCATCAGCGGGCCGTTATGCGGCGTGTTATCAGCCAACAGGACCGACATGGACAGGGCGCGCATGCGCGGCATTCCGTCTTCAACATGCCAGGTTTCGAAATCCGAATGCCAGTAAAATTCCTTCCCCTTGAACCCCGGCTTGTAGTTGAGGCGTGACTGGTGAAGATACACCTCGTCATTCAGCAGGAAGCGGGCGACATCGGCGAGCCGGCTGTCGGCTGCCAGCCGCTGCATAGCGCGGCTCTGGCTGTGAATTTCGAAGATCGAACGGATTTCTCCGCCACCCGGCTCGGTGATGACGGTGTCGCCATCCAGCGCATCGGGATCGGCCAGCAAGGAACCGGTCTCCCGCTGCAGGAACGCGACTTCCTGGGCAGAGAAGAGATCTTCCAGTATCAGATAGCCATCGCGGTCGAATTGCGCGGCCTGCGCCTCCGAGAGCGGCGCTGCCTCGCTCCAGTCGCTATGAACGACCGGATCGAGACGGGGTAGAAATTGCGGTTCCGCCATTTGGCGGGATGGGTAGATGTCGGTCATGGGACTCCCCCTTTCTTTATGATTTCAAGACGTCAGTTCAGCCGTGCGGATCATGTCGGCCTCTGCTGGATAGGCGCCATTTTCGTCATGCACTTCGCGGCCGGTGACCGGCGGGTTGAAGACGCAAACAGTCAGGATGTCCGTTTGTGGGCGCACGATATGGCGGTCATGGGCGTTGAGCGCGTACATCGTGCCTGCGGCCAATTGGTGCTTTTCACCTGTGCCCAGATCCTCGATCGTGCCCTTACCCTTCAGCACAAGCACGGCTTCGAGATGGTTCTGATAATGCATCTTGAGTTCTTTGCCAGCGTACATGGTGGTGACATGGTATGAGAAGCCCATGCCGTCATTCTTGAGCAACAGGCGCGCGCTTTCCCAGCCATCGGATTTAACGTTACGGTCGGATTTGCGGATGTCGGTGAGGTTACGTACAATCATGCAGTATCTCCTTATTCTGCCGCCACGCCAAAGGAGGCGGCAAGCGTCTCGCGCACGCTAGTTTCCAAGATATCGAGACCGGTCGACAAGACAGCGTCGTCGATGATAAGCGGGGCGAGCACCTTGACGATTTCGTCATGGGGGCCGCTCGTTTCGATGATGAGGCCGCGTGCGAAACAGGCGGCGGTAATGACGGACGCAATTTCGCCCGATCCGACGTCGATGCCGCGCATCATGCCACGTCCACGTGTCGTCAGCCCTTGTTCGCGGGCCATCTTGTCAAGTCGGCTTTCCAACAGCGCGCTGCGACGGCGCACATCGGCGGCGAAGCTGTCATTGCCCCAGAAATGGCGCAAGGCGGCCGTCGCCGTGACGAAGGCATGGTTGTTGCCGCGGAAGGTGCCATTATGCTCGCCCGGCGACCATTGGTCGAGCTCGGCGCGGAACAGCGTGAGTGCGAAGGGCAGGCCCATGCCGGACAGAGACTTGGCCAGCGTGACGATATCGGGCGTAAAGCCCATATCTTCGAAGCTGAAAAAGCCGCCAGTGCGGCCACAGCCGGCCTGAATGTCATCGACGATCATCAGCGCACCGTGCCGCTTGGCGATCTCGGCAATCTTGCGCAGCCATGCCGGCGACGCTGCGTTCAGGCCGCCTTCACCCTGCACGGTTTCCACCAGGATAGCGGCGGGCGCATCCAGCCCACTGGACGGGTCCGAAAGGCGCTGTTCCAGAAGGTCGGCGGTATCGACGTCGGAGCCATGATAGCCGTCATAGGGTTCGTGGCTGACATGGCTGAGCGGCACGCCTGCGCCACCGCGCTTGGCAGCGTTGCCGGTACAGGCCAGCGCGCCGAGCGTCATACCATGGAAGCCGTTGGTAAAGGCGATTACCATTTCGCGACCCGTAATCTTGCGCGCCAGCTTGATCGCAGCTTCCACTGCATTGGTGCCTGTCGGACCAGTGAACATCGCGCGATAGTTCAGCTTGCGCGGTTGGAGTACCACTTCCTCAAAGGCTTCCAGAAAGGCTGCCTTGGCGTCAGTATGCAGGTCGAGGCCATGGGTGATGCCGTCCGCCATAATATAGTCGAGCAGCGCTTGCTTGAGGATCGGGTGGTTATGTCCGTAATTCAGCGTCGAGCAGCCCGACAGGAAGTCGAGATAACGCCCACCCTGATTATCGTGCATCCACACATTTTCGGCGCGATGAAACTGGCGCGGCATCGACCGGGCATAGCTGCGCACGATCGATTCCCGGCGCTCGTAAATGCCGGTATCGGGAATGGCCTGGGTGGGTTTAGGGGCTATCGTCATGGGGGAAGTCTCCGAATATTTACTGGCGGGCTTTGGAAGGGAGGGCGAAGGGACCGATCGTTGCTTGCCACTCGGTCTCATGCGCACCGACGAAATGGGCATTGCGCTCGAACAGCGGGGTTTTAGTCAGGTCGGTGCTCAGGTGCCCGGCGATCCCCTTGAACAGCGCCCAGGAGGCCGCATTGTCCGGGGTAATCGTGGTAATCAGGTGCGTGACGCCTGCGGCCGATGGACGCTCCAGCAAGGCGGCGATCATGCGCTGCGCCAGCTTTGCACCGCGCGCCTGCGCCGCCACTGCCACCTGCCATATGAATAAGCGACTTGGGTCGGCGGGCAGGCGATAGCCCGATACCCAGCCGACGATCCGGCCGTCCCGTTCGGCGACAAGGCAGCAATCGGCAAAATGCGTGCATTGCAGCAGGTTGCAATAGGACGAATTGCCATCGAGCGGCGGGCAGGCGGCGATCAGCGCGGTGATGGCAGGGCCATCCTGCGCCACCGGCATGCGGAAATTCATAACTCGTCCAGTCTCATTCTCATGAAACGCAAAATTCCGTGGCGACAGGACTGCCGCATCGATTTCACGATCAAATATGATTAGCCTCCCAAAGTATATTGTGTCTGGACGAATGGCTCCGCCTCTATTGCTGCGACGCAATATATACATAATAACGCGAATTTTCAACCCTATGGTCTAGATCATCTAGCCATTGGTACTTCCAGCCTTTGTATTATCCTTCATTATGTAAAGGAAATTGCCATTGGCATGGCAGGCCTCAAACGGATAGCTATCGGCCATGGACTCCGACCTTTCGAACCTGACGCTACAGGCGCTCCGCCGCATCCTTCGCGCGACCGAGATCGGTAGTCGTAAGCTGGCGACAACCACGGGGCTGACACCTTCCCAGATGCTGGTGCTGCGAGAAATCGACACGCGCGCTCAGGCGACGCCGAGCGCCATTGCAGCAGCTTTGAAATTCAGTCAGGCGACCATTACCAATGTTGTCGACCGACTGGTGGGGTCGGGCTTGGTTACCCGCGCCCGAAGCGATAGGGATAAACGGCAGTCCATCCTCAGCTTGACTGTGAAAGGGCGCGAGGCACTGGCTTGTGCACCCGACATGCTACAATCGCAGTTTACCGACCGCTTTAGGTCGCTTGCTGCCTGGGAGCAGGCTATGATTCTGGCAACATTAGAAAAATTAAGCCTGATTTTGGGTGTGCAAGATATGGATGTCGCACCGGTGCTCGACAGTGGGGTGATAGACAGATCCGAACCAAACTTGTCTTATGACTTATCGGCCGATTGTCGTCATTAAGAGATGCAAAATCCAGGGGTGACCACCCCCGGACCTTGCGGACGGGGATGGATCGAAGTCGTGCGGTGGTGGAGGGCCGTCGATTAGTGTGAGCACCCCTTTCCTTTCCACCAGACCTGAACGGAAACCAGGGCTTCGGGCCAGAACGCCAAAAGGAGGACAGCGGAAAAGATGGATGATACTGCACCTCACACAACCGGCATCGACATCTCAAAAGCGACCTTAGATGTCCAAGTCACCCTGATGGCTGCGCGCGCTAATGCGGCCCAAGGCCGCAACCACCTGATATAATGGCTCGAGCAATTGCAGCTCGATAGGATCGCCTTTGAAGCCACTGGCAGGCTGTGGCGGATCTACCGTGCGCCAAGCTCAACCGGGCTCGCGAGCGGCGCTTTGCATTTGATCGACGCCGAAACGAAACCCATTCGAATTTCTTCCATGTCATGGTATTTCAATGAGACAATATCCGGAGCCGGGGCCCTGATAGGCGCCGATCATGACCCCGCCAATATTCCCTTCTCGGTCTCTCTTCAGATAGTCGTACGCGCCGAGGCAGGAATCCCCTGCGAAGCCGATCCACACGCCACGGATAATAGGTCAGTTCGCTGACGGATAACCGTGGGCACATCTATCCAACCGATGCCCCCTGCGTCAATACAATCTCCGCTCCACCCAGCTTGCCGATTACCTCCTCCGGCTTGTGCTTCTTGGATTGCATTCTTCATCTCCTCCATGATCCAAAATAACATTAATATTGGACCACTCAGAAGGACGCAGATCATAGCGCCTACCGCGACGGCCTGAGTTTCGGAGTTCAACGGAGTAGATCGGCCGCCTTCATACCGGGGCGAACCCTGATAATGCGCCCTTCGAACTCCAGATCGATCCCGGCAGACAGCCGGTTGCAAGTCTCGAGGCTTTCAAGGCAGGCGGCAGCCAGCGACGTGCCGGCTTCGGCTTTGGCTTGCAGGATGATCATGTTAGTCCTTCAGTTCGAAAGGGTATTGGAAAGCGCATCGGTGAATGTCCGCCGCCACCAGATCACGTCCTCCTGTTCGATATTGTCCATCATGGCACGCCACCGTGCCACCCGTTCGCCCAGCGGCATAGCGAGTGCGCCGGCGATCGAATCGGCTATCTCCTCCGGGCTATGAGGATTGACTAGCAGGGCGTCCGTCAATTGCTCGGCGGCTCCAGCAAAGCGCGAGAGTATCAGGACGCCCGGATTCTGAGGATCCTGAGCAGCGACATATTCCTTGGCGACCAGGTTCATGCCATCGCGCAGCGGCGTGACCAGCCCGATGCGTGCGGCCCGGTACATGCCCGCCAGTTGGTCGCGAGGATAGCCTTTGTTCACATAGCGAATGGGTACCCATTCGGCGTCGGAAAACTCTCCGTTGATGCGTCCCGACAGCCCATCGAGGCTCGCCCGTATCTCCTGATAGCTTTGCACGTCACTGCGCGACGGGGGCGCGATCTGCAGAAGAAAAATGTCCTGCTGCACCGAAGGATGCGCTGCGAGGAAGCGTTCATAGCCTAGAAAACGTTCCTGCAGACCTTTGGAATAGTCCAGCCGATCAACGCCGATGATCATCGTGCGGTCATTGGCGCTGATGCGCATGCGTCGATCTACTTCTCTTGCCACAGGTGCATTGGCGCTGATCACGAAATCGGCCGTATCGATGCCAATCGGGCAGGCAATGACGCGGACACTCTGGCCCTCATGGGTCACGACACCGTTTTCGCCGATGTCGGCGCGCAGCTCGCCTCTCGCATAGTCGAGGAAGGTTTCGACGCCATCGTGCGTCTGGAAACCTATCACATCATAGGCAAACAGCGATTCCACCAGTTCGCGGTGGCTGGGAAGCGAGAGTAGAAGCCGCATGGGCGGCCAAGGTATGTGCAGAAAGAAGCCTATCCGGTTCTTCCATCCCCTTTGTCGCAATTCACGACCCAACGGAATCAGGTGATAGTCGTTCACCCAGATTAGGTCATCCGCCTCCATAAGCGGCGAAACGGTGTCCGCGAAGCGCGCATTGACGCGCTCATACCCTCCGGCAAAGCCCCGCTCATATTCTGCCAGATCGATTCGAAAATGAAAGAGCGGCCACAGCGTACGATTGGCATAGCCATTATAATATTCGTCAATGTCCTGCGCTTCGAGATCGATCGTGGCCGTGGTGACGCCGAAGTTGCGCTGGAAGTTGATATGCCCGGTGAACTTTTCCGTTTCGGCACCCGACCACCCGAACCAGATGCCACCACTTTCGCGCAGTGCTGCCGACAATGCGACTGCCAGACCACCCTGGCTTCCTGTTCCATCAGCCGTCGTTGCCGAGACGCGGTTCGATATGATGATCAGACGGCTCATACCGCGCATCCCCAACAACTGCTTCCGGGATATGCGGCTCTGTGCTTGCGTGCATCTTGACGCAGCTCTGCCCGAATTTCCCTTTTTAGATTGCCGATCATGCTGTGTGCCCCCCAATGTGGCTTCCGAACGGTCATCAAGTTTTTATGGCTAGACGGCAAAAGCTGCCTAAGCGCGGGGTAACCGGGCCAGGCCGCCTCAGTGCGGTCCGGCCCCTATCTCGACGCCGGTTTTGTCATGAGGCGCGAAGCAATCAACAATATCGGCGCTGGCCTTGTTATAGCCGATGACTTCCATAGTATACCCTTCGCGGCGTAATCGATCGATCACCTAGTCAAGCGCGCCAACGCCAGAAATATCCCAGAAATGGGCAGCTGTAACGTCGATCTGGACGTGCCTTGCTCCGTTATTCTGGAATGCTCGCTTGAATCGATCCACCGAAGCAAAGAAGAGCTGGCCCGTGACGCGGTACATTGCGATGGTGCGCGTGAAGTCGGGATCCGTGTATGTGGATCGGCGCCGAAGCGACCCTTCGAATTTCTTCCATGCCACTACATTTCAATGAGATAACATCAGGAGCCGGGGTCCTGTTAGGCGCCGATCATGACCCCGCCAATATCCCCTTCTCGGTGTCTTGTCAGATAGTTGTACGCCTCCAATGCAGAAATCCCCCGCGACGCCGATTCACACATCAGGGCAGCTAAATCAATTACGCGGTGTCCCGGCAGACACCTTCTGATGTCGTTTAGAGTTTCGGACGCCGTGAGGCGTCGGAAAGTCGGCGGTGCCCGAACCCGCGGGCCGCAAGCGGTGATCTATGGGGATTTCAACTTTGTGGGCATCTGGGCGGCGAAGATTTGTGTCCGCAGTGAAAAAATATTCATTGTCATCAGCTCACAGATAGTCACCGGTCGCCACACAATCGCTGATCGCGATCATCGCGCCGCGTAACGATCTTATCGTTCATATGCGTTCATTTGGCACCCTGGGTGATGCAGAAACGAGACGGGGGGGCGTTATACAGGCGATTGAGAACTGGTGCGTTTAGCGCTCATGGAGAAGATCTCGGACTTTCAATGCCAGCGTATTGTAGTTGAAAGGCTTGGTAAGCAAATCGACCCCAATTTCCAGCCGGCCATCTCGGGTAATCGCGTCACGCGTGTATCCAGACGTGTAAAGCACCGCTAGATCGGGCTGCAACAGCTTGGCCGTGTCTGCGAGCTCACTTCCGGACATTGTCGGCATTACGACATCGGTCAGAAGCAAGGCGATTGGAGGATCGGCCCTTTCAAGCAGCTTTAACGCGGTCGAACCGTCATGCGCTTCGGTGACCCTATATCCCAGTTCCCTCAAAATACCGACCGTATAGGCTCGAACATCGTCGTCGTCTTCCACCACCAGGATGGATTCCGTACCGCCCGCCTGCGCGTGAACAGGCGCTACGTCGGCAACGCGTGCTGCACTTTTACCAAGGTAGCGCTGAAGAAATAAGGTGATGATCGTGCCGCTGCCCGGTGTAGAGCGGATTTGAATATGACCGCCCGATTGCTTGACGAAGCCATAGACCATCGACAAGCCCAGACCCGTACCTTTGCCCACTTCCTTCGTCGTGAAAAATGGATCGAATACCTTCTCCACCGTCTCGGGCGACATGCCAATGCCGTTATCTTCGACGCTGATAGCGACATACTCACCCGCCGGGGCATCCGGGACGGCCTCTGCATCCAGCGTGACGTTCTTGGCTCCAACCGTCAGTGCCCCGCCATCAGGCATGGCATCGCGCGCATTAACCGCAAGATTGAGAATGACGTTTTCCAACTGATTGGGATCGGCCTCGACCGTCCACAGGTTCGCGGCTGGCATGATCTGGATCGCGATGGACTCGGAGATCGACCGCGTTAGGAGGTCGGACATGCCGACGAGCAGCCTTTCGACGTCAATCGATTTTGGATCAAGCGGCTGGCGACGGGAGAAAGCTAGCAGGCGCTGGACAAGCGCCGCTGCCCGATCCGCCCCTTTCAGCGCATTTTCGAGCGCGCGCTTGGCGCGGGGATCGGCGCCGGGATCGAAGCGGCGGATAACGGTGTCGATATTGCCGATGATGATCGTCAGCAGATTGTTGAAATCATGCGCGATGCCGCCGGTCAGATTACCGACCGCCTCCATCTTCTGCGCCTGGCGCAGCGCATCCTCGACCGTCTGCCGTTCCGCCACCGCCTGCGCCACCCGGGTTTCGAGCGTTTCATTGAGGTCGCGTAGCGCTGCTTCCTGCGCCTTTGTCGCCGTTACGTCGTAGATGACGCCGATCAGACGATAGCCGCCATTGTCCTTGTCGCGTATGATCTCGCCGCGCCGGGCGATCCATCGCTCTTCGCCATCGTCGCTGCGGATGACGCAAAAGCTGCCGTCCAGCGTCTCGGGCGGTCCGCCGCGATGGGCTTCAGGAATGAGGTCGGGCTCGTCCGCGTTCTTGAGGACCGAATTTATCGTCCGCACCGGAAGCATAGTGGCGGGGTGTAGGCCAAGCAAACGGCAAAACTCTTCCGAAACCATCGCTGTCGCGTAGCCATCGGAATATTCGAAGGTGCCGACACCGCCGGCCGACTGCGCGATGCGCAGCCGCTCTTCGGTGCGCTTGCGCTCAGTCACGTCCACAAGCAGTCCGGTGAAACGGACGGGCGCGTCCTGTTCGTCGAAATGGGCCTGACCGCGGCCGTGCATCCACAGCGTTTCGCCGTTTGGAGTCACAACCCTGAATTCCTTGGAGAAGCGCTCCGCCCCGGATGTCATTCCCGTCGCAGCGATCTTGATCCGGGCCTGATCCTCAGGATGAATTGCCTTGAAGAACAGGCGCGTCGGCAGGGGGTGTTGAGCGTCTTCGGGGTCAAGGCCGTACAGTTCGGCAAAGCGTTCGTCGATGCGTAGTTCGCCGGTGCAAATGTTCCAGTCCCATGTGCCGCTCGTTCCTGCGGCGGCGAGGATCGCCCGGACTCCGTCTCCCGTATCGGCCCCGGCGGCCATCAGTGGGTGTCGCCGACGATGCTGGCGATGAACTCCTCGAGAAGCATCTTCAGGATGCCCAGCGACGGCAAGTCCATGATCATCGCTATGTAGCCACGTATGTCATGCTTGCGCACCGCAAAATCGATGTAAAGGAACAGGACCAATCCATCCAATGGACCGTCCTCGTCGACCTCGAACAGCATTTCACCAGAGCCGCGCAGCACTTCGGGAATGGTCATCGTCAGAGAGCGCTTGAGCATATTTGCCATCGTCGCAAGGCAGCCGTTGAGGATGACGTTGCCGGTCTCCGCCAGCGCTTCATGCTCCAGATCGACCACTTCCTGCGCAGTCAGTTCGCCACCCGTCACTGCCCGCACCAGCTCCAGACTGTTGGTTTCGGGGAAGATCAGCAGGGCACGGCCCGAGAAAGGACCCGAAAAATCTTGCCGCACGGCCACCAGTTCGGAGGCTTCGCGTTCGCTGATGAGCCGAGCTGCGCGGCGCTGGCTGACGACTTCTATCGACGGCACCGACAGCAGCACCTGATCGCCAATCATCTTGCGTAAGCTCGACGCTGCACGGCTAACGCCGATATTGACGATCTCGGTCAAGGCGTCGCGCTCGAGATCGTCGAGTGAGAGCCCTTGGGCGATCATGCTTGCGACGACCGCAGGCGCAATGCGGCGCCGGACAGAAAGCCCCGCAGGCCCTCGCTGGTCACCGGCTTCGCCACGAAGGCCGCGCCAGCGGCGCGCGCGCGGGCGATGATCTCATCCTGGATATTAGCGGTGATCAGGGCGATCGGCATGTCTGGCCGCGTCTCGCGCAATTCCTCGGTTAGCTGGAGTCCATCCTTTTCGACCATATTGAAATCGATGAGGCAGATGTCGATTGGCTTTTCCGCGATGATGGCCAAGGCTTCGGCGGCGGTCGACGCCTCCAGTTTCTGCCATTCTGGCTGAAGTGCGGCCAGCGCCTTGCCCGCCACGATCCTGGCAAGTTTGCTGTCATCGACGATTAGGACGGTAACGGACATGAAAACTCCAAAAGACGCGACACAGGACATCGGAGTCGCACTATCTGCCCCGCCACTATTAGTCCAACGCGTTGCTGTCGTCACTGATCGTGAGGAGGGGCGCAACGAAATTGGCTTGAAAGGGATCTGATGGTTTTCCGATCGTCGGTGGCTGCAGTGCGAGCAAAATCTGGACGCTGGAACTATGCAGTCGGGTCACTGCGGACAGATCAACCGTCGCGCCTCGAACGCGCTGCAATGCCGCCAGCAACGGCTCGGCATCCTCGACAGGACTGTTACCCTCGACATGAATCGTCACACCTTCAATCCACACACTCATCCGACGACCTCCGCCATGTTGAGCACCAGCATTACGGCGCCGTCCCCCATCATCGTAGTCCCCCCGACCAGCGGCATGCCCGCCAGCAATCCCGACGGGGGCCGCACCATCGCATCCAGATGTTCATGGAAGCCGTCGACCCGCAGAGCGACCGGATCGCCGCTGGCCCGCGTCACGAGCAGTTTGACCGGCGATGCGCCGCTATCGATGCCGCCCAGCATTTCAGCTAGGCTGACGACCGGGACGGTGCGATCACGAAGGACGCAGGCCATGCCCGTGCCGACCGGCACCAGCCGGTCGCGCTCCACCCGGACGGTTTCGGCGATCTGGTCGAACGGCACGGCGTAGCGGTCGCGCGCCACTTCGATGACCAGCAGGCGGGTGGTGATCGCATTGGCGGGGAGCCGCAGGGTGAAGCGGGTTCCCCGGCCGACGACGCTGTCGATCTCGATCCGGCCGCGCAGGCGATCGATGGCGGCCTGCACCGCGTCCATGCCGACGCCACGACCCGAGACGTTACTGACCGTTTGCGCGGTCGAGAAGCCGGGCGCGAAGATCAGCGCCAGCGTGCTGGCATCGGACAGCGATGCGCGGCCCTCCGCCGAAATAAGGCCACGAGCAATAGCGACCACGCGTATATGGTCGCGATCGATTCCGGCACCGTCGTCCGCCAGCGTCACGACGATATCGTCGGCCTCGCGCCGGATAGCGAGGGTCAGGCTGCCGGTCGACGGCTTGCGAGCGCGCGCGCGCCCGGCTGTATCCTCGATCCCATGGTCGATGGCGTTGCGCACAAGATGCAGCAGCGGTTCGAACAGGCCATCGGCAATCTGCTTGTCGACCTCCGTCTGCTCGCCGGTCATCACGAAACCGATATCCTTGCCGAGGCTCCCCGCGATCTCGCGCACCAGACGGGGCAGACGGCGAAGCGCTGGCGCCAGCGACACCAGCCGCACGGCCGAGACCGCGCGCGACGCGGCGCCGACGGCGCGCTCAAGGTCCGCCTGCGCCGCACGGATGCCAAGCGCGAGCGGTGGATCGATCGCGTCGGCGCGTTCAGCGAGGGTAGCCAAGGCGTTGGTCGCCACCACCAGCCCGCCGACCGTATCGGCAAGCGCATCCACCCGTTGCGCATCGACCCGCAGCACCGTGGTCGCGCCTTGCGCTACATCCGGTTCCGCTTCGCTGTCCGCCTTGATTTCGGCGCCTACCCGGTCGGCAGCGACCGGCAAGAGCTTAAACTGGTCAGGCACCAGACGGAAGAACGGTCGCAGCGCATCGACCGTCGCGGTGGTGAGGCCTTCTATCGCCATGACGCAGGAAAACGCCTCGAACCCGTCGCGTGTCGGCCACGCTCCATTGGCCGGCAGAATATCGACCGCCAACATGCCCGGTAGGGTTGCAACCAGCGCCAGCGGATCCTCACCGCGGAAAAAGGCGTCGCCATCGGGCGCATAGCGGAACGCGACCAACGGGACGTCGCATCCCTCGATCGCCGCGCGGCGGCGGTCGAGCAGTTCAGCGAGCCAGTCCATGCCGACTGCAGGCTGCAGATCCCCAGGCATTGCAACTGGCGGCGCAGACGACAGCCGCTCGGCAATATTGGCGGCGTCCGGCCCCAGCGCACCGTCCCGTTCAAGTTCGTCGATCCACCGGTCGATCTGGTCGATCGTCGCCACCAGCCCCGCCATGTCTTGACCCGTCAGCTGGCGTTCTCTCTTGCGTGCGAGGGAGAGACCATCCTCGGCCCCATGAAGAAGGCGCTCCGCAGGTGCCATGTCGAACAGGCCGACCGATCCCTTAAGCGTATGGACTGCGCGGAAGGCCGCATCGATCGCGGCGGCATCGCCCGGATAGTCGCGCAATATCGCGA
Source organism: Sphingobium sp. BS19 (assembly GCF_027925545.1). NCBI lineage: Bacteria > Pseudomonadati > Pseudomonadota > Alphaproteobacteria > Sphingomonadales > Sphingobiaceae > Sphingobium > Sphingobium sp. BS19. The sequence goes on from NZ_BSEF01000011.1 coordinate 128,112, forward strand.
AAGCGGCATTGGCCTCCGCGATCAGGTCACGGCCTTCGATCAAAAATTGCTCTAGTAGTTCGTCCATTACGCCCGACGATAGACGATTGCGTCGTTAAGGCGAACCAGATCGAAACGATCGCTGATCCGCGTCATGGATTCGCTATGGCCAAGACATAGATAACCGCCAGGCACGAGCCGGTCGTGCAGATTGTCCGCCGCGATCAGCCGCGACGCGTCGTCGAAATAGATGAGCAAGTTGCGGCAGAAGACGACGTCGAACCGTCCGAGACTTTCCAAGGAGGCGGCGTCAAACAGGTTGGCGGCGGTGAAGCGCACCGATTCGCGCAGATCGTCTATGATCTTACGGCGATGACCCTGTTCGGGCTCGAAATAGGCGGCGATCAGCTTTTCCGGCAGCCGTTGCAGCGCGCGCGCCGCAAAGCGTCCTGCGATGGCCGCCTCGACTGCCTTGGTGTCGATGTCGGAGCCGACGATCTCAACATTATAGGCGTCGACAAGCGGCCAGTTTTCGAGCAGCCACAGCGCAATCGAATAGGCCTCGTCGCCGGTCGAGCAAGGCACCGACCAGATTCTGACCAGATCGCCTGGCCGCTTGTCGGCGATGATGGCTGGCAATATCTCGTTGGCCAGCGCGGCGAACTGATGCTCTTCGCGATAGAAATAGGTTTCGTTGATCGTGAAGGCGTTGGTCAGCACCTCGCGCTCCCCGGCGTCGCCGCCCAGCAGCGCCAGATAAGCGCGCATATCCTTGCAGCCCGTCTTTCCGATCCGCTCGGCGACCCGCCGTTCGATATAATAGCGCTTGCCCTCACCGAACGTCATGCCTGTCCAGCGATAGATCAGCGCCGTGACTTTCTGCAGCTCGTCGGGCGAAATCGAGATATCCGGCCCCCTGGCCGGGCGGGCGGTGTCGCTCACCGGCCCACTAAACTGTTGAGCCTGCCCGCAATGGCGTCAAGCGGTTCGATATGATCCGCGCCGCCTGCCGTGACGAGCGCGCCCGGCATGCCCCAGATCAACGCCGTCTCCTCGGCCTCGGCGATCGTATGGCCGCCCCTGTGCGCCAGTTCCGCCATTTCCCGCGCTCCGTCATTACCCATGCCGGTCATCAACACACCAATGAGGCGTTCGGGGGCGAGAAATTGCATCGCGCTTTCAACAAGTCGGTCGACGCTGGGATGCCAGTGCAGTTCGGGCTTGCTGGGCGCAGCGAGGGCGATGAGCGACGCCCCCCGCCGGCTGATCAGAAGGTCGGCATCGCCCCGGCCGATATAGGCGTGACCCGGCAGCAGCGGCTCGGATTTCACAACTTCGACAACGGTGAGTGCGCAGAAACGGTCGAGCCGGCGAGCCAGCGCACCGGTGAAGCTTCTGGGCATATGCTGCGCGACGACGACGGGCCAGGGGAAGTCCGCTGGAAGGCCGGCCAGAACCACGTCCAGCGCCGCAGGACCACCCGTCGAGGTGCCAATGATGACGAGCCCTTCGCCGCTCGATCGCCCCGGCAGCGGCTTTGCTGTGCGCGAAGGCTTGGCGGGCAAGGCGGATCGCAGCGCCTTGCCCTTCGGCGGCGTCCCCGCCGATCGCAGTCGCACCCGGTCCGCCAAACGAGTCGCGCGGGATATCTTCGCCTGCGCCGCCGATCGCACCTTTTCGATCAGCAATTCGGCAAGACCCTCGATCTCGATCGAGATAGGCCCGTGCGGTTTGCCGATAAAATCAATCGCACCGAGCGCCATCGCTTCCAGCGTCTCGTCGGCACCCTCCGCCGTCAGGGCCGAAATCATCACCACCGGAGTCGGCCGCTCGACCATAATCCGGTCCAGGCACTCAAGCCCGTCCATGTCGGGCATGTGGACGTCGAGCGTGACCACCTCCGGCTTGAAACGATGCAGCAGCTCTATCGCTTCCACGCCATTTTTGGCGGCCTTGATCTCGAAGCCACCCGCTTTGGTAAAGATGTCGAGCAGCAGCCGCCGCATCAGCGGCGAATCGTCGACGATGAGCAGCCGTGTCACGAAGGCGCGACCGCTGCCGCTTCGTTGATGCCGGTGAGCATGTCTCGCTCGGTGCGATCCAGCAGTTCCTGCGGACTGACGATCAGGACGATGCGCCCGTCCTCCAGCGTAGCCACGCGATCGAAAACGTGCGTTTCCTCGCTACGCATATTCGGCGCGGGGCCGAGCGCAGCAACGGGGATGCTGCGCACCTCGGTGACGGCATCCACCACGAACCCCGCCGCCAGTTCGCCGACGTGCGCAACGATGACGCGGCGACGCGCGCCGTGCGCTGGCGTGCCTTCGAAGCGCATCGTCTGGTCGATCACCGGTATGACCAGATGACGCAGCCTCATCACCCCCTGGACGAAGGCCGGCGCCTTGGGGAGGCGGCCGAGCTTCGACGGCAGCGCCGCAATCTCGATCACCGTTTCGATCGGCATTCCGAACGTGCTGCTGCCGATGCGGAAAATCAGAAACTGTTCCTGCGCTTCGCCGCTCATGGTCTTCGTCATTTCGTCCTCGGTGGAACCGGTCTGCAGCAAGCGCGCGGTGATATCTTCCCGAATCAGATGCTCGGGTGCCAGCACGGATACGAGCCGCTCGCCGCCCTCTAATCGGCATATCGCCTGGATGCGCGCCTCACAGCTTCCGCGCGCGAGGACCGGCGGGACCGGATCGATCTGACTTTCGGCGACGCGGATGACGCCGCGCATAGCATCGACCACCAGGCCGACCAGATGGGTGCCGATCCGTAAGACTACGATGCGCGCCCGGGCGGTCTGCCCTATATCCGGCAAGGCAAGCAAGGCGCGGAGCGACAGTAGCGGAAGCAGCATATCGCGGACCGCAATCGATCCGACCACGACGCTGTCGGCGTGCGGCAGAGAAGCAATGCTATCGGGCAGCGGCGCGATTTCCTGCACTGCGCCGACGGGGAGGGCAAACTCCTGGCCGCTCGCCAGAAAGGAGACCAGCAACACTGAAGGTTCGACCGCGAGCGCCGTCCGGGTTTCCCCGGCGCTGACCCGCATCCGGGGTCTGGCAGGCCCCGAAAACGCACCCCTCGCGAGCGCTTCAACATCGACCTTGCACACATGCTCGCCGCTGGTCAGGGCGGAGATCGCTTCCACGGCGAGCACGAGGGGATCGGCCGTGTCGAGCAGGATCACGCGGCGTTCGTCGCCCTCCGAACGCCCCGTCAGCCGGGCGAAGGACAGGACCGGCAACACCGAACCACGAAAATTGCCAAGGCCGATCAGGCTGGCCGGTGCATGGGGCACGCGGGTCAAGCGGGGCATGCGCCCCACCTCCCGCACCAGCGACGCGGCGACGCCGAAATAAGTCTCGCCGCAGCGAAAGCCCAGCATAGCTTCGTCGTGCGGGGGTGATGTGGCACTGGCCATGATCAGACCGCCGTCGTCACCAGTGCGCCAGCGAGCGATGCGATTTCCTCGATCGCGGCCGCAAGCATCTCGGCGCCCTGCGATTGCTGGCGGGCGGCGCTCGACGCCTCGCGTGCCGCATCGGCCGCCAGTTCGGCAGCGGTCGCGATCTGCTCGGTGCCGCTCTTCACTTCGCGCACGGAACGCAGGATGGCGTCGACGTCCTGCGCCATGCCAAGGCTTTCGGACTGGGACTGGTCAAGGTCGGCCGCGATCTGGTTGAACCGGTCGATCATGGCGCGGGCGCGTACGACCTCTCCCTCGGCAGCACCCACGATCTGGTCGAGATCGCGGCGCACCGTCACCATCTGGTCCTGAATCGCGCGCACCGTATCCTTGGCGCGCTCCGCATTGAGCGCGGATTCGCGCGACAACTTGCGAATGTCGGCCGCGACCATGGAGAAACCAGAACCAGCCTCACCGGCCCGCGTCGCTTCCACCGATCCACTAACGGCCAGCATGTTCGTCTGCACCGCGATCAGGGCGAGCGCATCAGTGATCTTCTCAATCCGGCGTCCGGTGTCGCTCAGCTTAGCCAGCAGACCCAGCACCTCCCGCGTCTCACCGACCGATCCGTCGACTCCGGCGGCCAGCGTTTCCACCGTCTGGCGGCTGACCGTCACCTTTGCGACAAGAGTGGTTAACCGTTCTGCGGAAGTCGCCGCGCGGGCCTGCGCCAGGGCGGCAGCGGTCCCGATCTGGCCCATGGCGCTGTTCGCCTCGATCGTCGCGGCGGCCTGGATTTCCGCGCCACGCCCAATCTGCTCGATAGCGACGAGGATCTGACCCGAAGCGCCGGACAGTTCCTGGACAGTCGCGGACAATTCTTCGGCCGCCGCCGCGACTTCCTGCGCGGCCGAGGTCGTGTCCCCCGTCCCGCGCAGGTGCTGCGTCAGGAGTCCAAGTGACTCCGATGTCTGCTGACTCTGGTCGAGCGAAATGCTCTGCTGCTCGATTGCCTGCTGCGCTTCGGCTGCGGCCGCCGATTGTTCTTCGGCGGCGCTCGCTACCTGTTCGGCCCCACGCTCGGCTTCGCGTGCGGCAATGTCCATTTCCGTGGCAGCCGACAATATGTCCTGCGCGCCAGCCGCGACCACCGCGAGTTCGGCACGCGCCTCGTCCATCTGTCCGACGACCCCACGCCCGGCTTTCGCCTCGACATCGGCCGTCGCGGCGGCGCTGCGCACCCGCTCGGCGATCAGGCGGACTTCGGCGGCGATGGCCTCGGCGAGCGTTTGGATATCACCCGCGCTCGCTTCGGACCCTTCCGCCAGCGCCCGTACCTCGTCGGCGACGACGGCAAAACCCGTACCGCTGTCTCCCGCGCGCGCCGCCTCGATCGTCGCATTGAGCGCCAGCAGGCTGGTCTGGTCGGATATGTCAGCCACAGTCTGGCCGATGTCACCGATACTGGCTGCGGCCGCTTCGAGCGATCCGATCGTATCGACCGTGCTTAACTGACGTCGCGCGTTGAGCTCGATCGCGGCGACCGACATCTCGATCTGCGCACTGGCTTCGCCGAAAGCGGTCTGCACGGCCTCTGCGAGTCGCAGGGACGCCCCCGCTCGTTCGCGCGCGGATTCGAACGCCTTGCCGAGCGCACCGACCGAGCCCAGCGATTCCTGCGCCGCGCCTGCCGCTTCCTCAGCGCCGCTCGCAATGCGTGTCATCGACTGCTGCAATTCCGTCGAGGCCGAGGAGGCTTCGGCAAGCCCGCTTGCCAGTTCCTCGGCTGCCTGATCGATTCGTTCGACGACTGTGACCTTGCGCTCGGCGGAGGGTCGACGCGCGGCCGTGCGTTTCGCCGGACTCGCCGCTATCTCAAGCGCCGCGCCTTCTTCGCTGAGGCCAGCCTTCGCGCGCGTACCAAGTGCCGACTTTTTTACCAGTGCCATCAACTACGTCCCGCGTCAGGTGTTTGCGAAGGTCATAGGGCAGACCCTAGCCCCATACCAGTGAACTTGGCTGGAACAATTTCAAGGGTGGAGGAAAGCGCGATCTCTGCTCCGCCTATAATCGGCGTTACGGCGGCCAGAGCGTAACATCGACCCATGTAAGACGCTCAGCGCCCGAATTTCCATTCCCAGCAGCCGACATTCCGCTTTTCCGGCAGCTAAATTACGCCGGCTGGCGCATATCACCTATTGTTTTTACGGAGTTGAGGCGTTGGCTGCAGTTGTTGTCCAGAAGGTTTGCGTTGGGAGGACAAGATGTCTCGAGATTTTATTAGACTACTTCGAGAGCACGAGCTTGCGCCCGCATTTCGCAAGGCGCTGAAACGTGCCAAGTCTGCGGTGATTGCAGTGCCCTTCTGGGGGAAAGGGGCGGTCAAGCTCCTCGGTCTGGATGCCGGGCATAGTGTCCGCGTGATCTGCAATCTCGACCATCCGGGGTGCAACCCCTTCGTGATTGAGGAGCTACGCAAGCACAAGGTGAAGGTGCGAACCCATCGCCGCCTCCACGCGAAACTCTACGCGACCGATGCCGTGGCGATCGTCGGCTCGTCCAATGCGTCAACTAATGGCCTGACGGTCGAGGGAAAGGAGGCACAGGGTTGGGTCGAGCTTAACGTTACAAGCGGCGAGGCAGATTTTGTCGACGGCGTCCTCGCCGAATTCGAAACCCTATGGTGCAGCGATGAGACCGTTCCGGTTCGTTCCGTCGACATCAAGCGAGCTAAAGCCCAGCACGCGAAGCTACCGCCGTTCGCGGCACTGTTCGCGGATGACCTCGGTCTGTTCGAAGTAGTGCGCAAAATGCCAACAGCATTCGCGGATGTCTACCTCGCGGTCTATGACGATGACCTGAGCAAGAATGCCAGGGGTGCCCTAGGCGTGTTCCAGAAAAATGCGAACAGATTGCCCGATAGTGGGTTCGATGCAGCATCGATTAAGAATGCCTGGGGCTATCAGTTTAGGAGCATGCCGGAACCAGCTTGGCTGATCGATGTCTCATGTAAGGGCGAGGCGCACAAATATGTCGGTACTGCGCGTTCGCTCGGGATTAGGATCGCAGTCGTCGACGAAGACGGTTTTCCCGAGAACGATCTCGTCCCGGCGCTACGCGGCCCGATAGTCATTGCTGGAAAGTCGTTCCGTCCCGACAAAGAGGAACGGGCTTTATTGGAGCGGCATGGCAAGGCGTTGCTTAAGATATCGGGGGGCGCGCCGCTGCCGATCGCGAAGGCGGTCGCCTTCATTGACAAACGGTCGTGATCCGACGCCACCGGTCATTCCCGACCTAAAGGGCGATGAGCAGAAATATGCCAGATTCCGCCGATCCGACCCACTCGGGTCATTCAGCAGCCGCTTTTGCGCTCCCAGATTCGGTCCGGCAGCTATTCCGACGTCTGTCGACGAACTTGCACGGCTTCGATGGACCTAGGGGAATGTTGGCTCACGCCGCTTACTCCGGTTGGAGATTTCCGGTAATAATGCTCGGTGGACCGTCGGCTCGGTATCTGTGTATCCAATAAGCCGCGCCCCGGCGATCCAGTATTTTCAAACGCATTGTGGCCGACCACGTACATCTGCACTAATGCCGCCGCATGAGCGAAAAATCTACCCAATCAGACCAGCACGCGTCCGTAGTGCTCGACAACGCTATCCTGTTCAGCGCTGCCAACTACCTCGTGCGCCACGATGGCGGAAACACCGTCCGGAACGTGAACCTGTTTGGGCTTTCTGGCCTAGTAGATGCGCTGGTCATGCACCAACGCATTACAGTTGACCGGGCAGGCTGGGAGTACTTCGCTGACGCAGTCCCGGCCACCTGGCTTCCCTCAATTCAGCCTATGCTCAACATCGTTGACTTCGCGCTTCCTCCGCAGGAGACGGTTGTCGACGCAGTTATGCAGTCCTCGAACAGCATTCTCCTAAGTTACGCGCTCACCGTGATCGACCAGTCGACCGAGACTGAGGGAGGTCGCGACCTGAATACCACTTATTTTTCATACACGGGCAGCGATCTCGGCAGGAATCGAAACGAACAAGAATTAGTGAGCCTGCTGCAGGATAGGCTGGAACTGGCAATACCTCCCATGCATCTACATCTGCGGAGCTACGATCACGTTAGCGCGCTTCAGTCTCTCGTTCGGGCCGTCCAATATCAGTGCTACGCAACCGAGCTCGGCCAAGCCTACCTCCCACATGACTTCCGCGGACGCATCATTAATGTCATGTCGCGGGACCGGGTCGAACCGGCGTTCCGCAGTATGTGGGAGCGTCTGATGGCGCGTGTGACGACCAACATCGAGAAGGCCTACAACGAGAAGCTTGAGTGGTCGCACTTCTCGGACGATGGATCGTTTGCGCTGTGGGAAAAATTCCAGATGCCGACATTTCTGACAATGGCCCTAGAGAAGACGAAGGAGGTTGGGGACCTGTTCCACCATGTTCTCGATCTCCGGAACAAGGCCATGCCATTACGCCACCTGATTGAGCAATATAGCGATGTCGACAGCGTTGAAAAGGCTGCTGCGATCGCCTTGGACGTACGGCGTGTCTCGCATGAGTTGGACAGCGTCGCACCCGCTAAGCCCACCTCCGTATTCTCCGTCGCAATTGGGTTCCCACCATCGGTCAGCCTACGTATGAACCTTCCTTCATCTTCTGCCAAGCGCTCGGTCGCGTTCGTGCGCGACATCTATGACAATCACGCCGTCCCGCTCTGCCTAGCCAGAGACATGGGTCGAGTGTTCGGCTCGGTCACTCAACCGCTCACGCTCGACCCGTTGCTTGAAGTTGCACCGGGCGAAAATGTAATCGATTCGTTCTTTGCCAATACGTACTCCAAAAGCACGGGAGAGAAGCTCGTTTAGCCAACTTGAGTGAGATCGTAGCATGAACGACCCATTGTCGCCTTTCCCGTTCGCTTTTCCATTCCCCGGAAGCGGACATAAAACAGCGTGCAGTCGCCGCCTTCTCAACGTCCGAAAAGTCGGACATTCCTGACAGGCGGCCAACAGGACGCGATCTCGCTAAGCCGACATGAACTATCTTACAACTTCCACGTCGGTTGGAGACAAATTGCCTACCCCCGTCGATGCGCTGTCGGAGATAGTCGATCAACGTTCGCGACTTCTGTAAGAGATGTTAGCAGGGGGAGACATGGCGGTAATCTGGAAAGCAGGTGCAGCGAAACGGATGCGCAAGTCGCATTCTGCTTCGTTCGTCTGTGGATTGGTGCCGAAGAGAGACCCCGTCTGATTTCATTCATAACGCTGTATTATAACGAGAAATGTCCAGCGCTCGCGTCCTGATAGGCGTAGACTGGGACCCCAGCAACATCCATCGTTCCGGAGCGTTTTCAGATAGTTGCCCGTCTCTAAGGCCGGGATCAGCTTCAACGCCGATTTACAGCAACGCTGTCACGGCGGCCCGATTTGCATTGGTTATGTGCTCGAAGGCCTGGGTCGGATTGGCCAGCACGTGAGCTCTAGCGCCTAGGACGGGGGCGCATTGACATCGACCCGCCATCACTATCACCGCAGCGATCTGCCGAGGCGATCGATAGGTCCGGACTAAGCCGTAATAGGCAGCACATTGACTCTGGTGCCGCAGAACGCCAGCCTTGCTAAATGTGTAACAGGGCAGAGCGTGGCGTGACCGACAAGGTGCTGAACCTGTTCGGCGCGCGTCTCGGATCGCGGTTCAACGAAGGACCTTTGCAAGTTCACCCAAAGGAGCCTGGCAGCGTCATTCGCCTGATTGAGGGTGAGCCTGTGCTGGAACAGATGACATGGGGTTTTCCGGTTTCGCTCAAAGGTAAATCCGGACAGACGCTTAAACCCAAGCCCGTCAATAATGCCCGCTTCGACAAGCTGAGCTCATTCTGGAAACGCTGGGCAGTGGCGCCGGAGCAACGCTGTCTTATCCCGACCGCGCGCTATGCAGAGGCTGTAGGCGTGAAAGGCAAGATGACGGAGACGTGGCTTTCGGTGACGGATCAGCCGATCTTTGCGTGGGCAGGTTTGTGGATGGACAGTCCTGAATGGGGAACATGCTACACCGGCGTCATGACTGACAACGCGCCTGAGCTGATCGACATACACGATCGTTCGCCCGTCATCATCGATCCCGAATACTGGAATACTTGGCTGACCGCGCCGTTCGATGATTTGTTTCAGTTCGATCGACCCTATCCTGCTGACCGAATGACGATCGACCACACGGAAAAGCCTTGGTTCAGGAAAGCCGGAACGATGGAATCGTCTCCTACGCTCCTCTGATCCGCGAGGATATGTGGAACATATAGCGAACATTTTGCATGACGGGTGCAGACTTCGAGCGTAGGTCTGAGGCAGTTCCTGATTCGAAGTACCACTGATGCTAGAAATGATTTCTCTCGAAACGCTTACGCCCGATCTGCCGATGCTGCTCGTCAGTGCACCGGCTGGGTTTCCGTCGCCTGCGCAGGACGACATGGAAGAGCCGATCAATCTTGGCGACTGGCTGATTGAAAATCCCGCCGCCAGCTACATCATGCGTGTCGATGGTCATTCGATGGCTGGGGCGGGAATAACCGACGGCGATCTGATCGTTGTAAGCCGGGCGAAGAAGCCCATTCCCGGTCACATTGTTGTGGCACTGGTGCATGGCGACCGCACGCTGAAGCGGTTGCGACGACGCGACGGACGTTTCTGGCTGGTGCCCGAATCAGAAGGCTATCACGAGATTATCGTCGATGAACATGTTGAGATTTGGGGCGTGGTGGTCGGGCTCGCGCGTCGATATGTATGAGCGGACCTGTCGCGCTTATCGACTGCAACAACTATTATGTGTCCTGCGAACGGGCGTTTGACGCTAGCTTAACAGGCGTCCCTGTAATCGTCCTGTCCAACAACGACGGTTGCGCCATTGCTCGCTCTGCCGAAGCGAAGGCGCTCGGTATTACGATGGGCCAACCGGTTCATCTGATGCAGGATATGATCAAGCGTCATGGTATCCGTGTGCTGTCTTCCAACTACGCGCTCTATGGGGATATGCAACGCCGCGTCGTGGCAGCCATCGAACCTTTCGCGAGGGACTTCGAGATTTACTCAATCGATGAGACGTTTGTTGACCTTGCGGGTTTCGAGCAGCGCGATCTGGTGGCGCACGCGAGAGCGATGAGTGATCAGGTGCGCCGCTGGACCACCATCCCGACCTGTGTTGGGATTGGGCCGACCAAGACGCTGGCCAAACTTGCTAACGCCGCCGCAAAGAAGAACCCAATCTTCAACAGCATTGCCGACATGCGCGACGAAGACATCCGGCGCTGGGTGCTCGACCGGTTCGCGGTTGGCGATGTCTGGGGGGTAGGACGAGCTACAGCCCTAAAACTGGAAGCGCTGGGCATCGTATCGGCTGGCCAACTTCGCGATATGCCGCTCAAGCAAGCCAGAGGCGTGGGCAGCGTCGTTCTGGAGCGATTGGTTGCTGAGTTGCGGGGGGTGCCAGCCGGTGTGGTCGAAACGGTCGAGCCGCAGCGCAAGGGCATGGCGGCAACACGTTCATTCGGGACGCCGGTATTCGACATTGAGACGCTGATGGGAGCTGTCGCGCAATATGCGATGCGCGCTGGCGAAAAGCTGCGTCAGCATGGACTTGTGGCAGGGCGCATCACTGTGTTCTTCCACACAAACAAGCATAAGCTCGATCGGCCGCAATATTCAGCGACGCGGACGCTCAGCGCTCAGCCGATGACGAACGACGGCCTAGCCCTGTTGGCCTACGCGCGACGCGGCGTCGAAAGCGCGTGGCGCGAAGGGTATGGAATCACGAAGGCAGGCATAATGCTGGAAGACCTAATGGACGCCGACTTGCGCCCGCGCACATTGTTCGAAGCAGAAGATGATCGCCATGCGCGGCTGATGGCCGCTATGGATGAAGTCAATTCGCGATTCGGTAAATTCGCCGCCATTCCCGCTACGCAGGGGTTCAAGCGCCAGTGGTCGGCTCGTTCGGAGATGCGTTCACCCAATTACACGACGCGCGTCGGCGAAGTGCCCACGGTCAGGGCCTGATTCTATCGCACCAATTCCGATCGGCTACGCGACGTATCAATATCATTGAGGCCGAGGCGCCGCCGTTCAGCTTGCTCCAAACGGTCGTCAACTTCGCATCCCACTGCGTTCCAGAGCTTCGCAACGTGCATGTCATGGTTGCGCACCGCATCGAGAATATGGTCAGCGACAATCTGTCGTGCCCGCCTGCCATGGATGCTGACAAGGTCGATAGCGGCGTGAATCGGGTTTTCAATATTGAACATCGGCACGGTCTATCGCGGGCAGCCTGAACACAACACATCCCGCCAGCGGCAACTAGCGGAAGTTTTGAACCGTTCATGGCAAGCGACAGATGTGTCTACACAACACACTCAGGACCAGATTTTCGATCCCTAGGTGCTGTCGGCCTGCTTTTTCGGCGGCAGTCGACCAACTCACGCCGTTCCGGTGCGCTATGATGAAGGTCGGCTCGCGCCGGAACCAGTCATTCGCTGGCTAATCGCAAAAATCGAAGAGCGCGGGTGCGCCATTCCATGCCGAATATAGGTTCCGGCCGTCCCAGTAGATTACCTTGCCGTTGCGGACGGACCGCTTCGCGCGGAAGACGGTATCCGCTGTCAGACGATCGAGGCACGCGGGGCCGATCTCGGGCACCTCGCTGCCCCTCTGCCCGTAACCATCGTCCGAGATGGTCCGCGCAGGGATGGCCATCAACAGCGCTGCGTGCTTCGTCTCCTTAAGGACGATCGCGAACTGGTTCATGATGACAGAGTAGCCTGTGCTTGCGTGGACGATACGGGGATCCTTTGAAGTGAGGCCTTGAAGCAGCGAAGAGACCGCTTCGGGCGTGACCAGCTTCGACTTGTCGCGGATAATCCCGTCGCTGGCGTCCTGGCACCAGTCACTGACATCGGCAGAGGTCGTAAGCGTCATGGGGATGCGGGTCCGGCCGGCGAACTTCCGTGCCGAGGGAAGGTAGTCGGAGGTGGTGACGAACATGCTCTTCTGGGCCGCTTCGACGTCAGCGACGCCATGGAGCGCCGCGACTGCCGATAGGTCGATCTTGTTCCTAGGGGCGTAGCGCTTGGCCTGGACCAGCGTCAGTATGTCGCCCAGTGGATCCCGCTGGAGCACGCGGACATCTATGCCTCCGTCGTTCGAACCTGGGCCTAGCTCGCAGGTGAACCCTTGAGCCTGGAAGATCCGGAATAGTAGCGTCTCGAATTCGCGCCAGGTGAGGCGGTGGAGATCCTCCGGGCGTTTCGCGAAGTACGAATACAGCTCTTCGTAAACGTCTGCGAAGTCCTGCTGGACCAGTCCGCACACCCACTGCCAGTTCTCGCGGTCGAGGAACGGCTGGAATAACGCGCTGTTGTCCTCTGGATATATATGGGCGCTGGCACTGTCGTTGCGCTCATACCAGAAGCCCTGTCGCTCGAGAAGATCGAAGAACTCAATGTCGAGACCCTGGAAGTCGCCATCGAGCGCGCGTCCGAAGTCGCCGTCGAAGTGCAGGATCGTGACGACGGGGGTCTCCCCAGGCTCTCCGTCGACCCGTTCGGCATAGGACTGGAAGCCGCAGTCGAACCACAGTTCATGACGGGTTGCCCACTCCTGTATCGAACGCTGCAGGTCAGTGACTACCACGTCGAGCTCGGCATCGGACGGTGTGCGTTGCCCCGCCATCATATGGTTGGCAGCGCGGCAAGTACCAAAAGTTCGTTGAGCTGGAGGAGGCAGTCCATGCGTCCCTGCTCGAGTTCACGCCGAAGAACCGGATCCTGCACCGTAAGGAAACTTCCTGACCGACTAAGTCGGCCATCCTTTAAGCCCAGGACCAGCGCTGTGCGAACCTGGGTCAGGCGTTCGTCGATGCCCTGCATTCGCGCCTGCCAATCCTTGTCCTCGAGATAGCGCCAACCGCCCACGGCCTTGCGAATGACATGCCGCGACCGTCGATCGACGAGTTGTCCTGTCTTCAAGGCTGCCCTCGTATCAGCAAGCGCTTCGAGCATATCATCGACCTGCTCGACGTTGAGAGGGTCGGTGAATGCCGGCCGATCAAAGGCGGTCGCGATTGTTTCGAGAATGAGGCGATCCTGGTCAAGTGGGCTGCGCAGGCGGATGATCTGATCGTAATAGCCCGCCTGAAGATCCGAATAGCTGTTGAGGAAGGCGACATAGTCGTCCCAGAACCAGAGCTTTACCTCGAACAGCTTTTGCTTGGCATGCTGACGGTCGATCCTACGCGCGGTCTCTTGGATGCGGGCATCCCGCTTTGCCGTCGTCGCGAGAATCCAGACGTCGAGCTGTGGCTGGAAGGTCTTGGCCTTCGTGATCTCTTCGATCAGAATTTTGCGGGTGATCGCGCCGCCCGGCAGCGGCAAGTTGTTCTCGTCGAGGTTGTCCATTCGTTTGCACTGGACACCGAGCGCACCAGCGCGCGAGCGGCCCGCATGAACATCGACGCCGTCCTGCGATTGGCCGGGTCGGCCTATCTTGTCGGCGTGTGACGTTCCATAAACGATCTCGACGACCGCCTGAGTCAAATCCTCGAACTGCTGCCAGTAGAGCGGCGGTTGAAAGAACTGCGTGATCTGCCCCATGGAGCCCTTTCCTTGAAGCTGGCGAATGTGCCGGTGGCTTCGACCGCTACTATTGCGGCAATCTTCCATCAACGTCATCCCGTAAGCGCAACGATGGCGCGACGGTGCCCTGCGGCCCTCTACTAGGAAACGGAAGCTTTCTGGATAAGCTGACATTCAACGGTTAGCTCGCGAACGGTGATGTTGTCCCGCGAGCCATCGGCATCACTCGACCAACTCACGTCGTTTCCGTGCGGTGCAAGAGCGTCTGCTTACGCCGACACCGGCCACTCCAAGCTCATTGAACCCTTCATTCAATGCCGCTGACATTCTCGACGTTTCGGGGCCATCAAGAGGGTATCAGGGCCCGCCATTGGTTCAGGTTCGTAGCGGTCCTATGGGAAGACTGGGGCTGGGACTTTTACGTCGTCTCGACTATTGCCGTTGATCATGAACGCCAGCGCCACCAGCACAAAATCTAAGGTCACTCTCCTGGAAACGGTATATCCGCCTATTTCCAATCAGGAGGCCATCTGGCTTCAGAATGACACGGAGGTGGAGGCGCTCCTCAGACAGAGCGATTTCTACATGATCGGCGGTCGAGCCGAGGCGAAGTATCTGAACCTGGTCATCGACCCCGCCACCTATATTGCAACCTTTGACTTCGCCGTCGGGGATAGCTTCCGCGACCCCGTCGAAATCCACATCCGCAACCTGCCCACCGTCCAGGAGTCGGAAGCGGAATCCTTCTGGGTCGAGGGCGGCGAAAAGCTCATACGGGTGTGGGACGGGCCAATCGGCGAACCCGGCTCAAACGTGCTGGAATGGTTCACAACGGAGAAGCTGATCTGGGATCGGTCGCGCGGACGCGCCGGCATCGAGCGTTTCGACCGGCACAGTGAGGCCGCCACCTACGATTTGCTCTATGTCGGCATCGCCAAGGTTGGAGACAGCTTCGACCGCCTCATCAGCAACGGCCACAAGGCCCGCATGGAGATTCTCGGCAACGAGCCTCAACGCTATCCTGGCGCGCGGGTGACAGACGAAATCTATCTGTTCCTGTTCAACGTCCAGCCGTTGATCATGACGACCTTCGAGCCGGAGCATAAGTTCGAGAACGAGGATTTCAGCGGCGCCTATGACCAAAAGCGTATCGTCGCTGACGCCGAAAAGGCCTTCGTCAGCCTCTTGAAGCCCGAATATAACGTGGTGAAGTTTGCGAGCTACCCGAAGGGCGCGGACGGCCTCTACGGCTCAGACTTCGTTCGCTACGGTTACGTGATCTGCGAGTCCATTTCCTTCGACACAGCGCATGGGCGGATCAGGGGAAGCCGGGATGCGGGCACCGGCTTCATCACCAATGATGCCGACAGCATCTTCGTCGAAGGAAACATGGTGAAGCTGTTCGTCTCCGGCGTCGACTTCCCAGCCGATCAGCCGCCGGGCGCGACGAACGCGGCTCCTCAAGACAACCAGAAGTAAGACAATTAGGGGTGCGTATGAGCAATCGCGGTTCAGAATGGCATCGTTGGGAGCCGCACATTCATGCGCCCGGCACCTTGTTCAACAACCAGTTCAAAGGCCCGAACACCTGGGGCAACTACCTCACCAGCCTAGAACAAGCGACACCCGTCATCCGGGCCATCGCGGTGACCGACTATTATTGCACCGATACCTATCAGAACGTTTTGCGGGAGAAGATGGAAAACGGCCGCCTCCCAGAGGTCGCGCTCGTCTTCCCCAATGTGGAGCTTCGGCTCGATGTCGCCACGGTGAAGGAACGATGGACCAACATCCACCTTCTCGTCTGTCCGGACGATCCGAAGCATGTCTCGGAGGTGGAGCGTTTTCTGAGCCGACTGAGATTTGAAGCCTTCCGCGACAACTTCGCCTGCACGCGAGAGGATCTCGCAAAGCTAGGGCGGAAGTCCAAGCCGGAGTTGACCGATGAGCGCGCCGCGTTCCGCCATGGCGCCTCTCAGTTTAAGGTCAGCTTTGGAAAATTGCGCGAGGAGTACGGCAGGAGCGATTGGGCAAAAGAGAACATCCTGATCGCTGTGGCTGGCGCCGAAACCGACGGCACGTCGGGCATTCGCGACGCCAATGACGCCACTCTGCGGCAAGAGATCGAGAAGTTCGCGCACGTCATCTTTGCCAGCAGCCCAGCGCAGCGGGATTTCTGGCTTGGCCGGAAAAGCGGCGTCGGAGAGGACGTGCTTCGCGAACGTTATGACGGTTGCAAACCCTGCCTGCACGGCAGCGATGCGCATGACTTAGCGACCGTCGCCAAGCCCAATGGCGATCGCTACTCATGGATCAAAGGCGCGCTCGAATTCGATGCTCTACGTCAAGCTTATATCGATCCCGCCGGTCGGGCGTATGTCGGGCCTCACCCCCCGTTTCGGGCGACGCCCGCCCGCGTCATCGCGGAGGTAGAATTGACCGGCGCGGAATGGGCGCAGACGCCGAAGCTCGCGCTCAATCCCGGTTTGGTTGCCATCATTGGCGCGCGGGGCTCCGGAAAGACCGCGCTTGCGGATGCGATCGCCGCGGCATGCGACGCCACGGACGGCCGCTTGAGCAATGCGTCCTTCATTGTGCGAGCCCGCGAGCATCTCGACGGCGTACGGGCGGCAGGCACCCTCGAGCGCGTCATAGCGATCCTCTTCCTGCGCTGCCGCCGCGACCTCAAGGTCAGCGAACAGCGTGCGTCCATCTGCAATTAGGTCGGTGACGGGACGTACGCCGGAAGTCCGGCCGGGCCGCTCCATGGATATGATGAACTTACGGTTGGATGCTTCCCCGAGTTGATCGTTGCGGCCGAACTCGAGTTGTTGACGGGCCCTGTCCTTAGAGAGAAGACCCGGACCACCAGGTCGGACGTAAAGCCAACCGCCGTTTGCGAGTGCCTGCCAACCCAGCGAGATCAGATCGCGCAGAACAAGGACGGCTGCCTCAATCCGCAGTCCGTTGGAGGTGTGCCGCTCCGTTCGCGCGAGCATGTCCGTTAGCCCAGAGAGCGCGTCCTCGGGAGGACGAGAAGCGATCCGCACCAGTTCAGCGTAGACGAGACCTTTGTCATCCAACGTAGGGGAGAACAGCCGCCAATTCCCCGTACGGACGTCTTCCGCCACCGCCTCCGCGCGCCTCCTTGCTTCTACCCCAAAACCCACTTTACCCACCAATAGCGTTACGCCGATGCAGCGTGATCAGCGCCACGCCGCCACTTCCGAACTCTTCAGACCATGAGGGTGGTTACCTCCAATCGGCAACCTAAATCGCCACAGATTGATGATGCGCTGAAGCCGAGCGCTTTCTGAGGCCATATGTAGGCGCGCGCAATCGAGTAGAGGCTGTGCCACGTGGCACACCAGCGGACGCGCGTGCGCAGCGTTGGATTGCTGGCGCCGCAGCCCTCCCCCAGAGGCCCGCGGGCGCGAGGGAACACCAAGGGCGGCTGCCCTTTCGTTCCCGAACGACAATCATGCTCCCCGTGTAATCCGCCAACCGCGGCACCCGACACCTTGTGGGTGTCGGCCGCGCTAGGCGGCTCGCCCGCGCCAGGGGCAAGATTCTCGCCCTCCCTCCCCATCCCGTTCCTCGCCGGAAAGGCAGAGCCGGTTGCTGTTGCGACCGGCTTCAGCCTCAAAGGAAAGGAAGAAATCATGGGACGGATCACCGACAACCGGGCTGACATCTATCAGGAGATCACCGACCAGATGATTGCCATGATCGAGGCGGGCACCCGGCCTTGGTCGAAATCGTGGAACGGCAGCACCGCGCCCAATATCCCGCTGCGCTCAACCGGCGTTCCCTATCGCGGCATCAACGTGCTGACCTTGTGGGTCGCCTCCATGACGAAGGGCTATGCCTCCCCGCACTGGCTGACCTTCATCCGGACGTGGAGCGCCTTTGCTTCCTCGCTGCGGGCGACGGCGCACCCGTCGTTGTTGGACAGGACGATGACCGGCACACTTTGCAGGCTCGGATCGAACAGCCGCTCCGCGCTGACATAGAAGTTGGCGACGTCGACGATGGCCCACGACATCGTCTAGCGCCGGTAGTCGCGGACGCCGGTCCGCACGACGCCCCATATCTCGACCCCGTCTGCCGGGGTCGCCTCATAGCGTTGCTGGCTGTTGCGCGCTTCGAGGAACGCTGCGCCGCGCCGGTGGACGAGCTGGCGGCAGACGAACCCGCCATCGACGATGGCGATGACGATGTGGCCTTCTGCAGGACGCATGTCGCGATCGACCACCACCACGTCGTTATCGTGGATACCGGCCTCCAGCATGCTGCTGCCGCTGATCCGGAACACGAAACTCGCCGCCCGATCGAGCCGAAGCAGCTCGATCAGGCTTATCGCGTCATCCTCCCAATCCTGGGCGGGGCTTGGAAAGCCGGCTCCTGCTGCGCCAACGATGCGGAGAACGGTCCCCCTCGGTACGTCGGCGAGCGGGACCGGCTGCATGAGTGGCAGCATTATGATTCCCTTCGCGTCCTTGTAACGTGCGACGGAACGTAAAGGGAACAGGCTAGATCAACCGTTTAGCGCATCAGGCTCCAGCGGTGCAGTCTTGGGTGCCGGAGCGCTCACTGCGAACGGGTATTTGCGCTCGGGCCGAGGGCTTCGATGATTCTGCAGTCGGCCACGGTGTTGCGGCTACAGGAGTCGATCAGTGCGTCCAGTTCGCCCGCGAGGGCCGTCAGGTCGGCGATCTTCCGTGTAATCGCATCTCGATGCCGATTGGCGATGACGTCCACAGCCATGCAGGATTGTTCGCGACGATCGGCGAGCCCCATCAGCTCCCGGACCTGATCGATCGAGAAGCCGAGATCGCGCGCTCGACGGATGAAGGACAATCGCCGCAGATGCTCGTCCTCGTAAGTTCGGTAATTGCCTGCGGACCGCGCTGGTGTCGGCAGCAAGCCGATTTGTTCGTAGTAGCGGATCGTCTCGACCTTGGTGCCTGTCGCCGAGGCCAGCTTCCCAATCGTCAACTTCTCAGACACAGCGCTTGACCCTCTACCGACTAGAGGGTGCATATAGGTTGCCAGATCGATTCTACCGAGGTGGCAAATATGGCCTGCACGAGCTGCGCGTCCGACAAGGCGGGCACCCTAAACGACCCTAAGTGGCGGCGCGCCTTATGGATCGCGCTCGCCATCAACGGC
The DNA here is from genome assembly GCF_027925545.1 of Sphingobium sp. BS19. NCBI lineage: Bacteria > Pseudomonadati > Pseudomonadota > Alphaproteobacteria > Sphingomonadales > Sphingobiaceae > Sphingobium > Sphingobium sp. BS19. Next base: position 147,304 of record NZ_BSEF01000011.1, read on the forward strand.
GGCATGTTTGGGGTCGAAATCGTCGCTGGGATTACGGGCGGATCGAAAGCACTCCAGGCCGATGCGCTCGACTTCTTCGGTGACGCCGCCAATTACGCGATCAGCCTTGGTGTTGCCGGGATGGCGATAGCCTGGCGCGCGCGCGCAGCGATGCTGAAAGGAGCGACGCTTGCCCTGCTAGGGCTCTATGTCCTGCTCGCGGCGGGTTGGGGTGCGCTCCACGGCACTGTACCCCATGCCGAGGTTATGGGTATCGTAGGAGTTGCTGCACTGGTCGCGAACGCCTTGGTCGCGGTCATGCTGTATCGCTTTCGCAGCGGCGACGCGAACATGCGTTCGGTCTGGATATGTTCGCGTAACGACGCGATTGGCAACATCGCTGTGGTACTGGCTGCGGGGGGCGTCTTCGGCCTCAACAGCGCGTGGCCTGATCTTGTGGTCGCCGTGCTGATCGCAGCGCTGGGGCTGTCGGGCGGCTTTCAGATTATGCGTCAGGCACGCGCCGAGCTGCGATCCGGGCCGACATCTGCTTCTTCGGATTACAGGCAGCCGATACATGGGAATGGTTAAGCTGCTACGCCGAAGGCCGATGCATCGGCTTGCTGCCTTGGTCCTTGGTCTGATGCTCATGCTGTCGCTTGGGCTGGGATCAGTCGCGCATGCGACCGAAGGTGTGAGATGCGTTGATTCCATTGCCGCCAGCGCGCTTGAGCATAGCGCTAGTGACGGGGACCAAGTGCCGGCCGATGCTGACAAGTCCTACCCGCACCATCATGGTGGCTGTCACGGCCATCACGTCGGTGTGCCGTTTGAGGCTGGTCTCGTCGCCTCCGTAGATGGGCTGCCTATGGCCCATGGGTCTTGGAACCATGATCCGATGGCGCCGGTGCCTTCGGACCCAGCATTGAGACCGCCCCAAGCCTGACGACCGCCTAATCCGCCGCACCGATCGCGTGCGGTATCCCAGGTTCGCCAGGAGTTCGTCACCATGTCCCGTATTATCGCGGCCTTACTGGCCGTGGCGTCGTGCACATCGATCGCGCACGCGCAATCATCCGAGCCGGCATCGACCAGTCCCCCGCTCACGCTCGAACGGGCGTTGGCGCTCGCCGGCGCAACTGCGCCTAGCCTTGAAGCGGCCACGGCAGGGGTGCGAGCGGCCGAGGCGGGGCGTACCGTCGCCGGCTACCGCCCCAACCCGTCGATCGTTGCTGAAACCGAGAACGTCGCAGGAAGCGGGCAATATCGAGGCCTCCGCAGTGCAGAAACGACAGCCGGCTTGTCGCTCCCGATCGAGCTTGGGGGCAAGCGATCCGCACGGATCGCCGTCGCAGACGCGATCGGCAATCGGGCGCGCATCGGAACGGTGTTGGCAGAGGCCGATCTCCGGCTCGCCGTTACCCAGCTCTACATCCAGGCAGCGTCGGCCGAACGCCGCCTCGTTACAGCTCGCGAACAAGCCGGCATCGCTCGGGAGGCGCTACGCGCAGCCGGTGTTCGCGTGCAGGCGGGGCGTGCATCACCGCTCGAACAGCAGCGTGCCGATGTGCTGCGCATCAACGCAGAGACGGCCGTAGAGCGAGCCCAACGGCTTTCCGAGGTCGCGCGAGATAATCTTGCGCGGCGGATCGGCCAGCCCGTGACCGCGTCCTTGGACCTCGTATGGTATGATCGTGTCGAGGGTTTCGGGCCTGCGAGGCCGATCGAACCCGCCGGCACGCTGGCGCTAGCCGCCGCCCGTGCTGACGCTACGACGGCAGAGGCACAGGTTCGGCTTGCTCGCTCGCAGCGGGTTCCAGACGTGACGTTGAGTGCGAGCGCGCGACGGCTCGAGGCGACCAATGACGTTGCCGCAGTTTTCGGGGTCTCCATCCCCTTTCCTGTCTTCAACAACGGTCGGGCAGCTATCGCCCAAGCGCGTGCACAAAGCGATCAGGCGCAGGCCCTACGGCGTTCTGCCGAGTTGGACGCGGCGCAGGACATTGCAAACGCGCAGGAGGAGGTCGCGAATGCCGCTACCTCCGCACGCAATGCGAGCGGTCCGGTACTGGCAGCGGCAGCCGAGGCCGCTCGCATTGCCCGGATCGGCTACCGAGAGGGAAAATTCGGCCAGCTCGACTTGCTCGATGCCGAACGAACCCTGTCTGAGACGCGCACCGCCGCGATCGACGCGCTCGCCACTTATCACGACGCAAAAGCACGCCTGGAACGGCTCGTAGCCGCCGCGCCCTCGTCTGAGGAAAACGTTCAATGACAAAGATCATCATGCGGGCGCTGACGCCCGTGACCCTAGCTCTCATCCTTGCCGGATGCGGTGGAGCCGGCAGCAGCGGTGAAGCCGGCGAAAAGGCCGGAGCTGAAAAGACGGAAGGTGCCGAGGCCGGCGAGGCAAAGGAAGGTCCGAAGGACGTCGTCACACTATCCGCGCCGCAGATCGCCGACGCTGGGATCGAGGTTACGCGACCCACGGTAGGTGGCGTCGCCGGTGCGATCGAGCTGTCGGCAACGATCGAGGGTGATCCGCAGGGCGTACAGGTCGTGTCGGCATCAGTGGGCGGTCGTCTCGTATCGCTGACCCGCAATCTTGGACAATCCGTTGGTCGCGGCGATCCGCTCGCCATTATCGAAAGCCGCGAAGCGGCGTCGCTCAAAGCGGAGGTAGAGGCCGCTCGCGCGCGCTCCGCCCTCGCGCAATCGAATCTTCGTCGCGAGCAGCGGCTGTTCGCCGAGCGCGTGTCACCGGAACAGGATCTCGTTGCAGCGCGGACCGCCGCCACGGAAGCCAGCATCGCGCTTCGCCTGGCGCAGCAGCAATTGTCCGCGACTGGCAGCGGAGGCGGTGCGCTCAACCGCATTGCAGTGCGCTCGCCGATCGCCGGTCAGGTGATCGCGCGCTCGGCCACGCTCGGGCAGATGGTTGCGGCCGACGCTGAGCTTTTCCGGGTCGCCAACCTGTCGAAGGTGACGGTTGCGACTTCGCTGGTGCCGAGTGATGCAGGCCGCGTAAAGCCCGGTGCGCGTGTCGAAGTGACAGCAGTGGGTCGTCGCCAAGAAGGGCGCGTCACCTTCGTCTCCCCTGTCCTGGACGAGACGACCCGACTGGTTCCGGTGATTGTCACGCTCGACAATGCCGGGAGTACCTGGCGGGTTGGCGAGACGGTCAACGTCTCGATCTTGGTGCCGGCCAACGGAGACCGCACCGTCGCCGTGCCCTCGGCCGCGGTTCAGATGATCGAGGACAAGTCGTTCGTCTTCGTGCGCACTTCTACGGGCTTCCGGGCAACGCCGGTGACATTGGGACGCACCAACGGTGGTCAGGTCGTCGTCACGTCCGGGCTCACCGGCTCGGAGCGGATCGCCTCCACCAACAGCTTCACGCTCAAGGCCGAACTCGGCAAGGGCGAAGGCGGGGACGAGGACTGAGCCATGATCGGTCGCATCGTCACCCTCTCCGTCGAGAAGCGCTGGCTTGTCCTGCTTCTCACAGTCGCTGCGGCTCTGCTCGGGATCGGCGCTTTGCGCCAGCTCCCGATCGACGCCGTTCCCGACATCACCAACAACCAGGTGCAGATCAACGTCGTCGCCCCTGCCCTATCCCCTGACCAGATCGAGAAGCAGGTGGCGTTCACAGTCGAGACCGCGCTCGCCGGCATTCCTGGCCTCGAATATACCCGTTCGCTCAGCCGCAACGGCTTCGCCCAGGTCACAGCCGTCTTCACCGAAAAGACCGACATCTACTTCGCCCGGCAACAGGTCGCGGAGCGGCTGCGGACTGCGGAAGAGGATCTTCCCGAGGGCGTGAATCCCGAAATGGGTCCGATCGCGACCGGGCTCGGCGACATCTTCATGTGGACCGTCGAATACCGTGAGCTGGATCAGGTTCATCATCGCAACGGTGAGCCCGGTCTGCAACGCGATGGAAGCTACATCACACCCGAGGGCGATCACCTCGTCAGCGACGCGGACAAGGCGACCTACCTACGTACCGTACAGGACTGGATTGTTACGCCCCAGCTCAAGAGCACTGAGGGGCTGGCCGGGGTCGACTCTCTTGGCGGCTATACCAAGGAATACCTCGTTGTTCCCGATGTGCAGCGCATGGCGGCGATGCGCCTTACATTCCAGGACCTCACAACGGCACTGGAGCGCAACAACACCAGCGCCGGTGCCGGCGTCGTCAATCGTAATGGCGAAGGATTGGCGGTGCGTTCCGATGGGCGCGTGCGCAATGCCGATGAGCTTGCCCGCACCGTCATCGTCACCCGGGAAGGTGTGCCGATCCTGCTCAACCAGATCGCGACCATTCGGACCGGTCAGGCTCTCCGCATGGGTTCGGCGTCCGAGAATGGTCGCGAGGTGGTGGTCGGGACTGCAGTTATGCGGATCGGCGAGAATAGCCGCACTGTCTCAACCGGGGTGGCGGAACGCCTGACGGAAATCGGCAGATCGCTGCCGGTCGATGTGGTTGTGAAGCCCGTCATGAACCGGACCGAGCTGGTGAACTCCACCATCTCTACGGTTGCTCGCAACCTCGCCGAAGGCGCGGTGCTGGTCATCGTCGTGTTGTTCGCACTGCTAGGAAATTTCCGGGCGGCGCTGATCGCGGCATTCGTCATCCCGATCACGATGCTGCTCACCAGCATCGGCATGTTGGAGGCCGGCGTTTCGGCAAATCTGATGAGCCTGGGCGCGCTCGATTTTGGCCTGATCGTCGATGGTGCCGTCATCATCGTCGAGAATGCATTGCGGCGTCTCGCGGAAGCGCAGCATGGCCGTGACGGCGTTCTGACATTGGCGCAGCGGCTTGAACTGGTGGCGGCCTCGGCTCGTGAAATGATCCGTCCGTCCGTTTACGGTCAAGCGATCATCATCCTCGTCTATGCGCCCTTGCTCACCTTCACCGGTGTCGAGGGCAAGATGTTCGAGCCAATGGCACTCACCGTCATCATCGCGCTCGTGTTCGCCTTTATCCTCTCGCTAACCTTCGTGCCCGCAGCGATCGCCATTTGGCTGAGCAAGCGTGTGGAGGAGAAGGAAAGCCGGGCCGTGATGTTCCTCCGGCAGCGCTACGAACCGGGCCTCGATGCAGCGATGCGGCGCCCGACGTTGACCATGGGTGTCGCGGTGGGGGCTCTGGCACTCGCGGCGGCTGCCTTTACGACTTTGGGGCAGGAGTTCCTGCCCCAGCTCGACGAAGGTAATATCCTCGTGCAGGCTGTACGTATTCCCGGTACGTCGGTCGACCAGAGTCAGGCCATGCAGTTCCAGGTGGAAAAGGCTCTCGCGAAGGCACCCGAAGTTCGTTTCGCCTTTTCGCGTACCGGCACGTCTGAGATCGCATCTGACCCGATGCCGGCGAACGCCACGGATACGTTCGTTATCCTGAAGCCGAAGAAGGAATGGCCAGAGCCGGATCTCACGAGAGAGGAGCTGATAGAGCGCTTCGAAAAGCGTCTTTCGACCCTTCCTGGCAACGCCTACGAGATCACTCAGCCGATCCAGATGCGCTTCAACGAGCTGATCGCAGGTGTCCGCGGCGACATCGCCATCAAAGTGTTCGGCGACGACTTCGGCGAGATGAATGCCACCGCAGATCGGATCGCGGGTATCCTGCGCCGCACGAGGGGCGCCGCAGACGTGCGGGTCGAGCAGACTGAAGGACTGCCGATGCTTGATATCCGGCCGAACCGAACCGCAATGTCGCGTGTCGGGGTGACCGCTGGCGACGTGCAGGACACGGTCGCCGCAGCAATCGGCGGAAGGCAGGCGGGCATCATCTTCGAGGGGGATCGTCGCTTCCCGGTCGTGATCCGAATGGCAGAAAGCGCACGGTCTGACCTCACGGCCGTCGCCCAGGTGCCGGTGCCGACTGCCGCCGGCGGCTTCGTACCGCTCTCGACCGTGGCCGATATCGCCGTTGTCGATGGGCCAAACCAGATCAGCCGCGAGAACGGCAAGCGGCGCGTCGTGGTGCAGGCGAACGTGCGCGACCGTGACGTCGCTGGTGTCGTTGCCGATGCCCGCGCAGCGATCGACAGCCAGGTTAAGCTGCCAGCAGGGAGTTACCTGGAATGGGGCGGCCAGTTCGAAAACCTCGCCTCTGCACGTGATCGCTTGGCAATCGTGGTGCCGATCTGCTTCGTCGTCATCATGTTCCTGCTCTACGGGGCGCTCGGTTCCGTTCGGGACGCACTGATCGTGTTCACCGGCGTTCCGCTAGCGCTGGTAGGAGGGGTCCTGGCGCTCGTGCTGCGCGGTATGCCGTTCTCCATCTCTGCAGCAGTTGGCTTCATCGCCTTGTCGGGAATTGCCGTTCTCAACGGCTTGGTCATGGTGTCGTCGATCCACGACCTGATGCGGCAAGGCATGGATCGGGCACTTGCGGCGCATCAGGGCGCACTAGCCCGTCTTCGGCCTGTCGCAATGACTGCTCTTGTGGCTTCACTGGGCTTCGTGCCGATGGCGCTGGGGCACGGTGCTGGAGCGGAAGTGCAGAAACCTCTCGCAACCGTCGTCATCGGTGGCCTGATTTCTGCAACGCTGCTTACGTTGTTTGTGCTTCCAACGCTTTATGCCCGTTTCGGCAGCCGCATGCTGCCGACCTCGAACAACGATCAGCAGGCCGCGCCTACTGGTGAGGAGATCCCGGCATGAGCGAGGAAAGCTTTGATCTCGCCACGGCCGAAAAGCGCCGGACGCTCTGGATAGTCCTGCTGCTCAATCTGGGGCTGGCGGTAGGCTTCGGCGTGACCGGCATAGCCGCGGATTCTAGCGCTCTGATCGCGAACGGCCTCGACAACGCCTCTGATGGACTCGTTTATATCATCAGCTTGCTCGCCCTTTCGCGCTCACAGGCCTGGAAACGAGGGGCAGCGCTGACATCGGGCGTCTTGCTGCTGCTCTTCGCCGCTGGTGTGCTGTTTGATGCCGGGCGGCGCTACTTTTCGGGAAGCGAACCGCTCGGCCCCACGATGATCGGGATGGCGATCGTCGCGGCGCTCGTGAACGGGGTCTGTTTGTGGCTGCTGAAGCGGTTGCGCGAGCCCGACGTGAATATGCGAGCGGCCACGACCTTCAGCCTCAACGACTTCGTATCTAACGGCGGCATCATCCTAGCCGGCGTGATCGTCCTTTGGACTGGGCAGAACTGGCCGGACCTCGTCGTTGGCGTTGCTGTCGCCGCCATCGCGGTGAAAGGCGGCCTGGAGATCCTGCATGATGCCCGCTCCGACGCGGATACAGAAGATACGGATCAGTGAGCGCCGGTCATGACCATGGCGAACACGCCCACGCGACACCGGGCACCGGCATCCTTGAGACCTTAGGTGACAACGGGAAAGGGGCGGCGCTGGACGGAGGAGGCCGATGCGGAGCTCCGCCAGCGCGTGGCCGCCAGACAAACTCTAGCTGTAGCGGCTCGCAATGATGATCGCCCGGAACTGCAATATAGGGCGGTTTTCGGCTCGCATTGCGTGAGACGGATCGATGCGGGGAACGCACGCTCCGTGAGACAGAAACCACATTCGGTGCGACCGACGCGCAATGCTGATCCGTTGGCTTACGGACGGCAAAAAGCGGTGGTTAGCGCCCGGGCAGCTTTCCGAGCCGGCATGGTCGAATACCGCCGCCCTCCCTCCGAGGGTCATAACCGTTCGGTTCTGACACTTGAAACAGCAGCTGCCCTAGCGCGGACTGAGCTATGAAGCACCAGGTCCAAACCGGTTCAGAGGCACCTTGAGAAACGCCGTCCCACACTTGTCCGCATCCGGCAGCCGGCCGCCACGTATGTTCACCTGAAGCGCGGCGAGCATCAGGTCGGGTAGTGGGAGCGATGCGTCGCGTTTCTCGCGGGTCGCGACGAACTCGGCTTCGTCGATGCCATCGTGAACATGGATGTTGTCGCGACGCTGATCGGCGACGGTCGAGCGACCAAGTACGTCCCTGCCATCCTTGCCATAGTCATGCCCAACATAGGTTGCGGTTTCGGGTGGCAGATCGAGGATGGCGCGGATCGAGCACCACAGCGAATGAGCATCACCACCCGGGAAGTCCGCTCGGCTTGTGCCACTATCGGGAACCATCAGCGTATCGTGAACGAACGCGGCGTCACCGACGACATAAGTGATCGAGGCAAGCGTATGGCCCGGCGACAGCATGACATGAGCATCGAGCGTGCCGATCCGGAAACGCTCGCCATCCGCAAACAACCGGTCCCACTGGCTGCCGTCGACGGCGAGATCGGGCAGGCAGTAGATGTCCCGCCACAGCTTTTGCACTTCCACGACCTTGTTGCCGATCGCGGTTTTGCCACCGGTCTTGCCGGTGAGGTACGGAACGGCTGAAAAATGATCGGCGTGTGGGTGGGTGTCGAGCACCCATTCGACGGTTAGCCCCTTTTCGCGCACATAGTCGAGGATAAGATCCGCGTTTCGGGTCGCGGTCGCACCAGCGCGCGGGTCAAAATCCAGAACTGGATCGATGATCGCAGCCGTCTTCGTAGTGTCGTCGACGACAACATATTGGAAGCTACCAGTGCGCTCATCATGGAGCGACGCAACGGTCATACCATCGTGCTTATACTCGATCATGTTTTCATCCTCTCGCTCTGTTAGCTTTCTGCCCGCGCCCGCGCGAACAACCGCTCGAAATCACCCGGATCGATCGCGCCCATCACCAGCATGCGTCCGGCAAGAAAGCCCGGGGTGCCGGCCAAGCCGATCGAATAGGCCTCTTGGCCGTTCGCACGCAGGCGCGCCGCGACAGCCTGTGCATGCGAAGCAAGCCACGTCGTTGCGCTCAGCCAGTCACCGCCAGCGCCGATTACGACGTCCCGCAGCATGTCGTCGTCAATCGTACGGTTGTCGGCCATCAGCTGGCGATGGACGACCGGGTAGATGCCCTGTTCGGCACAGCTGAGCGCAACGCTCGCGGCACGTTCAGACGGTGGACCGAAGATCGGCCAATCCTTGTAGATGACCCTAATTTTGCCATCGCGTCGCACGGCCTCTTCCAACGCGGGGAAGGCGTGACGGCAGGCCGGGCAACGATAATCGGTGAAAACGGCAAGCCGCAACGTCGCGTCGGCAGGACCGTGCTCAGGCGAACTGCCGCCTGTCAGGATCAGGTCGGCGGTCGGACCAACGTCACGCCCAATCGGGGCGGTGCGCCGCAGCACCTGTCCGACCGCCCAGCCCCCCACGACTACAGCGCCGAGCCCGACCGCCTGCCTCCGACTGAGTGGCCCCGGCACGCTCAACGCCCTCCGGGCTTGCTGCGCGCCGTGGCGACGAGGCGGCGGAGCGCCGGCAGATCGACCGCGCCGGCCACGACCTGCGAGCCGACGATCAGCGCCGGCGTCCCATTGAACCCGATCGCTTCGGCAATCGCATTGGTGCGTGCGAGCAGCGCATCGATTTCCGCGCCACGCGTCTTCAGGTCACGTTGCAGACGCGGCCAATCCACCTTGGCTTTCACAGCAGCTGCCCTGATACCGGCGCTGTCGAGCCGCGCCGGCGAGGCAAGCAGCGCTCCATGGAAGGCGGCATGCCTGCCCTGCCACTGGCTCGCGACGGCCGCCCGGGACGCCTCACGGGAGGCGGGTCCGAATATTGGCCAATCCCGATACACGATCCGGACCTTCGGGTCGGAGCGAAGCAGCGCGTTCAGCACCGGCTCCATGCGACGGCAATAGGGGCAGTTGTAGTCGAAGAACTCGACAACGGTGACGTCATAGGCGGTGCCGGCCCGCTTGGGGGCTACGGGATCGTCGACGACTGCCTTGCGCGACAAATCAGGCTGCTGCTGCCCGACCGCAGGTGTCATCGGCACGGCGAAAGCAAGCGCGGCTAGAGCGCCGCGAAAGAGAAGGTTGCGGCGGTTCATCGGTGTTTCCTTGCCTTATCAATTCCATCGGCGAGCGCGGCGCGCGACAACTCTCCGAGCTGAAGCTGCACGATCGTGCCATTCGCGGCGACGAAGGCGGTTGCGGGATAGCCGGCGACTTCGAAGGCTCGGGAAAGCCTACGGTCGGGATCAAGCGCGACGTTGCCGGCACCGATGCCTTCGCGGGTAAGGAACTGGGTAACGGTCGCCGGCGCCTCACCCTGATCGGCGAGCAGAATCGGAACCTCTCCACGGCGCGACGCAGCAGCATCGAGCATCGGCAGCTCGCGCCGGCATGGGCCGCACCATGTCGCCCACAGATTGACCACGAAGGGACGACCCCGGAAACGATCAAGCGGGAGCGGAGCGCCGGATGGCGTCGTTAGGGCGAGATGATAGGGAAAGGGGCCGTAGGTCACGGGCGGGATCAGCGCCTGAAGCGTGAACCAGAGGCCGCCAGCTACGGCAAGCGCTGCCCAGCCTATCGCCAGAGCGCGCGTTCGGCCGAGCCGGAACGCCAGCGTTACCGCAGCGCCGGCGAGGCCGGCGACGGCCGAGAAGCCTCCCTGCCATATAGCTAGGATGGAAAGTGGAGCATCGGCGTAGCTCGCCCAATGCGTCGCGACATAGCCGATCCGGGCCGTCACCAGCCCGACGACAATAGCACTGGTCGCGACCATCGACACTCGCGGGAAGCGGAACCGTCCCGCCAGCGCCGTCAAACCGAGGAACACGGCGACGCACAGAACCGCCAATCCGCGATCGACCGCCATCATCAGCGGCCCGATGGCAATTGCGCTGCCCATCACAGAAACGCGCCTGCGCTCTTCCAGAGCATATAGGCTGCGACCACGAAGATCAGCATTGCGAAAACCGTGGTGAGCGTACTGCCCGTGCCCAGACGCTTAGCGATCCGCGTGCCGATCAACCCGCCGATAACTCCACCGCCGATGAAGGCGAAGGCGAGCGGCCAATCCACAAGCCCGGAGAACGCGTAGTTGGCAGCGGTCGTTAGCCCGAACGCGGTGACGGCGATCAGCGACGTGCCGACGGCGTTGAGGATCGGCATGCCCGTCGATCCAATCAGTCCGGGAACGATCAGGAAGCCACCACCGATGCCAAAGAAGCCTGAAAACAGTCCGGTGCCGAGGCCATAACCCAGCACCTTGGGCGCCTTCTCCCGGTTGCATTCTGCACCGGGATTACCAGCGTCACCCCGCCCGCGCAGCATCACAACGCCGACGACGATCATGACGAGCGCGAATAGAAAGAGGAGCTTGCCGCCATCGACGGCCTTGCCCGCGGTGGATCCGAGTAGCGCACCGATGACGCCGGCAGTCGCATACATGCCGCCGCACCGCCATTTTACGGTATGAGCCTTGGCATGACCGATCAGACCGGTCGCGGCATTGGCCGCCACGGCAAACGCGCTCGTACCGATGGCGAGGTGCGCGTCGGGAACGCGCACCAGATACACCATGAGCGGCACGGCGAGGATCGAGCCACCGCCACCGACGAGCCCGAGGGTGAATCCGACCAGGCTGCCGGACAAGGCGCCAAGCAGATACTGGATTGGTTCGAGGATCATGCCGCCTTGCCGATCTCGTGTGGAGCGGCCATCCACTCACGGCCTTTCAGCATGCCCTGCCAGTAGATCGGGGGCAGCATCCGCTCTTTCAGGAACCACGCGGTGCGCGTCGGACGCGTTCCGTCCAGCAGCCAGGATGGGAAGCTGGGCAGCAGCTTTCCGCCATAGCCGAACTCGGCGAGGACGATCTTACCGCGTTCGACCGTGAGCGGGCATGAGCCGTAACCATTATAATCGGCAACGGGGGGTCTGCCGTCGAGCGCGGCCAGCGCGTTGACTGCGACCACGGGCGCCTGGACGCGAGCAGCAGCGGCGGTCTTGGCGTTGCTGGTGCCAGCGGCATCGCCAAGGCCAAAGATGTTTTCAAATCGCTTGTGCCGCAGCGTAGTCTCGTCGACCTCGACGAAGCCGCTCGCAGCCGCAAGCGGGCTATTTGCGACGACCGCATGTGACACCTGAGGTGGCACGACATGGAGCATATCGAACTCACGTTCGATCCGCTCGGAGACGCCGTCCTGCTTGCGCTCGAACGTGGCGACGCGGCGATCGGCGTCGACCGCGACCAGGTTGGACTCAAGCCTGAGATCGATACCGTACTTCTCGACATATTCCATCAGCGCCGGGACGTAGGTCGGGACCCCGAACAGGGCTGCGCCGGCATTATGGAACTCGACGTCGATAGCTGGGAGAACGCCGCTATCCCGCCAGATGTCGCAGGAGAGATACATCGCTTTCTGCGGTGCGCCGGCGCACTTGATCGGCATGGGTGGCTGCGAGAACAGCGCCCGCCCCTGCCGCAATTCCTTGACGAGCTGGTAGGTGTAGGGTGCCAGATCGTAGCGATAGTTGGAGGTGACGCCGTTGCGGCCGAGAGCCTCAGGCAGCCCTTCGATCTTCTCCCACGCCAGGCGCAGCCCGGGCGCGACGACCAGAACGCGATAGGTCAATGTGTCACCGTCTTCGAGCTCGACCGTGTTACGGTCGGGGTCGATGGCAACGGCGGGCAACCGTACCCACTTAACGCCCTTTGGCATTATGTCGGATTCGGCCTTGCGCGTCTGTTCGGGAGTGAAGACGCCGGCCCCCACCATCGTCCAGCCGGGCTGGTAATAATGGTCGGTCGCCGGATCGACGACCGCGATCGTCACTTTGGCGTTGCGCTTCAGAATGCTGGAAGCGGTCGCGATGCCGGCGGCACCGCCCCCGATGATGACGATGTCGTAGGTCATTGATCAGCCCTTTCGGAACGGCGCTTCAGCGCAGGCGTGAGATCGGCAAGGTCGTACCCGGCTGCCTTTGCTTGGTCGACGATCGTCGCCGGGTCGGCGCGATCGGCCTCGGCCAACGCCCACAAGGTCGCCGCGCGCGTCCCGCTACGGCAGAAGCCGAGCGTCGGCTGTGGCAGCGTGGCTAGCGCCTCCTTCATGCGATCCGCATCGGCGTCAGTCGCCTTGCCCGGTACGATAGGGACATGGGCAAACGCGAGACCGTGGTCGCCTGCCATTCGGGCCATTTCTTCCGCGCTTGGCTGGCCCGCCTCCTCGCCGTCCGGGCGGCTTGAGATGATCGAGCGATATCCTGCCTTCGCGGCAGCGGCGAGGTCGTCTTGCGTCAGCTGGGGGGCGGCAGAGAAGGACGAGGTGATCTGCTTGAAAGCCATGTGATGTCTCCTGTCTGATCAGGCCGAACGGCGGGAAGTGAATGCAAAGCGGTGGACGGCAACGCCGAGGGCCATTGCAGCGATGAAGACCAGTGCCGGCAGAGGCTGGATCGCCAGTGCGGCAATGGCGGGACCTGGGCACAATCCGACGATGCCCCAGCCTATGCCGAACAAGGCCGCACCGCCGATGAGGCGCCGGTCGATCGGCGAGGTGGCGGGCGTGTGGAATTGTTCGGCCGCGATCGGGGTCGAGCGACGCCGCACGACGAACCAGGCTATCGCCATCGGCAGGATCGCGCCTGCCATGACGAACGCCAAGGTCGGGTCCCACGCGCCGGTGACATCGAGGAACGCGCGCACCCGCGCCGGATCGATCATTCCGGAGATGGCAAGGCCGGCGCCGAACAGCGTCCCGCTAGCGAGTGAAATGAGGTTCTGGCGCATCACAGTATCACCCCGGACAGACGCATGATCGTGACCGTGACGACGCCGGTCGCCATGAACGTGACGGTCGCGGCGATGGACCGGGGCGACAGGCGGGACAGGCCGCATACGCCGTGACCACTGGTGCACCCGGACCCAAGCCGCGTTCCGATACCGACGACCAGACCGGCGACGGCAATCAGCGAAAGCGATGCCGGAAAGCTGGCTTTCACGCCCAAACTGGCCGCAGCAATACCCGCGCCCAAGGGCAGACCCGCGGTAAAGAGCAGCGCGAGGGCCCATGGTGGACCTCCATCGGTAAGACCCAAAACTCTTGCGAACATGCCGCTGACACCGGCGATGCGCCCGTTGCCCAGCAGCATGATCGCCGCGGCGACACCGATCATCAGCCCGCCGATGAAGCCTTCGAGCGGCATGGCATGGGGAAAGCCTGGCATCACAGCGCATCCAGCGGAATTTTGAGGTAGCGGGTGCCGTTGGCTTCCGGCTCCGGCAGATGACCACCGCGCATGTTCACCTGGATCGAGGGCAGGATGAGCTTCGGCATCGACAAGGTGGCGTCGCGACTGGTCCGCATCGCGACGAAGTCGTCTTCGCTGACCCCTTCGTGGACATGCACGTTGCCGACACGCTGTGCGCCTACAGTCGTCTCCCAGACATATTGGTCGCGACCCACCGCCTTGTAGTCGTGGCAGAGGAACAGGCGCGTCTCGTCCGGCAGCTGCATGAGCCGGCGGATCGAGCGGAATAGCTGGCGTGCGTCGCCACCAGGGAAGTCTGCCCGCGCGGTGCCGTAATCGGGCATGAAGAGCGTATCGCCGGTGAAGACCGCGTCCCCAATCGCATAGGCCATGTCCGCCGGCGTATGGCCGGGCACGTGCAGCGCAATGGCGTCGATGTTGCCGATGGCAAAGCGGTCGCCGTCCTCGAACAGCCGGTCGAACTCGGAACCGTTGCGCTCAAAATCGGTGCCGGCGTTGAAGATTTTGCCGAACACGTTCTGAACCCGGATGATCTCACGACCGATCGCGAGCTGCCCGCCAAGCGCCTGCTGAAGATAAGGTGCCGCAGACAGGTGATCGGCATGAGCATGGGTTTCCAGCAGCCAATCGACCGTCAGTCCCTGATCCCGCACGTAAGCGATCACTGCGTCCGCCGACGCGGTTTTGGTCCGGCCAGCCGCGGCGTCAAAATCGAGGACGCTGTCGACGATCGCAGCCTTTTTCGTCGCCACGTCCCAAACGACGTAGGTCGCTGTGTTGGTAGGCTCATCAAAGAAGGACTGAACGACCGGCGATCCGGCCGCTTTTGCGCGTCTGATCTGGGCGTTGGCTTCGCTCAAAACCGGGTCCATGACCATCTCCATTTAAACAAACTCATGGTTTATGTAGCTGTGTAAGCGTATTGCGTCAACGGGGTGTTCGTGCCATTTGGGAGGAATGGAAATGATGGAAGCGAACATGCCGCGCTCGCTGCGCATCGGGGATGCAGCCCCGAACTTCACCGCCCGCACCACTCAGGGCGAGATTGCGCTCGATCAGTATCGTGGGCGCTGGATTGTGTTTTTCTCGCACCCTGCTGACTTCACGCCGGTTTGCACGAGCGAGTTTGTGGCCTTGGCTAAAGCGGCCCCTCAATTCGAGGAGCTGGATTGCGTATTGTTGGGGCTGTCGGTCGACAGCCTCTACTCTCATGTCGCCTGGCTTCGCGCGATCCACGACGTTTTTGATGTCGAGGTGCCGTTTCCGGTGATCGAGGATCCGTCGATGGCGGTTGGGTATGCCTACGGCATGCTCGACGAGCAGGCTGGCGATGCCTCAACGGTACGTGCAACCTACTTCATCGATCCCAAAGGCATTATCCGCGCACTCAGCTGGTATCCGATGAATGTCGGGCGCTCGGTCGACGAGATGCTTCGCACGGTCAGGGCGTTGCAGCGTTCGGCCGATGGCGAGGCCTATACGCCCGCTGACTGGCAGCCGGGCGACGACGTGCTCCTGCCTCCCGCTTTGCCGGGGAACGCAGGCGCCGACTGGTTTCACCAGACGAAGGCTGACCGGTGATGGCGATCTACCAGTCCCGCGCGCTTGCCGACGTTGCAGTCGAGAAGCTGCGCGTGTTCGCGCAGCCGCAGCGCCTTATGATCCTGTCCTATCTGCTGGGTGGCGAACGGCAGGTGGCGGACATCGAGGCGGCCACGGGCGTGACCCAACCAGCGCTCAGTCAGCAGCTTGCCGAGCTGCGGCGCGCCGATCTGGTGAAGACCAGGCGTGAGGCGAAGCAGGTTCACTACCGTCTTGCCGACGATGCAGCCGCACTGTGTGTGCGAACCCTGGAGGCGATGTTCGGAGCCGACGATCTGTCGGCTCCCCAAACGGCCCCGGCCCCCCGCCCAGTGCGACCGCGCGAGACGCCGTCCGTGGTTCGACCGCAAAACATCGGTGCGGCCGTTTTTGCGAGAGTTGGCTGATCATTTCGGCTGAAGAAGGAAAAAGCGGATGCGTATGCCAATCATTGCTCTTGCAGGATGCTTGTCACTCATGAGCAGCGTCAGTGCTTCAGCCGGCGTGCCTAGGCAGGCGGTGATACCGGGATATGGCGCGATCACACCCGTCGAAGGTGCTGCGGAACGGCCCGATCGCAAGTTGCGCTATCGCGTGCTGTTCAATGTGACCAAGGCCGCGGCAACGCCGGATAAAATCAATCCATCGCTGGAGAAGGTCGCCCGCTTTTTGAACCTGCTGGGCAACGATGGCGTTCGTCCAGAACAAGGCGATGTCGTCGTGATCGTCCACGGTCCGGCGACGCCCATCGTTACCGAAGATCGCGCCTATGCGACAAAGACGGGAGTAGCTGCGAACCCCAACCTTGCCTTAATTGAGGCGTTGAAAAAGGCGGGTGTATCCGTTCGGGTATGCAGCCAAGCTCTTATCGGAAACGGGATCGACCCCGCTACGGTAGGAAAGAGTGTCGAAACTGACGTGTCTGCGCTGACGACTATGGCGACTTTGCAACTGCGTGGTTGGGCACTGATCCCCGACTGATCACGCCGACACGTTTACTGTTTCGCCGTTCTAGTCCGTAACGCTGCTGGTGTCATAACCGGTCGGTTGTGACACCAGCAGACTACCATAGCTTTCGGCAAGTTTACGGTGCCACAATCCCGCATCAGAAAGCGTCCGCTTCCAGAAGCTCTGAATGCATCGGCTAAGCCGATAGTTGGCGAATTCTGCCGACCGTGCCGAAGTTGGCTCCGCAAGGAAAACGAGCGGTTTTCTCGCGGTCTGACAATGCCGGTCCCGGCAATCCGAAAAGAGCAAGAAAACCCGTTGTGAAAACCAGCGCCATCTTGCACCATGCCGGTAGTCTTTTCTGGCGGGGTACGCATTGCTCATTGGCTATATCCGAGTGTCCAAGTCGGACGGCACGCAAACGCTGGAGCCGCAGCGCGACGCGCTGTTCGCGGCCGGCATTGATCCGTCGCGCATCTATGAGGATATGGCATCGGGTCGCCACGATGCGCGGCCTGGCCTGACCGCCTGCCTGAAGGCGCTTCAGCCGGGCAACACGCTCGTCATCTGGAAGCTGGACCGCCTCGGCCGCGATCTGCGCCATCTGGTGACGACGGCGGAGGATCTCCGGTCGCGCGGGATCGGGTTGAAGGTGCTGGCAGGTGCCGGCGCGCAGATCGACACGACGTCTGCCAATGGCCGTCTCGCTTTCGGCATCTTCGCGGCGTTCGCCGAGTTCGAGCGCGAGTTGATCGCCGAGCGTACCCATGCCGGCCTTGCTGCGGCGCGCGCGCGCGGTCGCATGGGCGGTCGGCCGCGCAAGATGAACCGGGCGACGCTGACGATGGCGATGGCGGCGATGTCCGATCGAGGTGTCGTCGCGGCTGATGTCGCTAAGCGGCTCGGGATCACGACCACGACCCTGTATGTCTATGTCAACGGCGACGGCACCCCCAAGGCGCCGGGGCAGGCGTTGCTCGATGCGGGTCCCACTCGGCAACCGCAAAGCCAGGCTGCATAATGAGCGCGGGCGTCACGGTCCCCATCGAGGCGATCGTGACGCTCCGACGTCGTTTGGCGGCATTGCCGGCAAGGCATCCCGAGCGGCAGCCGCTGATGACATCGACCGCCGAACTCTACGACATCAGCCGCGCTACGCTCTACCGGCTGTTGCGCGGCGAGCGAAGGCCGAAGGACGCACACCGTGCCGATCGTGGCCTGTCGCGCACCATGCCTGCCGGCGAGATCGAATGGTGGTGTGAGGTCGTTGCGGCGATGAAGAGCCGCACGACCAACCGTCAAGGCCGTCGTCTCTCGACGAAGCGTATCCTCGAAATCGTCACCGAACACGGTGTCGAGACCCCCGATCGCGGTCTGGTGAAGCTGCCGGCAGGTCGGTTGGCTGCCTCGACACTCAACCGGCACATGCGGCAACGGGGATACGACACCGAGCGGATGACGCGCGAGCCGGCTGCGGTGCGCTATCAGGCCGAACGCGCCAACATGCTCTGGCATTTCGACATGAGCCCGTCGGATCTCAAGCAGTTGAAGGCCCCGACCTGGATCGATCCCGATCGTAATGGCGCGCCTACGTTGATGCTGTTCTCGGTGGTCGATGACCGGTCGGGCGTCGTCTACCAGGAATATGCGCTCGTCTATGGGGAGGATGCCGAGGCGGCGCTGCGCTTCCTGTTCCGTGCGATGGCACCAAAGGAGGACAATCCGTTTGGAGGTATTCCGGAGAACATCCAGCTCGATGGCGGCCCGGTCGGCAAATCGAGCGTGTTCAAGGGGGTCATGGAATGTCTCGGGATTACCGTCACTCCGCACATGCCAGCAGGGTCGGACGGACGCCGCACGACCGCGCGCGCCAAGGGGAAAGTCGAGCGCCCGTTCCGCACTGTCAAGGAAGCGCACGAGACGCTGTACCACTTTCACGAACCCGCCAGCGAGGAGGAGGCCAATCGCTGGCTGGCGCGCTACATCGCCACCTACAACAGCGGCGACCATCGTCGCGAGCCGCATTCTCGGATCGACGACTGGCTCGGCCACCTGCCCGATGGCGGCATTTGCGCCATGTGCAGTTGGGAGCGCTATTGCGCATTCGCGCGCGAGCCAGAGCGCCGCAAGGTCGGCCTCGACTGCCGGCTGACCGTCGCCGGCGTTACCTATGAGGTCACGTCCGAAGTGGCCGGCGAAACGGTTGTCGTCTGGTGGGGGCTGTTCGACCAGGAGCTATGGGTCGAGCATGGCGATGACCGATACGGCCCGTTCGATCCGGTCGGAGGGCCGGTGCCGCTGCATCGCTATCGCAAGCATCGCAAGAGCCGGCGCGAGGTCCGCGCGGATCGCGTCGATGCGCTGGCGACGAAGATCGGAATCCCTCGCTCGGTCTTGACGGGCGAGGACGACATCGTGGTGATCGGTCGCAAGCCCACCGATGGGATCGCACCTGTGCCGGCCCGGCCATTCGCCGATCCAGATCCGTTCGCCGAACTCACCTTCGCCACGCCGCTCAAGGCACGCTTCGCCATATCCGAGGAACTGCGCCTGCCGCTTGGCGGCCTTTGCGAAGAGGACCGCGCCTTCATCGACGCGTTGCTCGCGCGCACGCTGTCCCGGCCCGAAGTGATGGATGAAATCCGCAGGCGATTCCCGCCCGGCCACAGACGGAGCGGCTGATGCAGACCGAGGTGATGCGCTATTACGGGCTGGCCCGGCCCCCGGTCGATCTCGGCTTCTTCGAGACCGAGCATCATGCCCAGCTTACCCATGATCTGAAGACCGCGATCACAGGTGGTCGCCTGATCGCGCTTACGGCCACCATCGGCTCGGGCAAGACCGTGCTGACGCGGCGACTGCGCGAAGAACTAGAGCGCGAGGGCCGTGTGATCGTCTCGCGCGCGCTCAGCCTGGAAAAGGCCAAGATATCGGTGCCGCTGCTGGTTGCAGCGCTGTTCTATGATCTTTCGTCTGAGAAGACCGTCTCGATCCCAAGCCAATCGGAACGGCGCGAACGCGATTTGCAGGAGCTGTTTCGCAAGGCCAAGCGACCGGTCGCGCTGTTCGTCGACGACGCCCACGACCTCCACCCAAAGACGCTGACCGCGCTCAAGCGCCTCGTTGAGCTTGTCACCGAGGGCGGCGGTCAACTGGCCGTGATCCTCGTCGGCCATCCGAAGCTGCGCAACGACCTGAAACGCCCGCTGATGGAGGAAATCGGCGACCGGACGACCGTGTTCGAGTTTGGCGGCCTGCGCGATCGGCAGCGCGACTATATCGACTGGGCGCTGCGCACCGCACTGTCGCCGGGGATAGAACCCGATGCCGTGCTGACCGAAGACGCCGCGATCCTGCTCGCCGCCAAGCTTAAGACACCGCTCCAGATCGGCCGCCATCTCGTGCGCGCGTTCGAAGCCGGGTTCGAGGCCAGCGTGAAACCGATCGATGCCGCTACCGTAGAGGGTGTGCTGTCACGCCAGATTGACGACCTCGAACCCCAGCTTACCCGCCACGGCTACGATACGAAGAGCCTGGCGGACCAGTTCGACGCCAAGCCGGCGGAGATACGGCAACTGCTCCGGGGCGGGCTTGATCCGGCTCGTGCGCGCGAGCTGACCGACGATATGCGCGCGGCAGGATTACCGCTTTGACCGCCGTGTCCGCGATCCCGCGCCGCTCGGTGAACATCTCGCGTCCGTCGCATCGAATGTGATTTGCGTCTCACCGAACGTGCGCCGGCTGATCGCCAGCGTCTCACATAATTCAAGCGCGAAAGCCCCCTCTATTGCAGTTCCGGGCGATCATCATTGCGAGCCGCTACATCTAGCGACGATTGCGAAGGGATGAGACGTACGGTGGATGGGGTCCGTGGACGGGCTGCTCTTTTTTCGAATTACCCTGCCCTCGCCAACGCGGCCTTGCGAGACACGGTAAAGCATGGGTCGAGGTCGAAGCGAGACGGACCTCTGCCGGGTTCCAAGGCGTAAATCGGACTATCACGCCGGTTCCGGTTCAACATCTCAACGCCCGCTTCCATCAAGGCGATCGAGGATCGGGCAGTCTGGACGATCCTCACCGTGGCACGATCCCGCGAGATACACGAGCGAACGCCGCATGCCTTCGAGGGTCTCGATCTTCCGGGCAAGCTCGGCAACCCTAGCCTCAGCTACCGTCTTCACGTCCGCACTAGATCGCTCCCGGTCCGACCAGAGGCCGAGGAGCGCTCGAATGTCATCGATAGGGAATCCCAAATCGCGTGCGTTGGCGATGAAGCGCAGCCGATGAACGTCCGCTTCGCTATAGTCGCGATACCCACTCCCGCGCCGTGGCGGTGCGGGAACGAGCCCGATCTTCTCATAGTGGCGGATCATGCGCTGGGAGACGCCGCTGGCGTCCGACGCCGCTCCGATGTTCACAACTTCACCGCGTTGAGCCGCAGCGCGTTCAGAACGACAGTGAAAGACGAGAGCGCCATCGCCGCACCGGCTAGCATCGGCGAGAGCAGAATGCCGGCGACGGGGTAAAGCACCCCGGCCGCAACCGGCACGCCGATGCCGTTGAACAAGAACGAGAAGAACAGGTTCTGGCGGATGTTGCGCATCGTTGCGTGTGCGAGCTTGCGCGCCCGAACGATCGCCGACAAATCGCCGCGCGTGAGCGTCATGCCGGCGCTTTCGATCGCCACGTCCGTTCCCGTGCCCATCGCCAGGCCCACGTCCGCAGCGGCAAGCGCCGGGGCGTCATTGATGCCGTCGCCGGCCATCGCGACCTTGGCGCCGCTTGCCTTCAGCTCGCCTATGATGCGCGCTTTGTCTTCCGGCCGCAGATCGGCGCGCACGTCATCGAGACCGCCTACCGCGCGCGCGACCGCATCCGCGGTCCCACGATTGTCGCCGGTGAGCATGACGACGCGCAAGCCCTCTTTGCGAAGTGCGGCAATGGCGTCGCGTGCCGATGCCCGCACCGGGTCGGCGACCGCCAGCAAGCCAGCGAGCGCCCCATCGATCGCGACCAGGATGACACCTGCGCCCTCGCTACGATGACGATCAGCCGCGGCATCGACCGGCTTGGGATCAGCGCCGATCCGGCTCATTTGCGCGGCATTGCCGATGACGACCGAGCGGCCGTCGACCGTGGCGCTGACACCCAGGCCGGTTTGCGAGGCGAAGTCCGCTACCGTGCGGAGCTGCAATGCCCGCTCTTTAGCGGCAACGACGATCGCGTGAGCGAGCGGGTGTTCGGATTGTCCTTCGACGGCCGCGGCAAGCGCGAGCATGTCGTTTTCCGCGACTGCGCCGACAGTCTCGATCGCGACCAGCTTAGGCTTGCCTTCCGTGAGCGTGCCCGTCTTGTCGATGACGAGCGTATCAACCTTCTCTAACCCCTGTAAGGCTTCCGCATTCTTGACCAGCACCCCGGCTGTCGCGCCCCGCCCGGTGCCGACCATGATCGACATGGGTGTGGCGAGCCCGAGCGCGCACGGACAGGCGATGACCAGCACGGCGATAGCGTTGAGCAGGGCATGGCCCATGCGCGGCTCAGGGCCGACTAGCGACCATACCACGAACGTCACCACCGAGATCAGCACGACCAGCGGTACGAACCATCCCGAAACCCGATCGGCGACCGCCTGAATAGGGGCGCGGCTCCGCTGCGCTTCCGCGACCATGCGGACGATCCGCGCCAGCATCGTATCCGAGCCGACCGCGCGAGCTTCCATGACCAGGCTGCCCGTGCCGTTCACCGTTCCCCCGGTGACAGCCGCTTCGACGCCCTTGAGGACTGGCGCGGGTTCGCCGGTGAGCATGGATTCATCGACCGACGAACGGCCTTCGACCACCACGCCATCGACCGGAATCGCTTCGCCGGGACGGACCCGCAGCCGATCGCCAGCGGCGACGTCAGCAAGACCGACCTCTTCCTCGGAGCCGTCAGTCCGCAGCCGCCGAGCTGTCTTGGGAGCGAGATCCAGGAGGGCTCGGATCGCGCGCCCGGTTGCCGCCCTGGCGCGCAGCTCGAGCACTTGCCCGAGCAGCACCAGCGTCACCACGACGCCGGCCGCCTCGTAATAGACCGGAACCATCCCACCGTGCATCCGGAACGTCGCGGGGAACAGGCCTGGCGCGAGCGTCGCGACCACGCTGTAGAGGAAGGCCGCGCCGACCCCGATTGCGATCAGCGTGAACATATTGAGATGGCGGGTGCGGATCGAGGTCCACCCTCGCTCGAAAAACGGCAAGCCCGCCCACAGCACGATCGGTGCGGTTAGCGCGAGCTGGACCCACGGCGAGACCGTGGGGCTGACGACATTGATGCCGAGCATCTCGGCAAACATCGAAACGACGAGGAGCGGGATCGTCAGTGCGCCGGCCACCCACAGCCGGCGTGTGAAATCGACCAGCTCGGGGTTGGGTGTGTCGTCGAGCGACGGTTCTTCGGGCTCGAGCGCCATGCCGCAGATAGGGCACGTCCCCGGCCCTTCCTGGCGGACTTGCGGGTGCATCGGGCACGTCCACATCGCCCCTGGCGTCGCTGTTGGCTCAGGTTTTGGCTTATCGCCGAGATAGGCGTTCGGATCAGCCAAGAACTTGGTCCGGCACCCGGCGCTGCAAAAATGATATTCATGGCCGGCGTGCTCGGCATGGTGCGCCGTTTTCGCTGGATCGACCGTCATGCCGCACACCGGGTCCGTTACCTTGGTCGCGTCGCCGGGCACCTTGGGTCCCGAACAGCAGCCACCCATTTTGCCGGCCTGTTCGACTGGCACTGACGCGGTAGAGGCCCCAGAGCAGCATGAAGCGGGCTCGGCAGCCGGCTCGGCTGACTTTGCTGAGCAGCCGCAACCCCCGGTATGGGCATGAGAATGAGGATCGTTCATGGCGTAACTCCTTCGACCCGGAGGCATGTAGGGTCTGACACCGTGTCAGGGTCAAGGCCAGGTCGAGCTTAACCCGCGACCGTGCGGCCAAGCCGCCTAATATGAGCTACGCGGCCGAAGGCGTTGCCCCTCGAAAAGGGCCAAGCAGGCGAGGGAAAGTGCGATCTGGCGCGTATCTCCTTTAGGGCGGGGATAAGACGGAGAATGACCGATGCATCAGATGGACCCAGCGATGAAGGCGTGCATGGACGCCTGCCACGAATGCCATATCACCTGTCTTTATATGGCGATGAACCACTGCCTTGAGGCAGGTGGGAAGCACGCCGAGCCGCAGCACATGAAAATTATGGCCGATTGCGCGCAGATTTGCGCAGTCGCGATCGACTTCATGGCCCGCAAATCCGAACACCATCGTCATATCTGCCGCGAGTGCGCCGAGATTTGCCGGGCGTGCGCGGCGAGTTGCGAAGGGCTCGCCGGCATGGAGGATTGCGTCGCGGCCTGTAACCGTTGCGCCGAGGAATGCGAGAAGATGGCCGCCTGAGCGGCGAGGCGGGCGGCATTCGGCCGCCCGCCCCTCACATCGCCGAAGCAGGCGGTTCGAGTGTTCCCAGCCATGCGACGAGCGCCAGGATCGCCACTGCGCAGCTCGCCTCAACTGCGAGGCTGCGCCGCAGGCCGCGAAGCGCGCCATGATGATCGACCGCGGTGATCGAGCGCTCGAACGCCGGCGTAAGCCGAAAGCGGTTGAACGACGCAAGCGCGAGCATCGCGCCGAAGAGGGCGAGCTTGGCGATCAGAAGCTGGCCGTAGACCGTAGCTGTGACGTTCGGCAGATTGGCAAGGCCGACCAGCAACCAGGCATTGACCATACCGGTGACGGCGATCGTGCCGACCAGGATCGTGCCCACCAAGCCGAACCCCTGCAGTGCGCGGTGCGTGAGCGCCAGATGGGCGGCGTCGACGCGGCGGACCGGCCGGGCGACGAGAAGCCCAAGCCCAAGCAGCGCTCCCGCCCACGCTCCGCCGGCAAGCAGGTGGAGAATGTCGGCGCCCAGATGTACCCAGCCAATGGTGCCCTCGTCCATCGCGCCGTGCCCCGTCCAGGCAAGTGTTGCGAGCGCCACGGCCGCGGCGAACGCCACCAAGCCGAGCAACACCGGGCGACCGGCTGCAACGAGAGCCGCGATCGAGGCCACCGCGAGCGCAGCCACGCGCACTTCCCACGCTGTGCCCATTGCGGACCCGGAGAGGAGCATCCCGATCGCCTCCTGATCGATCGGCCAGGGCGGCGCCCCGGCCATCGATGCCGCGAGCAGCGCAAGGGCGATCCCGGAGAACAGGAGGCCGAGCACGCCGCTTCCGACGAGCCAGGGGCGCAACGCAATCGCGTCGGCGCGCTCGCCGGCCTTGAGGCCATAAAGGCTGAAAGCCGACAGGCCGAACAGTCCGCTCAGCGTCACATAGAGCGCGAAGCGGACCGCGATCAGCGGCCAGTCGGTGTCCACTTTTACTTTACCGCGAACGCGAAGTTGCCAGCGACGCGGTGGGTGTCGGCCGAGACGACATGCCATGCGACGCTGTAGCGGCCCGGTGCGAGTGGTGCCTTCGGCGTGACAACGAGGGTGCGGCCATCATCAGCGACCCCGGCCGCAGCCGCGACCTTCATCGGCGGGTGCGCGCTACCGCCATGCGCGGTCATCATCAGGTCCGCGCCTGAGAACTTCGGCATCAGCTTCTCGCTGAACCGAAGCGCGAGACGTGCGGGTTTGGCAACGGTCGCGTTCGGCGCGGGTGAAGCCGACAGGAGCTTGGGGTGAGCTTGGGCAGTGCTGGCAAGCCCGAGAATGGCAAGAGCGGCGAGGAGGCTGGCGGGACGCATGAGGTACTCCATTATGTTCTGTCCATTCTACGCGGCGCAATTGCGCACCCCTCAAGCGGCCGGGTGAGGGATGATGGGCAGCGCTGCGTAACCAGTGTTAAGGGGACGGAGTGGAAAACATGGATGATCTGGACAGAGCGTTGGCGAGGTTGGCGGGAGCACCGGTTCCGGCCGCGCTGGACGAGGTCGAAGCACGTGTTCTCGCACGCATCGGCACCCGGCCGGTCGTGCGGCAGGCCGGGCTCGGCATCGGTGTGGTGACGGTTGCGGCATTGGCGATCGGCATGATCGGTGCCGAGCTACCCGCGACCGCGAGCCCTGCGGTGTCGCTCGCACCGCTCGGCGGGGCCTCACCGCTCGCACCCTCGACTTTGCTGATAGGCGAGCCGTGACCTCGACCAAGCGCATCGTTCTGTGTGTCGTCCTCGCCTTTCTCGCGGCGATCGGGGGCGTGTTCGTCGGACGTGCGCTGTTACCCCAGCCCAAGCAGCCGGGCGCCGCGCTGCACGAGGTATTGCACCACAAGCTCGCGCTCGATGCCGATCAGCAGGCTAAGCTGAAGGTTCTGGAGGATCGGTTCGCGGTGCAACGGCGCGCTCTCGAGCTGGAGTTGCGCGCGACCAATGCCCGGCTTGCCGAGGCGATCGAGGCCGAGCACGGCAACGGCCCGCGGGTCACGGCCGCAGTCGATCAGAGCCATGCCGCGATGGGCGAGCTGCAAAAGGCCACGTTGGCCCACATCTTCGCCATGCGGCAGCTTCTACGGACTGATCAAACCTCCCAATTCGACGCTGCGGTGGTGAAGGCGCTCACCGACGGCCAGGGGTGAGCCTCGATTGGACCACACTGTCCGATGGCGAGCTGGCGACGCTCAGCATCGCCGGTCGGCAGGCCGCTTTTGCCGAAATCATGCGTCGCTACCAACAGCCGGTGTTCCGGCTCGCGCGGGCATGCGTCGGCGAACCCGACGAAGCGCTCGACCTCGTGCAGGAGACGTTCGTCGCCGCGCACCAGGCCCTCCCGCGCTACGACGGGCAGCGCGCTATGAAGGCGTGGCTTTCGACGATCGCGATCAACAAGTGTCGTGACTGGGCGCGAAAGCGCACGGTGCGCCGGTTCTTCTCCTTCGCGGCCCCCATCGATCATCGGGCTGAAGCTGTGGTGGACGATCAGGTGGCGATCGACGACGGCGCAGCCGACCGCCAGGAGTTGGACCGGGTAACAGATGCCATTTCCGCTCTGCCCATGAATCTAAAAGAGGCTCTGGTGCTGCGCACCATCGAGGGTTTGAGCCAAGCCGAAACCGCCGACGTGCTGGGGATCAGCCAGAAGGCTGTCGAAACCCGCCTCTACCGTGCCCGCTCGCGCCTCCTCGAAAAGTTGAACACCGAACAAGGGATCGGCGTGCGGGACGCGTAGAAGGAGTGAAACGGGCCGGTAGCGGCCCACCTTCGAGGAGCTTTCATGTCGCGCGTTCTCGACCGCCGCCAAGTGCTGCGCGGTGCCACCCTAGCCGGAAGCGGCCTTGCTCTGTCGGCCTATATGCCGGCGTGGGCGCAGCCGGTGTCCGCGGGCATCGCCAAGCCGCTGCCGACCGTCTCGGGCGACGACATCACGCTGAAGGTCGCGCATCAGATGATGATGATCGACGGGCGGCAGAGCCATGCCATCGGCATCAATGGCACCGTGCCTGCGCCGCTCATTCGCTTATGGCGGCTGAAGTCCCACCGCTGCGCAAGCGCCCGCTCGCGACCATGAAAGACATGGGCATGGGCGGTCACGACATGAGCACCATGGATCACGGCTCCATGCAGGGCATGGAGAGCGGTGTGACGGGCGCGCAGGCCGGATCGATGGCGGGCATGGACCACAGCACGATGGACCATGGAGCGGGTGCCGGTTCGATGCAGGGCATGGACCATTCCCAGATGAACCATGGCGCGGCCGGCGCTGCTGCTGGCGCCATGGCCGGGATGACCGCGCCGCAAGCTCAGAGTGGCGCGATGGCCGGGATGGATCACGGGTCCGGTGCGATGCCGGGCATGACGGATGGGCAGTCGATGGCCGGCATGGACATGGGCAGCATGAACATGCGCGATTTTTCGAAGGCCCCGGGTGTGAAGAAGGGGCCAGGCGTCCAGACCATTTCGGCCATGCCCGTCGATCGCACCGGCGAGCCAGGTCAGGGACTGGAGAATGTCGGGCACCGCGTGCTGACCTATCGCGATCTGGTTGCCCTAGACCGCAATCCCGACACGCGGGCACCCGAGCGCGAGATCAAGCTTCACCTGACCGGCAACATGGAACGGTACATGTGGGGCTTCGATGGCGAGAAGCTGTCCGAGAGCCCCGATCCGATCACCCTGCTGCACGGCGAGCGGGTGCGCGTCACCCTCATCAACGACACAATGATGGGCCACCCCATTCACATCCACGGTCACTTTTTTGATCTGGTGACGGGGAAAGGCGCATACGCGCCCCGGAAGCATACGGTGCTCGTCCAGCCAGGCGGCACGGTGAGCTGGGACGTGACCGGCGAGGAAGGCGATTGGGCGTTCCACTGCCACATGCTCTACCACATGCACGCAGGAATGATGCGCGTCGTCCAGGTCCGCAAGGCCGGGGAGGCAGCAGCGTGAAGCGGTCGCTCCTCCTTGTCGGCCTCGCATCGGCAGTCGTCGCCAGCCCAGTGTTCGGGCAGAGCATGGATCATTCCATGCACAACATGCCGGGGATGACCATGCCGGCGAAGCCCGCGGCCAAGGCGACCCCCAAGCCCGCGCGGAAAGCAGCCGCGAAGCCTGCGGCCAAACGGAAGGCCCCTGTTCGACGTACGGCTCCCCGTCGCGCCCCGGCCGCACAGGCTCCGGCGGCCGATCCGCACGCCGGTCACGACATGAGCGGGATGCAGGGCATGGACATGGGCGGGCAGCAGCAGCCCGCGCCCGTCCAGGACCCGCACGCGGGGCACGATATGTCCGCTATGCCCGGCATGGGTTCCCCGTCAGCAGCCGGGCAGGACCCGCATGCCGGGCATGACATGAGCGCGATGTCCGGTATGGCGATGGATGGTAGCCAGGCAGGCGCCAAGGTCGGGACCGACCTTCCTCCGGGCAACAAGCCCGCTCCCGCGCCGTCCGGCGATCATCTCGCCGATCGCTTCTGGGGGGCGGATGCCATGGCCAGCTCGCGCGAGAACGATCTGCGGCGCGAGCATGGCGGGATGACCTACTATCAGGTGCTCTTCAATCTCGCGGAATATCAGACCCGCAAGGGACGCGACGGCTACCGCTGGGATGGCGAGGCTTGGATCGGAGGCGACATCAACCGACTGTGGTTGAAGTCGGAGGGTGAAGGCAGCTTCGGCAAGTCGCTGGAAAGCGCTGAGGTGCAGGCGCTCTACAGCCACGCCCTCGATCCCTATTGGAACCTCCAGGCCGGCGTCCGCTACGATTTCAAGCCGAACCCGTCGCGCACCTATGCGACGATCGGGATCGAGGGGCTGGCCCCCTACCAATTTGAGGTCGAGGGTGCGCTGTTCCTCTCCGACAAGGGCGACGTGCTCGCCCGCGCCGAGGGCTATTACGACCAGCGCATCACCAACTACTTCGTTCTCCAGCCCAGGGTGGAGGCCAATTTCGCGGCCCAGGACGTGCGGGAGACCGGGATCGGCTCCGGGCTGACGGATTTGGAGGCCGGTTTGCGGCTTCGCTATGAGGGCCGCCGTGAGTTCGCGCCCTATATCGGCGTATCGTGGGAACGGCAGTTCGGCGACACCGCGCGCCTCTCGCGGGCGCGGGGCGACGATACGGGCGGCTTCAGTTTCGTCGCCGGCGTAAGGACTTGGTTCTGAGCCCCCGCCTTCGCCTCCACCTCGGAGCGAGCAAGATCCACCGTTGGCTTGCTCTTCTGATCGGCGCGCAGGCGATCGTCTGGTTCACCAGCGGCCTTGTGATGAGCCTGCTCCCCATCGACACCGTGCATGGCGATCACCGGATCGAACGGAACGCCGAGCCGGCGCTGTCGAGCACACAAGGCTTCGCACCGTTGCCTGCCTTGCTCGCGTCGGCCGGAGCGCCGGTCCGACAGCTTCAGCACCGCATGCTGCTCGGGCGACCGATCGTCGAGGCACAGCTTGTGGATGGTCACATCCGTCTGCTGGACGCTCGCACGGCTGCACCACTTCCACCATTGGATGCCAGGGTGGCCAGGACGATCGCTCAGAAGGCGTATCGGGGGGCTGGTGTGCCTGCGCCCACCATCGAGCGGGTCGAACGAGCCAGCACCGAGTATCGCGGGGCGTTGCCAGCTTGGCGTGCCACGTTCGCCGACGATGACGCCACCCGCATCTATGTAGCGGCCGACACGGGACGGCTCACGTCGGTCCGGACAGGAACGTGGCGGCTGTACGACTTCTTCTGGGGCCTCCACATCATGGATTGGACCGAGCACGAGCGGTTCAACACGCCGTGGCTCAACGCCTTTGCCGCAGGCGGTCTCGTCTTCGCAGTGTCGGGCGCGATCCTTCTCTTTATGCGCTGGCCGAGACGGGCGCGCCGCAAAGCCGGGGGGCATATTTCCAGACAGGGAGTCGCATGATGGATGACCACCAAGGCAAGATGGACATGAAGATGGGCTACGGTCGCTTCGCAGCGATGGTGGCGACCTCGACCGTTGTCATGTTCGGGTTGATGTACGTGAACGTCTATGCCCTCGGGCATATCGAATTTAGCCAGACACGGTTCTGGATGGCGTTCGTGATGGGCGCCACGATGGCGATCATCATGCTCCTCTTCATGTGGTCGATGTACAAGAACAAGCGGACGAATGCGGCAATCATCGGGGGTAGCATCGTGGTGTTCGCGCTCGCGCTGTGGCTCGTCCGCAGCCAGGAAACGGTGGACGACGTGAGCTGGATGAAAGCCATGATCCCGCACCACTCGATCGCGATCCTGACGAGCGAGCGCGCGCACATCAAAGACCCCGAGGTGCGCAAGCTGGCCGACGGAATCATCGATGCCCAGGTTCGTGAGATCACGCAGATGAAGCGGGCCATTGCCAGGCTCGAGGCAAATCCTACGCCTGCGAATGCGCCCGACCTGCCCTCCTATCGTGACAAGCAGGTTCCCCCTCCCCCGCCTGAAACTGATGAGAGCGTAGGAGTTAATACCCTTCAGCCGATCCGCTGAATTCGATCACGGGCGTGAGGGATACGGTCGCCGCGCCCGTATCTCTCCTGTGAGTGGGGGTGTTTACGCAGGAGCGACACGATGAAGAAGATGATTGTTCTGGCCCTCGCGGCCGCACTCGGCGCCGCCCCGGCCATCGCCAAGATGCAGGGCATGGATCATTCTGGCATGAACCACGGTCAGATGATGCAGCCGACGCCGGCGAACCCCTATCCGCCCTCTGAAATGCAGATGCATCAGAAGATGATGTCGGCCATGGGTGCCGATGCGACCGAGACTTGGGTCCGCAAAATGGTCGAGCATCATCGCGGTGGCATTGCCATGTCGCAGATTGTGTTGCGCGAAACGAAGGACGCAAAGGTTCGCATGATGGCGACCAAGACGATCGCCGAGCAGAACAAGGAAGTCGGCGAGCTGAACACCTGGCTGCGGGCGCACGGCAAGGCTGCACAGTGATCGGCCACCGCCCCACCGCAGGGCTGGCTTGCGGTGGGGCGGCCAACTAGGAACAGATATGACCCGCACCTGCCTTCTTGCCGCTGTTGTAGCCTTCGCCATGCCGGTCGCAGCCGTGGCTGCCGGGCCGGTGCTGATGCACCGCGATCCGGGCTGCCCATGTTGCGAGAAGTGGGCGCAGCAGGTGAAGGCTCAGTTCGGTCGCGCGGTCCGCGTCGTCGACGACGCGAACCGGCCCGCGTTCATGAAGGCCCGGGGCGTACCCGCGGACTTGGCCTCGTGTCACACGGCCATCATCGACGGCATGACTTTCGAGGGTCATGTGCCGATCGCCGACATGAAGCGGGTTCTGGCAACGCACCCGAAGGGTGTGACGGGGCTCGCGGTTGCCGGGATGCCGATGGGCTCGCCGGGCATGGAGATGCCGGGCATGAAGGCCCAGCCCTATGACGTCGTTGCGTTCGGACCGAGTGGCCGGCGAGTATTCGCCCACCACGGCGGATAGTCGTTGACACCCACACGTCCACGCCCGACCGTATGACTGTGAAAGGTCATCTTTCCCTTTTCCTCCTCTTGGGAGCACTGCTTGGCCTGTTCGGTCAGCAGGCTGCGTATGCCGGGGGACCGGCGCTCGCGCCGAAGATGGAAGCGAGCCATGCCATGCCGTCCGGCATGGACTGCGCCGGCATGGAGGGAATGCCGAAGGCCGTGCACGAGCAGCCCTGCAAAGGGCTTACGCTCGCATGCATCGCTCAGATGGGATGCTTGATCCCCATGACCATCCAGGACCGCCTCCCTTTGACGGCACCACGCGTTCCCCTGCCTCCCGTCGCCTACCGCGCCGTGGATGCACCCCTGGCCGGGCGCGACCTAATGCCGGAACTCCAACCGCCCACCGTCTGAGCTGACCCGATCGCGGTCTTGCATCTGCGTCCCCACAAAGGGGCGTGGGCGAGAGCGCGTGATCGTATCACTCCCACCAGACGGACTTAGCCATGCGCGCATCCTTGATGCTGGCCGTGGCGGCGCTTTCAACGAGTGCCGCACACGCAGAATCTCTTACTTACGACTGTGGATCGGCGTGGAAAAGGGACCCCGGTAGCGGGGTGATCGGCGTCGAAAAAGGGCTCTGACGCACATTTGATGATCTCAGAGCCATGCGGCGCCGACTAATCTGGCTTCGAGTAGGTCCAGTTTACCGCGTCCGTACATCTGGCGTTTCACGAGTTTGAGCTTGGTGATCTGCCCTTCGGTCTGGCCGTTTGACCAGGAGGTGACGATGGCAGCTCGAACCGCGGCGATGTCGCGTCCAATTCCATTGGCGAAAGACGCTACCAGGCTGCCTCGACCTCGTTCGATCCAAGGAACGAGGTCCGCCTCTGTTTTGCGCCGGATCATCTCGTGGAACCCCTCGACGACGGTACGTGCCTCAACGAGCGTCGGTACGCCCGCCTCTACTGCAGCAACTGTCACGGTTTCTGCCCTCGACAGGGTATCGCGCCCGGTCGTCATCAACCTGGCAATGGTTCTTGCTGACGGCACGCGGTGCAGGGACTCCGTATCGACCCGCTCAGCTTGTCGTCGCCGGCTAGCCCATTCGGTTACGACTCGTAGCGACCCACGAAATCCTTGTGATCTTAGGCGTCGCCAGAGGTCAGCGCCATTGCGAGATCCCTTTGCCCACTCTCTATCCAGCCACGGCAGATATGTTTCCAAGGAGCTCTCCCGAACCCTGAACACATCGCTACGTTCGCCCCGCAAAATCCGGCGCACCAGGCCACGACTGTGTCCCGTGCGGCGCACGATCTCCTTGATGGATGCCCCGTCCTTGGCAATCGACAGGACGGATGCATTTGTCTCCTCACGATGAAGATATCCCTCGTATTGCAGGCGCTCTGCCGCTGTCAGCAGGGCAGGATTTATGGTCATGGTGCCGACGGATCGACGGATTTGGCGCATCGACCGGCGGACCGCCTCGAGAAATGCGTGGCTCGCATTCTCCATCAGGTGCCAGCGGTCTGCGACCTGGACTGCGTGCGGCAAGGCCTTTGGTCGCAGGAGAGTCAGGCGCTGCTCTCCTTGCAGAACGACGTATCGGATTTCCGCACAAATCGCGCGCCGATGGCGCTACGAACGACCAAGCAGCACTTTGTCGGCGCTCATCTCGACGACAAGGCATGGGAGGTGTTCCGGCAGACCTACGTCGGCAACGTCGACGGGACATTGACCGAGCGGCTGGCCAAAGCTGAGCGCGAGACGACAGCGTGGCGAGGTAAAGAACTGCCCCGCAAGGCTACGGATCAGGAATCCTATGTGGCCGACGGCGCCGAGCTGAAGCGATTGTCGCTGGGCGAACTTGAGGCCGAGATCGGTCGCATTCAGCGCCTCATCAACGTCGACACCGACACCGCAAACCGCTTGCGGACGATAACCAACAAGATCGGGGACGAGAACGCCTCGCTGAAACGCCTGAAGGAATCGCTCGCGGATTGTGAGGGCGCCGCAGCGCGCACCACCCAGCTCCAGTCCGATCGAGAAAAGGCCTATTTGCGGGTCTTCGAGTCAATCGTCGCCGAAGAGCAAGTGCTGCATACGCTGTATCGCCCGCTCATGGACCGGCTCTCGCAAGCACCCGGGACGCTGCGGAAATTGTCATTTTCGGTGTCTCGCCATGCGGACGTGCACCGCTGGGCGGCGGAGGGCGAAGGCTTGTTCGACAAGCGGCGCACCGGCCCCTTCAAAGGCGTAGGTACGCTGGAGGCCTGGGCTAACGCGCTTCTCAAGCCGGCGTGGGAGTCCGGCGATCCTACAGCCGTTGCGGAGGCTATGGCAGGATTTCGCCAGGCTCATCAGGCTGAGCTGCTCGATCTTTCCGAGGTGCCACGATCACAGCAAGCCGATTATCGCTCTTGGCTAAAACGCTTCGCCAAGTGGCTCTACGGCACCAGCCATATCCAAATCAGCTACAGCATCGACTACGAAGCGGTGGACATTCGCAAGCTCTCGCCGGGCACACGCGGCATCGTGCTTCTGCTGCTCTATCTTGCCTTGGACGACAGCGACGACCGCCCGCTGATCATTGACCAGCCGGAGGAAAACCTCGATCCAAAGTCCATCTTCGACGAGTTGGTCAAGCTGTTCATAGACGCAAAGAACGTTCGTCAGGTCATTATGGTGACACACAACGCGAACCTCGTCGTCAACACGGACGCCGATCAGGTCATCGTCGCGTTTTCCGGCACTCATACGCCCGGCAAGCTGCCGCCCATCCGGTATCTGTCCGGTGGCCTCGAAAACGCGGAGATGCGGAAGCATGTGTGCGACATTCTCGAAGGTGGCGACCGCGCCTTCAAGGAGCGTGCACGACGCCTTCGTGTCCGCCTCGATCGATGAGGGCGCGGGACGAGCTGGAAATCGAATTCGCCTTAGCCTATCGGTCATCGACCGCTTTCGGCAAAGCTCGTCTTTCGACCACTGCTCACGAAACGGCGGCTAAGTCCCAGAGATGGCCATTCGCGGTTCGCGTCCAGCACCTGAATGTACGGCAAGTTTTGACAAGCGGAAATCAGGCCGTGAACGACAGCTATGTTAGCGGCTGCAAACACGGGGTGCAACTCTTTCAGACCGGCGACTCTCGACCAACTCACGCCGTCCCAATGTGCGAGTGGGAATGTCAGCTTACGCTGAAACCCGCAATCCAGGGTTAGTTAGCAACCGGGCACCTAAAAGCGACCCCTGCTCTTTTAGCGGTCGATTTCAATCTCTCGGAAGCGGTCATTCATGCGGATTTGCGCTTCTCATCCGCCAATAAGAAAGGTTACGGTCGACCGCCGATTCCATTCGGTTGTACCAAATCGACGATTTACTTGCTTGGAACAGGCGTTAGCTCGGTCAGATCAACAGCCCCCAGCCTTTTCCAAAAGAAATGGAGAACGGGGGAAGCCCCGAACTTCCGAAACCGGTAATAGTGCGAAACGGAACCTGCGATAGCAATTCATCTTGATTGAGACAAACTACCCTTCGAAATAAAACGTTGCTATACCAAGGCGTTCCTTATGGCACGCAGGACGCGACTAAAGTCTCAAGCTCGAGTTGATAGCGCGTATCGATAAAAAAGCCGGCGAGAACCACAACCGGTCGCGGCATCAATCTATATTACGTCCAAGACGTTTCAGATGAGTGGGCATTGTGTCCGCTGGGCGTTTGGGACGCCCGTGATGGATTTAACCTGCCTCTGTTCCGCGCTGCTGTTGCAGAGCACGTCGCTTGCGGCTGTCACCACCGTGCCACAAAACACAATAGGGAATGCCGTACCGGCGACCTCCGCAGCCAGCCCGGGCGGCAGTGCCCAGGATGCAAACACGCCCCATTCGGGCCAGCCATCGGGAAGCCGGATTGAATGGCGTAACGGCTCTCCCGTCCTTGTATCGGCCGATGGCGGCACAACCCTCCGCCCGCTCGGGCAACTGATCGTAGATATCGCCTCCACGAACGGCGCGAGCGATCACTTGCGCAACCGCCGGGATAGCGACGTGCGCGCCGCGCATCTCGGCTTTGCCGGAACTGTCGCCAACGCATTGGTCTACCAGGTCGAAACAGAATTCGCCGGCAGTGACCCTGACATTCTATGGGCCTACGTTGGTTGGCGCGGCAAGATCGCTGGCGTCGGCGCCGACGTGCTGGCCGGCAATCTTCAGAACGACCGTAGCGTCGAAGGCAGCTCGGGCGGCGAGGCGCTGCCCTTTGCCGAGCCTAATTTCGTGGCGAGCGCAATCGCGCCCGATCGCGGCGGCCTTGGCTTGGGTGCGCAGGCACGACTGATCGGCACCACCTGGCACGCCTCGTTCGCGGTGACGGGGAACGACCTAGACGCGCGGCATCCGCAGACCGACAGCCGGATGATCCTAGCGCGCGCGCACTGGAATCCTATCAAGCGCACAGGTGCTATCCTGCATCTCGGTGCCTGGACGTTCGACGAGAAGTTCACCGGCGGTACCCGCACATTGGGGGCCAACACTAATGTCGCTTATGGCCTCAACCTGCGTACGGTTCTGCCGTCGCCGCCGTTGCCCGGCGCGACTGGCGATCGCGGTGTCGGGCTGGAGGCCGGCGGCGTGCTCGGCCCGGTATGGATGATGGGCGAAGCCGGTCGCCGCAGGATCGATCTGCCGCAGGAGGACGCGCGCACCACCGCGAAGAGCTTGTCCGCCGGCTGGTTCGTGACCGGCCAGGCGCCGGTCTATGCGGCCGCGACCGGCAGCATCGGGCGCCCCAGCGTCAGGCGCTCGGTGTTTCAGGGTGGGTCGGGGCAAGTCGAACTCACCACCCGCTATGAGGATATTCAGTTCAATATGCCGGGTTTCCGCAACACCGGATCGAGCGTCACCGGCGGGGTCAATTGGTACCTCAGCAGCCTGATGCGCGTGATGGTCAACGCCACCGCATGGCGCATGGCGCCAGACCGGCAGATGACCGGCACCGGGCCACACACCGATCACGGCACGACCTTCGTGCTGCGCACCCAAATCGTCTTTTGAAGCTCGCTGTAGAGGATCCAAGAATGTCCATCGTCGACCGTTTGAATTTGTCAGGAAAGCTGATCGCCGCGTTTGCGGCCGTTATCCTGGTCGTAGTCGCGTCCGGCGCGTATACTTATTGGTCGTTGAGCACCCTCGCGACGGTTTCTGAATCCAACGCCAACAGCATCAGGATGGCGCAGGAGGGGGAGGCCATGCTGGGCGCGGTCATCCAGCAGGAGAACGCGCTGCGCGGTTTCGCGATGCTCGGTCGCGAGGAAATGCTCGGCGAGTATAAGGCGAACATCGATGCGTTCGAAACCGCGGCGAAAAACTTCGAGACTGGAACCGCGTTGCCAGATCAGAAGCAGCGAGTGCGCGATCTGCGCGCCGAAGTGAGCGACCTCAACAATCGGCGCTTTGCAGAGTTGATCTCGCTGGCGCGCAACCCGGCGACGCGCGCCACGGCACAGGAGGTATCGGGCCGCAAGCAGCTGCCCAAGGTTCGCGCGCTCAGCGCCGAAATCAAGGTCCGCCAGCAGAAGGTCATGGCCGAGCAGCGGGCGGCAATGACAGCCGCCAAGAACGGCGCCATGATCGCCGTGATCGTCGGCGCTCTCGGCGCCGTGCTGATCGCCGGGACGATGGCGTGGCTGCTCGCCGGCGCGATCGTTCGCCCGCTGGTCGGGATGACAGGCGTGATGACCCGGCTCGCCAATGGCGACGTCCAAGTCGAAGTGCCGGCGCTCGGTCGAACGGACGAAGTCGGTTTGATGGCAAAAGCGATGCTCGTCTTTCGCGAGAATGCCCACCAGAAGCAGACCGCCGATGCCGAAGCGGCGAAGGCCCAGGAAGATCAGAACTTCGTCACCGAGACGATATGCCATAATCTCGACAAGGTGTCGCGCGGCGATCTGACGGCTATGATCGTTGCCGAGTTCCCGCCAGCCTACGCCACGCTGCGCCAAAACTTCAACGAGGCGATCACCAATCTGCGCGAACTGATCGGATCGGTGATCGAGTCCGCCGCAGCGATCAAGACGGGTTCGTCCGAAATTGCACAGGCGAGCGAAGATCTGGCCCGCCGTACTGAGTCGAATGCCGCCAGCCTAGAGGAAACCGCCGCTGCCATGGGGCAGATGGATCACCGCCTCAAGGCGACCGCCACTTCGGCCGACAGCACACTGGTGCGCGCCGATGGTGCCATCGCTACGGTGTCGGGCGGTCGCTCGATCGCTGACGAGGCGATGCAGGCGATGAACCGCGTGTCGGACAGCGCCAAGGGCATCGACAGCGTGATCGAGGGACTCGACAAGATCGCGTTCCAGACGCGCGTGCTGGCGATGAATGCTGCGGTCGAGGCCGGGCGCGCTGGCGACGCGGGCCGGGGCTTCGCGGTGGTTGCCGACCTTGTCTCCGCCCTCGCGATGCGTGCCGAGGAAGAGGCGGGGCGCGCCCGTGACCAGCTCACCGCTACGCAAACCGACATCGGCTCGGCGGTGGGCATGGTGCAGCGCGTGGATAGTGCGCTGTCCGATATCAGCGGCGATGTGGGCGAGGTACACGCACTGTTGCGAAGCATGGCCGCCGACAATCAGGCCCAGGCATCGGCGGTGACACAGATCTCCGCCGCGATTGGAGCAATGGATACTGCGACTCAGCAAAATGCGGCGATGGTGGAAGAAACCTCGGCCGCTGCGCGAAATCTATCGCAGGAGGTTTTGGCACTGTCCGAACAGGCCGCAAGATTCAACGTCGAACCGCATAGCCACAGCAGGGTTCGTGAACAGCAGATCGCGGCAATGAAGCCTAAGCGCGAGGTAAGTAAGTCAACAATCAAGCCGCTGCCTGCGGCCGCTGTTCAGGCGCTTGTGCGAACGGGTGACCGGGCTAAATTCTAAAACGCTTTGGGGCTGATCAGATACACTCGTCAGCCCCAACTTCGCGCCTAATGTACGGAGAAGATTATGACCAGCCAAGCTCAGGTCAATGCCGGTGATAAAAAGATTATTACCTTCAAGGTAGGAGATCAAGTATTCGCAATTGATATCCTCCTGCTGATCGAAGTCCGTGAATGGGAAGAGCCTACCCCGATTCCGGGAACTTCTTCCTATGTCCGTGGCGTGGTTAATTTACGCGGCATATCTGTTCCCATACTGGACCTGAGCGAAAGACTTGGATCGGGTCGGACCAACACCCATGCTCGCTCTTGCGTGCTTGTCGTAGAAGTTGCCCAAAAGCGCGCCGGCCTCCTCGTTGACGAGGTTAC
This sequence comes from Sphingobium sp. BS19, assembly GCF_027925545.1. Classification (NCBI taxonomy): domain Bacteria; kingdom Pseudomonadati; phylum Pseudomonadota; class Alphaproteobacteria; order Sphingomonadales; family Sphingobiaceae; genus Sphingobium; species Sphingobium sp. BS19. Next base: position 186,081 of record NZ_BSEF01000011.1, read on the forward strand.
AGGCATCGTGACCATCAAGGTGAATGACATCCAACCAGCCCCCAACCTGGAGCTCAAAGACCCAGGTGCGATCGATGGCCTTGTCCAGCTTTCCGCCAACGCAATTGGATCAGAGGCCAGCCGCGCACCAGCACTGACCGTGACCCTGCTTTCATTAGAGGCTTTGAAAGTGACGCGCGAGCTGCCGTTGGCCGCTTAGTTCTAGAAGCGCGATGTGTTTCTACAGAGTTATTGGCCTGAGAACTTCAGTTCAGCGGCCGGTCGCGGAATGGCATGCCGGCCGGTAGAACGACCGAAACTCACAGACTGCGCCGCATGTAGCCGACGGGCAACCGCTCGCCGCCGATATCGTGCAGTTCGCCGGTATGAACTATTATCGCCAAGATAAATGGCACTTTACATCCCCTCATCGGCACCTTTCTTATGCGAAGACGTTGGTCGTATGATGAAAGTGGGAGTGGCGACTTGATATGAACCCAGCGAAATTCCTTGTCCTGCTTGCTTCCGGTCTCGCACTTAGTGCCTGCGATCAGAATCCGGATGGCAATAGGACTGCAATTGTCACGGACAATGCGGCTGACGCAGGTGCTGCCAACAATTCCGGAGGTTCAACTTTGTGGAATGGTGGCCAAGCAAAGGCGCTCGAGATCCAGGTCGCCCACCCCAATGGGGTCGTGTTACAGGCGACGTCGTTGCAATCGCGCCAAACTGATACCGCCGTCGGCATTCGCGTAATAAATGGGCGGGACCGCGAAATTGACTTAAACCGATTCCCAAACAATCGTAACGGTTTCTTGTTACTCGAAAGCGGCGAGCGGCTGTTCCTGTCTCCGCCCGTCAGCAACACTCGCCTTACTGTTCCAGCAGGTCAGACATTCGAGGGTGAGCTGGTATTTCTAGGTCGTTTGCCAAAGGTCCGCACCGGCGTGATGGTGCTCAACGAACAGTCCTCGGGCGACAACCAATTTAGTACAACACCGGGTTTCCGGATCGATCTGCCGTTGACGGACGCACCGAAATGAGCCGTGTTGCAGTATGGAAAGTTGCCGCAGTGGCCGCGCTGGCGGGTTGCAACAGCGTAAGCGGCAGCGGTGACGGCGCCCAGGTGGATGCACAGGTGGCGCATCTCAGCGGAGTGGTGCTGCAAGTTTTGTCCGTTCGTGGTTCTGGAGAACGCGCCGAGGTCGCCATTCGGGTGATGAACGGCCGCGATCGTGAAATCGAGCTCGATGCCCTTTCCGACAAAAGCTATATCGTAACCGATAGCGGCGAGAAGTTAATGCTCGTTCAATCGCCGACCAATCCTGATCTGGCAGTACAGCCCGGCAAGGCAATGGACGGTTTACTTATATTCTCAGGGCGGCTGCCGTCCTCCGGCACAGCGACGATAGTTCTGAATGAACATGATTCGGGTGGGGAATACACGCGTAACCCGCGCTTGGAAGTGGTACTGCCCTTAGACGGATCTCGCGGCACCGTGACGTCCGAAGTGTCCGCACTATCAAATATGCGACCTCTTCCGACGGGCCGCTTCGGCGCTGCCACCGGCGGAGGATCGCAATTCGGATCCGCAGGTCGCGCGACGAGCAACCTAAGCGCTGTTCAGCTATTGCGGTCCGAACTCGGCGCGGTCGATACCGATCGCGGAACTCTCGTTTCGCTGCCGGGTGACGTTACCTTCAATTTTGACAAGGCGACGATACGTGAAGAAGCGGAGTCAACGCTTGATCGTCTGGCGCAGCTAATTGCCGCCGGTGCGGCTGGAAAGATTGTGATTGAAGGCCACACCGACGCTCGCGGCGATGACGCCTATAACAAACGCCTTTCGGAGGCGCGCGCGGAAGCCGTTAAAGCCTATCTGGTCGAAAAGGGTGTCGATTCCGCACGGCTGAATACCATTGGATTAGGAGAGCTTCGCCCCGCTGGTCCGAACATCAATTCTGATGGATCCGACGACGAGGCGGGGCGTCAGCGCAATCGCCGAGTCCAAGTCATTCTGCCAAAACAGTCGGCAGTAGCGCCATCTACGTAGCTGTACGCGTGACGGGCATTTTTAGGAAGTGTAGCGGTGTGCGCAACTTTGCATTGACGTTGAGCTACAAATTCAATTTCTTGCTCATCAGCCGCGCGGAGAATGCATATGGTAACAAGCGGACTTTCAAGACTGTCCCCAATCGTGGTTAGTCAGAGCCTAACGAACTGACGTGCGCGTATTGGCCAAAATCTGCCATTCGACTGCCGGTGCGCGGCGATCAGATCGCGCAGCACATGTTCACGCCGCGCTTCGCCGGGCGGCACCCGATGCACGAGCCGCGCCTCGCCGTCTTCGTCCACTACCAGCATTGTCATACGCGCGCCCTTCTGTCGTCGATCAGTGACATGCTTTGCGCTCGACAGCGCGGCACAAGTCAAGTCAATTGTCTCTGATCGTCTATAGATGGATCGTCGACACCCTCGCAGGGTTAGCGCGTGGATATCCGACGCCGCCTTGCCGCCAATTTGAGGCGCCTTCGTCAAGAGCGGCAGCTCAGTCAGGAGCAGTTTGCATTCGACGCTGCTATTCACCGCACCTATGTCAGTGACCTTGAACGCGGTGCGCGCAATCCAACGATCGAAGTCGTAGACAAACTGGCCACCTTCCTTGGCGTGAAGGTCGGGGATTTGTTAGGCTGAGAGTAAGTGTCTGGCGGTATCGTGAAATGGTACAACCGACCCTTCTCGGTCCCTCAGCCGCCAATTTCCGATTCCTAGGTGCGGAAGGGCAGCTTTCCGGCCATGTGCAATCAAAACTGGCCTTTTGCAGCCAGTCTGCTTTTAGAATGAAGGTCGCGAAAGCAGGCTCACATAGTCGCAGATGGCCAAGTCTATCGTGACAGGTTACGCCTCGATCCACCGCACAATGCCGGTGCTGGCATAGACAAGCGCACCGCGCGGCGCGCCGGTTGCCATCAAATAGAGCCGAAGTTGTTCGGCATAAGCCTGGCGTTCCTTTTCGTCGGGCGCTACGTCACTCTTCCAATCGATCACCCCGGTTACAAGCCCATTTTCGACAACGAGAGCATCGGCGCGACCGGCGAGCGGTTTCGCGCCGTCGCTGCTATCAACGAACGCAAAGAGGGAAATCTCAGGAACAAGTGAAGGCCGCAGCGCCGCGATCTCTGGAATCTGGAGAGCGCTTAGCGCGGTCCGGGCGACCTCGGCGCAATCAGGGATCGGTCCGTCTTCGTCACCCGAGACAAGCTCAGCGAGAAGCGCTTCCGCACGCTCTTGGACCGGACGGGGCATTTCATCGAGCTGATCGCCAAGCACCTCTTCTATAAGCTTGTGCATGAGCAGACCGCGGAGCCGGCCTGCCCCCACAATATCGGTCGCAACAACGGTACTAAAATCCTCTGCATCATCGGGGTCTCCCCACTCGGTCCGGTCGGCGTCATGCAGGCTCGGCCGCAGCCACATGATTGGTGTCGATACATCAGTGATGCGGTCAGCCTCGGCAACAAACATCGCGTCATCCTGAGCATTCTCTGGCCCACGGTCCACCGCCAGCCGCGCGCCAGTTACACTACTAAGGTCGATTTCAAGAAGTGCTCCGTAGTCGAGGTCAACCGCACGGGCATAGGAACCTTGCGCGGCGGCACCGACATGCGGGATGATGAGTAGATCTTTTGCCCGCGTGCATCCGACATAGAGCAGCCGCGCGCGCTCGCGCGCCAACTCGCGGCCCTGCATGTCAAGTGCCTCGGCAAGCTTTGGCGAAGCGATTCCACCTACGGTCCAGTGAAGGGTATTGTCTGAAGCCCGATGAACTATCGTGTCTAAACCGCGCGGTTTGCTTGCCATATTGATCAGGATGACAATCGACCATTCGAGGCCTTTAGCGCTATGGATTGAGACGATATCTATAGCTTCTCCGTCAGCATCAACCCTGCCTTCGTCGGCTCGCTTTTCATCTGACCACGCTCCCGAGATATCCTGCGCAAAGCGCCGCAGGCCGCGCACGGAGTAGGCCTCGGCCCGTTGGAGGAAGAGATCGACATTCGCATTCGCCGCGCTGGCTCTCCGTGGTTCGCGGCGGGTAAGAATAGCCCGGACGGACAACAGCTCGACCGCTTCCATCAGCAGTTGTGCGGGGGTCGTATACGGAACCCGTGCACGCAGTGCGCGAAGGATTTCGAGTACGCCCCGGACTTCATCGTTCTGGACGTTCTCTGGTGGCGTCCGCAGCGACAAATATGGTCGTCGAGCCCCTTCCATGCGCGGCAATGCCCAGGTCGCATCGAGGATTGCCTCGTCCGTGCATCCAACGAGCGGACCTCGCAAAAATGCCCCGAGCGCAAGTGTATCGTCGGGATCGGCAAGTAACCTCGTGAGGCTCACCAGATCTTGTACCTCCTGACGCCGGTAGAATCCTTTGCCTGCTTTGGATGCGAAAGGAAGCCGCCGCCTCTGCAAGGCGCGTTCGTAGCGCCAGAGATCGACGCCGACCGGCGCAAGTAAGGCAATATCGCCCGCGCGAACTTTTCGCACGCACCCGTTGGGTTCGCGGAGATCCAGGCCGCCGATGAGCCGCTCGCAGGCCGCTGCCACGGCTTCTGCTTCGGTGTCTCGAATTTCCGGCATTCTGGGATCGTTGGGAAGCGGCACGGGAAGCCGCACGGCACATGGAAGAGCATGGCGCGGTTCGTCGCGCGTTGCGTGGAGCGCAACATAGCCCGGCTGCCCCGGCTCGTTAAGCGCGCTCTCGAAGCAACCATTCACATAATCAAGGATCGGTCCGACGGTCCGGAAGTTCGCCGTTACCTGAAGGATATTGGCGGGAAAGTTCTTGGCAATCACCGTCTTCGCAGCGTGATAGCTTTCGATAGCAGCACCCCGGAAAAGGAACAGGGATTGTTTGGGGTCGCCGACCAGAAACAGTCCACCGGGTCGTTGAGGCACCTCCTCCCAACGTGCGGCATGATCGCTTCCTGCGATCCGGAAAATGATGTCGCACTGAACAGGATCGGTGTCCTGAAACTCGTCGACGAGCAGATGTTCGAAACGTGCAGAAAGTGCCGCGCGCACCACGGGGTGATTGTGCAGCAGTCCTACCGCGATCCGGAGCAGATCGTCGAAGTCGAACACTGCGGCGGCGCGCTTAGCGGCAGAATATTCTGCGAGAAGCCCATCAAGCTCGTCCGAGAGATGCCCGGCGATCGCGGAAGCCAGCGCCGCAAGCACTTCGCGATATGCAGCATCCACGCGCTCGAAGCCTTCAAGAAACGCTGCCTCAAGCTCGGGCGCAGCTTCAGCACCCGCCACCTTTCGCCACATAGTTCCGGTACTGGGTCGGCGGAGCTCGAAGCGCTCGGGCACCATTCGCGGCGAACGATTAGGGTGTGCAAGAGACCAGAGACGGTCAAACCCGGGCTGCTCATCGAAGCAATCCGCAAAATGGGTTCCGAGCACTTCCAGTTCGTCAATGAACTTGGCGATCCAATCCACATGCGGTGCTTCGATGCTCCATCGTTTCAGCGAATCGATGGCGTCGACGAGGTCCAAGTCGGGGCGTGCCGCCATTTCGGCAGCAGGAACGCACGCCGTCGGATGTCGGCGACGCATATCCGTTTGCATTCGAACGCATCGAGCGTGATACATTCCTCCCGGCAATGATTGCCAGCTACGACGGCGAACTCGATCCTTTGACCTTCGAACTCGCAGGATTGCAAAATTAGATCTCGTCGAACGGACGCGTTCCTAACATGAAGCCGGGCCGACGGACGGATTACTGCCGCTTTCGGACGCCGGCTGGCCCATCTCGCGCATTTTCGTCGGCGACCTTTCGGCTAAACCGGTTCGGCGCCGCCCAGCTTTACGGGAAGTACCCAATCCTCGCCCACATAGGCATCATATCGCCGAAGAATGGCCCGTGCCGCGCGAGACGTGTTCCACACCAACGCGTCCCCGCTCAGCACGCCGCTGAAATATGTGCTGAGTGCCGCAAGCTGCATGTCAATGACGTCGTTGAGGCGCAAGCGCTCGGCACGCCCGGTCTGCCGGCCATTTTGCATCCACAGGATGTAGTAGATCATCATGCAGAGCGAGTACCGGAACGCAAACATGCCTCGCGCCTTGGACAGCATGATACCCGTGCGTCGGGGCTGAGGCTGATTGTCGAGGAAGAACCGGGCCGTCGTCTCCTTTAAGAGACGGAACAGGATTTTGCGCGTCTCGTCGCTCACATTCCGACCGGTTCGCAGCTCCTTGATCTGTGGCTGCTTAAATTCGTTCGTGATGTCTACTAGCGCCTCTTCCAGACCTTCCATCTGTTTGCCCAATTCCGCGATGAGGTTGACCGCTTCCCGTTCGAGTTCAGGCATCCGAGCCTTCAGCGATTCTGACGGCGGCAACGCCATCAAGCTTTTGGAGATGCTCTCAAGTTCCATGCCAGCCTCATGATCGAACAAAAGATCGACGTCAGTGGCTGATGCGATATTGAAATCTAGAAGCTCGTGAGTCCGTTTCAACACGAACACCTGTCCCGGAAAACAGGATGTGATTCGCAGGGACTCCCGCGAGGTCGAGAGTGCATTCCGTTTGCGCATCTCGACCAAGGTCAAGTCGGACAGGGCGATGTGATGATCGCGCGACGCGCTCAAATATGCGCGAAGATCGGGATTTCGAAGCGCGTTCGAATCGGCGAGGAGCGTGGTCATGCTCGTAGGCTACCGTCCATAGGGACTTTTTAAAGCGGCAAGACACGATAGATTCTTTTCGCCCTAAACCAGAGCTCGAGCGACGTCACATAAACGACCAGATGCTTAGCGGCCAAATTCAACTAATGCCGTAACCACTGGCATGAGGTGCGCGACGATGCCTCACTCGACTTCAATGAAAGGCAGCTTTCAGGCAGCGGTGTCGGGGCCGGCCATGACTGAGATGAGGCGCTTGCTGTCTTGGGCTTTTCGTCCGGCCACCTGTTGTGAACATCCGCTAATCGAATGGCCGTGCTCCAAAGCCGACTGTCGCGAATGTTCCAAAGGCGGCCATTCCGTTGGCTAGCAATATGGCCGCTGACTAAGCCGCAATGGCCCGTTCCAGCTCTCCAACACGTTCCTGAGCAATGGCATGCACAACCGCACCCAAATTTTCGATGTGCTGCGCCAACCAGTTCAAATCTTCTGTGCTGATCCGATAGTGTTTTGAATAGCGCGCTTTTACATAAGCCTCTTTGAGCTTTTCCCAGCGCGCCTGATCTGCCCGCCGCTCCCGCGGCCATGCATCGACCAAACGCAAATCCAGTCGTTCGGCCTGAGTCCGTAGAAATCCTATATTATGGACGTGCGGCGTGTAGAACGTGCAGACCAATAGGACGCAATGATATAAGCTTTCAGTGGTTTGATGGAGATCGAAGGCCGCCTGTTTTGAATAGTCTTTGGAGATCAAGAATTGCGCGCTCTCGTAGCGCTTCATCGCCGCCGGAAACCATTCTTCGAAATATTCCCGCGCCATGGTGAGTGCCTGATCAGGGGTCTTTGGCTTGGGCACATGCAGTTCGCTGTCGTCGAACTGGTAGAGCGCGATGCCGTCCTGGCGTACGTCCATGAAAAAGTAGCGGCCGTGGGCCAGCCCGTCATTTACCTCCTGGAGGCTATGGACAATGAAATTGACAGGCGTGCGGATCGCATGGGTGATCGCCAATTCGCGGTTGAACCTGTCTTCGAGCTTGAGCCAATAATCGACCCGGTCGGTTAGACGCTTGTCGTTGACGATGATGAGGATGTCGAAATCGGACTGATAGCCTTTGGCCGTGTGCGGCTCGTCGACCCACCCGCCGCGCGCGTAACTGCCATAGAGTATGATCTTCTCGATCCGGCCGCGCTTTTTCCACTGATGCTTGGCCAGCGCCAGCGCATCTTCGAATTCCTGGAAGATGATCTGCACGACGCGCTCAAGTTCACGCTGCTTGTCGCCAGGAAGATGATCGAGATCAGTCCGCATGCCACTTACCCTAGCGATGCTTGCCCGACGGTCCAACCCGTAATGACCGGACGGGCGCATCTCTTACTATGCGCGGATTGCGACGGGTGATGGTCGCTGTCCTCATCATTCCGACAGTTGTTGGCGCACATCTGCATGCCATGCGCGCATCGCTTCCCACGTACCGGGCGCAAGTGAAATATAGGCTCGCCGTCGATCACCCGCGTCGGCGACGCGCACCAACATGCCCTGCTGTGTCAACCTTTTGATCCACCGTTGGGCGGTGGCGGCGGGAATGGCCGCCATAATCCCCACGGCCGTAATCGGCAGCCTGATGCCCTCCAGCTGGCAGGCATAGACGTCGAGGAGAATGTCCCACGCCGGCTCACCCATATGCGAAATTGCGAGGCGCTCCATGCGCCGTCGGCGCACCGCAACCAAAGCGCGGATGAACGCGGCGTCCTCGCTTCGTATATCGGTCGGGGAGATCGTCTGGGCCAGGATTTGCTTTGACGGTGTGCGGCTGTCGGCATCGACACCTGCGAATACTGGCCTTGACCGCTCGCGCAGCGTCATGCCCGCTTTGGCCCCAGCCATGGGCGCACGCTGTCCGGCGGCGCGGAGAATCGATCGTGACCGATTGCCTGCAACCAGCCAGTGGTCGACCAGGACGATACCTTGCTCTCGGGCGCGCTGCATCAGCAGTGCGGTTACGGCAACATCCTCCCGACTGGGTTGAAGGATGCCGGACGGATGATTGTGCACGACGATCATGGCCGATGCGCACAGGCCCTGCGCCGTCGCCAGCGCACCGTTCACAGGTAGCGTAACATGGTCACATTTTCCCTGGCTCACCACCATCGCACCGACGGGGCGATACCGACTATCGAGGAACAGGAAAAGAGCATGCTCGTGCCGCAGCGCCGCCATTGCGCCGGTGAGGCGCGATTTGAGCCAGAACAGGCCTAGCCCGTACGGTCGACCATCGCTGGCCGCGTCCAGGAGGGGTCCGCGCCAAATCTCGATAGCCGAGCCTGATGCCGCCGCGTCGCAATCGCCAGCACGATCATCTGTGGCACGGCCCAGAAGGCGTTGGCGACCCAATAGAGCACCGGCACGATCTGCGGGTCCAGCAGCCGGATCAGATGCCCGATCACCGCCAGCAGTTGGAACGCCGTGATGGCAATCGGCCAATATCGGCGCGCGAGCAACATGATCGAGCCAAGCGCGAAAAGCATGACCGTATCGACGACGAAGATCGCTGACTGGAACCCATCCGGCGGCGGCGGCATGCGGATTGAGATCAGGACCGACGCCATGACGCCCGCCACGAAGATCGCCGCCGTCAGCCTTTCGGGACTGCCGCCGCGTATGGCGGCATAGCCGCAACACGCAACGGACAGGATTAGGAAGGCCAGAAGGATCATCGGACCCGAACATACTGTCCCGTCTCTTGCTCTGGCAATGGCGTCAGGCAGCAGCAGCCAGGGGCGTGGTCGTTCTTACGCTGCGCTGCGTACAAGGCCAGGTCGGACCGAAACTGGTCGGTGTCGCGCCCAGCGACGCGGCGATCCTGCGATATTCGGCATGGGCTTCAACAATCGCGGTACGTCCCTCGAGATGCGCATCCATTGCGCGCCGGAGTTTAACCAGCGCTGGCTCGGCGAGACTGGGGGCGAGGCCATGGTCATTCTGCGTCTTCAGCGTCGCGATGATGAGCTCAGCGGTAGAGATGATGCCGGTATCGGCCGATTGCTCGGCGGTCTGGACGGCAGCGGCAATCGTCATGATACCGTCGAAAATGGGATGGTCGGAAGGCTTTGGCATGCGCGGTCTCCTTCCGCGCCAACATAGTGGCGCGGGTTGAGGTGATGTCGCTGCGAGGACGTGTCAGGAGGCGAGGCGGCGGAGAAAGTCGGCGATGCTGAACAGCATGCCAGCACTGGCGCTGATCGCGAAAAAGCAGAAGCCGATCGCGACCGCCGCGACAAGGGTAAACAGGGCCCGGGTCGCCAGCGTCATCTCATCCGGTCTCGTCCCATCGAGGACTTCGCGTACAAGTGGGCCAAGTCCGACCCGCCCGCGAGGCGGGGTGACGGACCGCCTCTCGCCTGGAACGACATCGGACAGTGTCAGCTGTGCGTCTTCGGCGTACGATCGCATTGGAGCAACGTCGACCCGGTCGGCTATCCCTAGCAAATCGCCCCCCATTATCTCGGGGTCGTTTGGGTGGCTCGCAGCGTCCTGTCTCGCCAGATGCTCGGCGTAGAGCAGCGCCGCATGCCGGCGATCATGCGCACCCAGTTTGGCGACCGCGTCACGTATGTACCCATTGACCGTACCCGGCGCGATGCCGAGTTCGCGGGCGATATGTTCGGAACTTTTGAGCGCCCGCACCATTCGCAGACATTCGCCCTCGCGCGGCGTCAGACGGTCGAATTGCGGCTCCGTCATGCGTCGATCTGAAACCCCCATGGCTTTTCGAATGGCATAGAAGCCATAGGCTATAACGGGTAGCTGCGGGCAATGCGTTAACGGCGTTGTTCCGGCAGGGACTTCAATCGTCTTCGACACGCTGTGGCGACACCCGACATATGCCGCTGCTGTGTCGCTCCACACGGCTGTTTTTCGACCTCTTATACAGGATCAGCCTTCATCTTTCGCGCGCGGCATGCGCAAGTTGCGGCGCCAGACGGTGCCGCCTTTCATGATAATGTTGGACGAGGTGGCTCATGGCTTCCCAACTGCCAGCCCGGGCCAGCGTCTCGATCCGCGAGATTTCTGCGCTCGCATCGGCAAGGAACATCTCTTCGATGCGGCGATAGGGTCCAAGACGGGCGGCGGCGTTGCCAATCGCCCAGTCCAGCTCCGGATTATCACACGAAGCGGCGATCGCGCCGAAGAGGATCGCACTATGTTCCGCAACGCCATTATGTCCATGCGGCATATCGAACGTCCCATTGCCGGCTTCGAGGGCGCGCAACGCCAGCTCGAGCAACATCTGATGCCAGTCTATCAGCGCTACGAGTTCGGTCGCGTCGAGCAGAGGCACCTGGAAGCCCTCGCCCGCGCTCGCACGGACCAGTCGTTCGCCGGTCAGGCGATTGAGACTATCGCGCACAGGTGTCATACTCACAGCCAGATCCTGCGCCAGCTTGCCTGCCTCAAGGCGCTGGCCCGCCGGCCAGGCACCGGCGATCAGCCGCCTGCGGAGCGCATCATAGGTGGGTTCAAGGACGTGCGCGGGGCTCATTGCGGCACCGCATCAGCAACAAAGCCGGCAAGAAGGTCAACTTGATCGGGGCGCAAGGCATCGACCGGGCCGACATTCTCAGGAACATGGTCGCGCAGCAGGATCGAAGGACATTGCCCCTCATAATTGCCAAGATTGGGGCGATGCTGGGCATAGCCAACCAGGGCTGCAAGATCGGGCGGAAAGCGCCGTGCTGTCGTCGGAGGGTAAGCCAGCCACTGATTTTCATAGGGCTTGAGCCACCCTAGGCAGTAGCCCACCACAATCCCGCGCCGTGCCTGCGCGCTACTATTGGCGCCCGCACCATGGACCGTCGATCCAAGAAAGCAGATCGCGCTGCCCGGCGGGCATTCAGCCGCGATCGGATCGCACAGCGCCTCGCGCGCCATGCCGACTGGGCCGTGGCTGTCGGGGTATATGAGCGTCGCGCCATTGTCCTGCGTGAAGGGCGTCAGCGGCCAGATCACGTTGACCAGATATTCATGGCCCCCCTTCTCCCCCTGCCACATGTCATGGTCGCGGTGCGGCAACTGCCGCGCTTCGCCAGGATGAATCTCTATTCCCTGCGCCACATTGAGCTGGATCCTGTCGCACGCTCCGCCCAGCGCCGCTTCGACAATGAATCTGATGACGGGGTGCAGCACGAGCGCGGCGGCATGATCGGAGCGTTTAAGCAGGCTGCCGAACCGCTTCGTCTTCTCCCCGTAGAACCGACCTTGGCAAAACGGCGTTGCTTGGAATACCGGATCGAGGTCTGCCGCGAGCGCAGCGATGGTCTCGACCGGCAGCGCGCCATCTATGATGCAATAGCCGTTGGCCAGCAGCCGTTCCGTCCAGGCCTGTGCGGCGTTCGGCATGTTTGCGTCGCGCGCGGTCCTCATGCTGGGTTCCGACGCGGCGCGTGCAGCGTAAAATGTTCAGCCGCGTGAATGCCGGCTTTGCGCAGTCCATTGATCGTCTGGTCGTCTATGACGATATGCAGCGCCGTCAGCCAGCGCGGCCCGTGCCCCACGGGCTGGCCGAGCGCCTCGCAGGCCCAGCCGAAATAGCGTATCTGTTCGAACCATTTTTGTTCGGCCACGCCGGTAAAGGCGGCAATGCCGTTGGCGAGCGCATGGTCCACGAGCGCTGTGATCAGTTGGTTGCGCGCGAGCCGGCGATCGGCTGCGCGTTGGTGACGATCGAGACAGAAGCGGGTAACCTCTCGCACATGGCTACCGCGCGGCACCGGCCCTGCACACAGATGCGGGTAAAGATCGGCGAGGATGTGCGGCCGATCCGTACGCAGCAACCGTGCCGAGGCGCGATGGTGCCTCCCGGCGTCGATCAGGACCAGATATTCGGCATCGACCGTGTCGAACTGGTCGACCTCGAACCGTCCGGCAAGAACCGGCAGCTCCCATTTTAGAAGGTCGATGAAGACTTCCTTGCGGGCCTGGAACATGGCGCGCAGCGCCATGTCCTCATCGACGTCATGTGGTTTGGCGGTCTGTCCTGACATGGGCTGTTCCTTGGCGAGCGTGATCCCGCGCGCACAACAGCATTCAGGGCGCTTGCCGCCCATACCAAGAAATGGGGAGGTGCCGCCCTAAGTGAGGCGGCACCTCGTTCGGGCGGCATTGTCAACGCTGCCGCCTTGGCATGACTACCGCCAGCGGAAGATGTCGGAAAAGCTGATGAGCCCGTCGAACAGCGCATACAAGATGAGCGATGCCCGCTTTCGCGCGTCATACCGTTCGCGGGCGTCCTTCAGATGCTGGATCACGGTCTCATGGCTGATCCCCAATATCCGCGCGATCTCCCAGTCGGTCTTCCCGCGTGCGGCCCAGAGGACGCAATCGCGCTGACGGTCTGTGAGCCGGGCGCGACATGCAGGACGACACCAGCCGGAAAGCCGGCTTGCCTGAGCGATCGCCAAGGCGCCGAGCGCGTCCGCGACGATCAGTTCATAGTCTGTCAGGGCGCGGTCCGTGGCGGTAACGAACGTACAACTTCCCGTCACGGTACCAGGCAGATGACGCGGCACGGTGAAGCCGTCCACCATGCCATGTTTACGACCGGTGTCGAACGTCACCTGCTCTAAGGCTGTCATCGGAATGAGCTGGCCGATATCCCGCCAGCGAAACCCAGAAAGGCTGTTTTCGCCAGCACGGCGTACCGGGTCCGTCGCAGCCAGATTGAAGCCGATATAAATGTCCGCCCAGTTGGACGGATAGCTGTGGACGAGAACCGAGGTCCCCGCATCTCCGCCAAGACCAAGCTCGACGGACAGGGCAAAGCGATCGAACCCAAGCGCATGGGCGACCTTGTCGATCGCTTCGTGCAAGGCGTCGACCGACAGCGCTTCGAGGATGGACTGACTAAGCGGCTCTATCTGTTGTGAATGCATTCTCCAGCTGTGCCCCACGGCAGCCTGCCCAACCGGCTCGACCGCGAAAGCGCCCTTTCCTTGCTCGTGGGCTTTTGGCGACGTCCCTCACGCCGCACCTCGAGCGATGATGTCCTTGTCCAGATACATGCCTCTGCCGATCGCGCGGTCCTTATCCTGACCTTGCCAAACAATTTGCCTGAATGATGCCACGGATCAAGATAAAAACAGGGTGGCTCACAGTGGCCCGGCCAAAGCCGGTTGGGCTCTATCCCGATCTTCAAGAATGACCGGAACCCAGCCCGCAAGGGTCTGGGCCTGACAGTGACGATCCTTGCCATAAGGCGATGTCGGCAGTCGCCGCGTCGGCGCGGCGGCGTTGATAATGGCCGCTCCCTGCGAAAAACGGAAGTGGCCGGCGCGCCTGGCTAGGCCCGTCGCAGGTGGCTTCAACCCGTTCCGCTTACGCTCCAGGGTGCGCCTTGTTGGGCGCCCTGTCGGTTCCGCCACCCGCTTTTCCGGGCCTTTTCAGTCGCATGCTGCCGCCCACCCCCGCTTTTCCGGGGGCGCTGCTGTTTTAAGGCAAGTAGAAGGAAGAACATCATGCGTTCCAGCACCATGCGTCGGGTCGCCGAGACCCCACAACCCATATCCGAAAGGCCCAGCCTTTATGACGAGGTCACCAGCCGCATCATCGGCGAACTGGAGCAAGGGCGTTTGCCTTGGGTCCAGCCTTGGGGACAGGCCAATGCGCTTTCGCCCGGCCTGCCGCGCAACGCGCTGACCGGTCGCGCCTATTCGGGCGTCAATATCCTCATCCTGTGGGGCACCGTGATCGAACAAAGCTATCCCTCGCAAGACTGGCTGACCTTTCGGCAAGCGCAGGACGCGGGCGGGTGCGTGCGCAAGGGCGAGAAGGGAACCACCATCGTCTATGCGGATCGCTTCATTCCGCAGGCCGAGAAGAGCAAGGCCGCGCAACAAGGGGAAGATGCCAAGTCCATTCCGTTTTTGAAACGTTTTACAGTCTTCAATCTGGCACAGTGCGAAGGGTTGAGGCCGGGTCTTGCACCGCAAGCCCTCCCCTTGCCCGAGCGCGAAGTCGTTCCGCTGGCCGAGGCAGTGATCGAAGCCAGCGGCATCGAAGTAAGAGTAGGCGGCGACAAAGCCTATTACGTGCCATCGCAGGACTATATTGCCGTGCCGCCGCAGCAGGCCTTTTTCCAGCAAATCAACTATTATCGCACCTGCCTGCATGAGGTATGTAACATCGCAAGTGTCCTCGTTTCGAGGGCCGTCGATGGCCTTTGCGCCCTGCTGTTGCCGCAAAATCGCAGGGCCAGCCTTGCGATTTCAGGACGGGAGTCCTGATCATGCGCAGCACCGAACGCACGGATATCTACAC